>CAYMDG010000076.1:1890-8810 GCA_964388905.1 uncultured Bacteriovoracaceae bacterium
TACGCCGATGCCATCGAACGCCAGGGGGCATTGCCCTATCTGAAGGCCTTTCCCCTGAAAAGCCTTCTCGACAGGGGGGTTCAAATCTGCATCAGCTCGGACGGACCCTGTGCCGCCGATGACCCGCTGCACAACATCAGGCGTGCCGTCGATAGGAAGAAGCCTGATGGATCCATGCTCGACCCGGATGAAAGGCTCAGCGAATTCCAGGCCCTTACGGCAGGGACAATCGGCGGCAGCTCCTCGTTGGGAAACAAGAACTACGGTCTCTGCGAGGGTGCGTCCGCAACCTTCTGCGTAGTAGATGGAGACCCCTTCTCGGATTCGAGCCGGGTTGTCCAGACCTGGATAGACGGGCAGAGGGCATATTGAAAATGAATGCCTCATAAAAAAATGCATGGTCCTTTTCATGCAGTGAAGGAGGAGAAAATGGCGGATAAACAGGTTATCAGAATGGACAAACAGGAGAGGGACTATATCCAGCACCTCTTCGGCAAGCACATCTCATGGGGTCAGGTGAGGTATTTGAGATGCGCACACCTGGATGTATACGAGCGTGCAAGGAAAGGATGCACCTTCATTGATGCCCAGAGCGGAAAACAGTTCTATGACTGCTTCAGCTCGGCCGGCTGCTTCAACGTGGGCAGAGGCAATACCACGATCATGGATACCCTGGCAGAAGCCCTTGACGGGCACGACATGGGATCTCACGGAATCTTGTCCGAGCACAAGGTCCTCTTTGCCGCCAAGCTCGCGTCTGTCTGCCCGGGAGATATGAAAAAGGTTATGCTCTGTGCAACAGGTGCAGATGCCTGTGCAGGTGCCATCAAGCTTGCCAAGGGGGCCACGGGCAGGAACGATGTGATCACCATGAACAAGGCCTATCACGGCCATGAAGGCTTCAGCCTTTCCGCATGCGGCAAGGACTATTACAAGGAGCTGTTCCTCCCGCTCATGCCGGGGTTCCATGTGGTGGACTTCAATGACCTTGAGGCGGTGAGGTGTGTTGCCGGCAAGAACATAGCCGCCATCGTTCTTGAGCCCATCCAGGGAGAGGGAGGCATCCATGTGGCGACCAAGGAGTATATTAAAGGGTTGCGGCAGATCTGCGATGAGCACGGTATAATGCTCGTCTTTGACGAGGTGCAGACCGGCTTCGGTCGTACGGGAACCATGTGGGCCATGGAGCAGTACGGTGTGATACCGGATATCATGTTCACAGCCAAGTCCATGAGCGGCGGGGTCTATCCCAACGGGGCGGTAGTCTATCGGGCCATTGATTCATTAACCGGTTATGTGGAGGCCAATCCCCTCTTCCACACATCCCACGGCGGCGGGACGGACCTTGGCTGCATCGTATCTTCAGCCGTACTCGACTTTCTTGTGGAGAACAAGGTGTGGGAAAATGCGGCTACCGTTGGCAAGCGCTTCAAGGAAGGCCTCAATGAGATCTGGAGGGCCAATGGAAACTACGTAAAGGAAGTTCGTGGCCTGGGCCTCATGATTGGAATCGAGTACAAGTATGAGTTCATCGGCGCCCTCATGGCCGACTGCCTTGCAAGGCAGGGCGTATGGGCGGCATATTCGGGGAATGCCCCCCAGGTCATGCGGTTTCAGATACCCATCACTGCGAGCATGGATGACGTCGAGGACCTCCTGCGCCGCATCAACGCGGCAGTAAAGGCCATGCGCTGGTACCTGATCCCGCTTCTCCCCCTTGCAAGGGTGCCTCTGATCCGCATGCTCCTGGACAATCTAAAGGTCCAGATCATTGCCTTCAACCTGGTGCGGGACCTCGAGGAGTTTGTCCTCGGTTTTATTTCAAGAAAGCAGGGGGGGATATGAAGAAAGACAACGCAACCATAAAGGTCGACAAAAACAATATTTTCAAAGAAGCGGAAAGGGTCTTTTCAAAAAGTTACGTAAAAAAGATCCGGGAAAATGGACATGACTTCCTTGAGCAGGAAGGCGATGGTTCCTTTCTGATTGACTCTGAGGGAAACCGCTACCTCGATTGCTACACCTCGGGTGGCACCTTCAACCTCGGCAGAAAAAACCCTGCCATCATCCAACGGTTCAAGAAGGCCATCTATGAAACGGACCAGGGCAATTTCGTCATGCCCTCCCAGGAAAAGGCCCTGCTCGCCAGGAGGATTGCCGAGTTCATGCCGGGCAGCCTTGACTGTGTACTGTTCGGTGTTACCCGCGGCGAATCCATGGAAGCCGCATGCAAGCTCGCCCGGGGTTTTACGGCAAGACCCGAGCTCATCACCGTGGATGGCGGTTGTTACGGTGAGTCGGGCTTTGCCCTCTCACTCTCTCAAAGGGAAGGAAAAGAGCAGTTCGGAAAACTCATCCAGTCAGTAAAGGTTATCCCATTCGGCGATATCGAGGCGGCGAGAAAGGCCATCGGGGCACGCACCGCAGCGGTCGTTATGGAGCCAATCCAGGTTGAAAACCACTGCCGCAGAGCCGATGCGCTCTATTACACACAGGTGCGCTCGTTGTGTGATGCAACCGGTGCAAAACTCATCTTTGATGAGACACAAAGCGGATTCGGCAGGACCGGCAAGAGATTCTTCTTCGAGCACATGGGCGTTGCCCCGGACATCTTGATCATAGGAGAGGCCATCACGAGCGGTATCTTCCCCATGACCGCCATGGTCTTCACCCCGGAGCTCAAGGGTTTCTTCGATATCCACCCCCTCATCCACCTGTGCACCTTCGGCGGGCATGACCTGGGGTGCATGGTGGCAATCACCTCTCTGGACGAATATGACCGTCTGGAGCCATGGAACAATGCATCGAAGCTCGGCGAAAAGCTCATGGGTGATCTGGCGGCCCATGTCAAGATGGACAAGGGGAAGCTTGTCTCCGTTGCTGGAATGGGCCTGCTCGTGTCGCTGAAGTTTTCATCCCCCCAAACTGCCGGTTCGTTCTGTGCCAAGGCAAGAGAGAACGGGCTGCTTGTGGACACAGGAAAGGTCGATACATCGACCATACTGATCAGGCCAAGCCTTCTCGTCTCCGAATCGGAACTCAAGGATATCGTGGATAAAACCGCCAGGACTCTGTCTGCTGTTGCGTAATATTCACAGACAAGTGGAAAGGATCACCTGAAACCTGCGAGAGGAGAGCTTGGAATCCTAAATCCATGGTTGAATGCAAACTTGAATAATGAGTATGTAGCAGGTGGGCAGGGGGGTCTAATCCCCCTAGTCCACACTCTGATAAAGACCATAAAAGGGGCATAATACGTGGCTCGTAAAAGTATACAGGAAGAGCGAAGGTTACAGATCCTCAAGGCCCTTGACACCTGTCTGCAGGACAAATCATTCGAGAAGACCTCCATCAAGGATATAGCCCGTGTCGCCGGGGTGAACCATGGGGTCTTGCATTACTATTTCAGCAGCAAAGAAGACATCCTGCTCAACTACATCGACTATGTCATCGATGATTACCGGGCTCAGGTAAATGAATTGCTCAAATCCAAAGACTTGGCCCGGTTGAGAAAAAGGGAGTTGATGGAGGAGATCTTCGTCTTTATAAACGACCGCATTACCCTCAACAAGGGTCTTTCACGGATATTCGTGGAGATCTGGGAGATCGCATTATATCATGATGCTGTAAGGGCCAAACTGCGTGAGGCGTATATGCGGTGGATCGATGAACTGGTGGCGAACCTGCTCAGGCATACGGAAGACAGGCAGTTCGCCATTCAGGTCAGCATTGCCATGGTGGCATTCTGGGAAGGTATGGCGCTCTTTTCCACCATATTCGAGCCGGATTCGATGGATATCAAGGAAGTGCTCAAAGGATTTCAATACAGGGTTCTCGATATTATCTAGACACATTGTTTAGACGTCTCTTCGCAGGCCCCATAAAACCAGGATAACTGCAGGGAGTAATGCCGCCACAAGGCTTACTGCAACGATGCTTATGACCATCTCCTGGAGCGGTGTGCCCTTCTTACCCTTTGAAGCCCCTGGCATCATGGAGCCTCCGGCATCCCATACCGCTGCTATGAGAGGGTTGGCCCAATTTGCATACGCCCCGTAAACCGCAAGCCAATGTGCAGCCTTCAGAGCGGCAGGTTCAAGCCATAATTTAGGCCAGACAAAACCCAGAATAACGAGCATCATTCCACCCATTACTCCTTCAACGTGGCTCGATAGGCCCATCTTGGGGTTTTTAAACTTCGGGACAAAAAGACCGGTGAGCAGACCAAGCAACAGCAGGAGTACACCTGAACGTGTCAACCCATGAGAAAGCAGTCGCCTTAATATGACAAGATCCATTGCATCTCCTTTCATTTCCGGATTCGATACATAAAAAAGATGGATTAGTGGATATTTATTTATTAGTTAATTGACTAATTATAGAATAATACAATCCTTGTCAATAATTTGTTAATTTCGGATGCGTCCTTAGGCCTCTATGATTTCCATTCATTTTTGACTCCCTCTTTCGCCTTGAATATAATCCTGCTTTTAATACATACTGGCATGGTAAAAAAATTCTCTTACCAAGGAGACCTCCCAGATGATTCATGACCGCATGCCCCAGGTGCTCAAAGAGGATATCGGAGATGTAGACCTTTCCTACCTCCTTTACGAGGGCGATGGGCCAACCATTGTACTCTTGCACGCCACCGGTTTTCTACCATGGCTGTGGCACCCCATAGCCAGGGAGCTCGCGCCCAGATGGCGCGTGATTGCGCCTTATTTCTGCGACCACCGGGAGTCGGACCCTGACAAGGGGGGATTGAACTGGCTGACCATTGCACAGGACCTGACAAACTTCTGCAAGGTGCTTGATCTTGAAAAGCCTGCCATGGCGGGGCACTCCATGGGCGCTACGGTAATTACTATTGCCAACGCGGCCTTTGGCCTGGAGGCACGGGGCCTCATCCTTTTCGAGCCCATATTCCTGCCTGAAGATTTCTATAAGGCACAGATAACCGTAGATCTTCACCCGCTGGCCTCCAAGGCCATAAGAAGAAAAGACACCTGGGGCAATCGTGACGAGGTGCATGCATATCTGAAGTCAAAGACCATGTTCAAGAACTGGGATGAAGAGATGCTCGACCTTTATATTGAATACGGCATGAAAAGACTCGATGCCGGGGGACTGACGCTGGCATGCTCACCTTTCAGGGAGGCATCGTTATTCATGGGCGGCATGCAGTATGATCCCTGGCCACTACTGCCAAAGGTGACCTGCCCTACCCTGATCCTGGAAGGACAAGAGAGCGAAAACCGGTCCTTTATCGACCTGAAGAAGGCCACATCACTTTTCAAACAGGGCACCTACCGTATGGTAAATGAAGCAGGCCACCTCATCCCCCAGGAGAAACCCAAAGAGTCACTGGAGATAATCAGAGAGTTTTTTGGCAGCCTCTAAACTATGTTGGATGACATCCGCAAGATAATCCATATAGATATGGATGCCTTTTATGCATCGGTGGAACAGAGGGACAATCCCTCTCTGAAGGGTAAGCCCGTGATAGTAGGGGGTTCGCCTGAACAAAGGGGCGTCGTTGCTGCCTGCTCGTATGAGGCACGAAAATTCGGCATCCACTCGGCCATGTCGTCGGCAAAAGCAAAAAGACTATGCCCCCATGCCATATTCCTACCTCCGCGGTTCAGCGAGTACCAGGAGGCATCCGACGCGATAATGGAGATCTTCTTCCGCTACACAGACTGTGTGGAACCTTTGTCACTGGACGAGGCCTTTCTCGATGTGTCCGTTAACAAGAGGCACATTACCATTGCCACAGATATCGCCCGTGAGATCAGGTTAAGGATTCGTGACTCGCTCGCGCTGACGGCATCGGCAGGGGTTTCTTACAACAAGTTCCTCGCCAAGGCGGCCTCCGATTTCAAAAAACCCGACGGCCTCACGGTCATCCCACCCTCAAAGGCGCTTTCCTTTATTGCAAGCCTGCCTATCAGAAAGTTCTACGGGGTGGGAAAGGTTACAGAACAAAAGATGCTCTCGCTCGGTATCAGGACCGGTGCCGACCTTATGGAAAAACAACTTGATGACCTGCTTCGCTGGTTTGGAAAAACCGGATCGTTCTTCTTTGGAATAGCCCGCGGGTATGACCCGAGGCCTGTTATGCCGGAGCGTGAGAGAAAATCCGTGGGCAAGGAGATCACCCTGAATGAAGACATCGACGACCTGACCCGTATGGCCGCCATCCTTGCACAGCTCTCCCAGAACGTATCGTGCATCCTGAGGCGGGAGGGTATTGCAGGCCGCACTGTGACCCTGAAGCTGAAGTATTACGACTTCCAGTCCATAACCAGGAGCATCACCCTGTCGGTATATGTTGATGATGCTGAAACCATTGCACGGCAGTCAATAGTATTACTACGTGACACGGATGCAGGAATTAAAAAGGTACGCCTCCTGGGGGTGAGCGTTTCACAATTTCCAAATTCCAATCAAGAAGCACTCAGGTATACACAGATGTTGCTGCCGTTTGGGTGATGTGAATCATCCCAGATTTCACGTTTACGAAGAAAAAAACTTGTTTACGATGCAATCGAGGAGTTGTGAGAAGTCTATTATATGAGGGCTTTGCCAGGTATGAAGCCTCGTGTTTCCTATTTATCGCTTCTTCTCTTGCGCCGCACTGCCAGAGAATCAGGGAAAATACTGATTCCCTGCGCCTTTTCGTTGCAGAGCTTCTTCCACTCCTGCACATCGGAAACTTTGTAAATCACAATGGCAAGATCAAGGGTATCAGCCTCGGTCCGTATGACATCACCCCAGATAATGATGTTCTCTTCTTCAAGGATTACTTCTATGGGCCTTCCAACCACCTGTGCGGCATTAGCCCTAGTGAGGCTCTTCTTGGCATCAAAGGGTGACCCTACAATCTTGAGCGACATACCGCCTATACTGATGTTCTT
>CAYMDG010000076.1:8910-12480 GCA_964388905.1 uncultured Bacteriovoracaceae bacterium
ATCTTCTGCTTGCTTAACTTTTATTTGAATGTATTGTATAGATTACATCAAATAATAATCTTCAATCTCATAGTGATGATATGAGAAAGATTACACGAGAGGGAATGTACCATGGACACAGATGATGCTGCACATGAGCGGCGAGGGGAGCACCGGAAGAAGGTCAAGATCACGGTGCTGCTCAAGATGGGCGTGCTGCTCAACGGTCGTGGCATTGCGCAGGACATAAGCCAGCATGGTATGCGCCTGGTCTCGCCTCAGATCTTTAAGACTATGAGCACGGTTCAACAAAAAGACTTTACCGGTGCACCCCTGCGTGTCATGCTTCCCGTAGAGGCCTTGACCCTCAATGGTCTTATTGCCTGGGTCGATCTCAAGAAGGGTGAAGGCGCAATAACCATCACCAGCACCTCTGATGATGAAAAGTGGATGGAATTTATCATCAGCAATAAGTTTTAGAACAGTCTTGATTCTCTGAGTTCGTTCATGGCATTCTCATATCCTGTATCAAGGGCCAGTTCCGTCCCTTTCGCTGCCATTGTGGCCAGCACATCGCACCGTTCATTCTCCGGGTTACCGGCATGGCCTCGCACCCAACGGAAGACAACATCATGCTTTTCAAGAAGCTTGAGCAGTTCTGCCCACAGATCTGAGTTGACGGCCTTATGGGTCTTGTCACGCATCCAGTTCCGTGAGCGCCATTTCATAGCCCACCCCTTCTGAATGGCATTCGTCACATACTGCGAGTCCGTGAAGATCACTGCAGTTGAGCTTTTCCTTAATCTGTGCAGCGCCTGGATACAGGCTATGAGTTCCATACGGTTGTTCGTGGTGAGCCGGTATCCTCCGGAGATCTCAATTCGTTTGTCTCCTTCTATGATTATCGCCCCGAATCCGCCTGGACCTGGGTTATTGATACACCCACCGTCTGTGTATATGTGGATTGGACGTTTCTGGTCTTCCTGGTCTCCTTCTTCTGTATGCCCATTACTGTATGCACCTTGTTTCCGCACCGGGTAGGATTGTGGGCGTGCCATGAAGTCCTGGGCTTCTTCCATGGTGGCAAAGCCGCGATATATGGCCCCGGCATAACCCCTGATCTTCTCCTCCGCTCCTGACGGCCCGAACCAGCTGGTATATATCCCAGGCACCCTGCCTCTTACCACGGTATAAAATCGCTTTTTATTTTCAGACACACTCATCCTTTAAGTCAGATACTATTATGCTGTTATAAGGGTGGATTCCTTCACTTCTCTAAGAGTGACAATGGGCTCAAGCAACTTAAGTTTTTCTGAACATCTTTTCTAGGATCTCATGGGCACCTGAATGACCCTGGGAGGCAGCCTTCTTAAACCATTCCATGGACGCCCTGTGGTTTTTTGGTGTGCCCTCGCCCTTGCCGTACATGAAGCCGAGGTTAAACTGAGCCCCGGCATCGTTCTGCTCGGCAGCCAGATGAAACCATTTCAGTGCCTGATCAAGATCCCTCTCAACACCTTCGCCATGGTAGTACATAGTGCCGATGTTATACTGTGCATCAACATCCCCGGCCTGCGCCTTGGCCAGGTATTTCTGAAGCTGTTCATCTCCGATTAAAGGCTGAATCTCTTCTGTGAGTTCCGGGTGTATTTGGGGTTCAATAGCCTTAGGAAGATTCACCTCATCCCGGACCAGGTGTCGTTTCTTGAAGATTGTCCACTTATCTGCCTCCAGAACGACAGATGCCCTTTCATGACCCTGGGTTGCAGCAGAAATATACCAGCCGAAGGCCTCAGAATCACTTTGTTTGAGGCCAACACCCTTTTCATACATAGATGCCAGGATATACTGAGCCTCGGAATGTTCCTGTGCCGCGGCTTTGAGAAACCACCTTGCAGCCTCGGCATCATCTCTGCTTATAGCTTTGCCTTCATAATACAGCTGGCCCAGCCTGAATTGGGAATATACATCACCCTTTAGAGCGTCTGCACGTACACTTTCTATCCTATCTGAATCGCTTCCAAGAGCCCTTCGTGAAAAGTACCATAAGACAAGCAGGAGACCGGCAAAGACAACAGCAGCGATAATGAGGTTGGTTGATATATCCATATTTAGGGTCTCTAATTGACTGCCTTCATTATCAAATACGGTCTATGAGCTCTGCAAACTCCGTATCAGTCAGGAGCTTTTTGGCAAATTTTATATACTTCATCACGATGGACCTTATGGCAAGCTGCAAGGCATAATTCCGTACCGGCTTTTCCAGAAGATGATTCACCCCTGTGGCAATGCACATGTCCACCACGTCGTCACTAGCCATGCCGGAGATCATCACGGTGTCGTAGTTTGCATTGGGATATTTCTCTGCAATTGCATCCAGAAAGGCAAAGCCATTGCTTTCCCCCACAAACACGTCAAGGATAAAAATCATCAATCCTTTATCTCTAGCAAGACAATAGGATATAGCGGTTTCATAATCATTGAATATAAAGACATCACCCCAGGTATAAAACTTCTTTATGGTCTCTGAGAGCACCTCGCATACATGCTGTTCATCATCAACGATCATCAAATCAAGTCCGTCAGACATTACTGCCTCCATTCTTATGTCACGCTATTCATCGGTGCCGGGCACCATTAAGCAACGAGCTATTAATCGTTATACAAAAATTTGTGCGTTATGACAAATGATTCCGGCATGAACTTCATGCCCTGATAACAAGCAGCACTAAAAACCAGACACTTACACCAGCCAGGGCCGCAACATCGGCCCGGTGCATGGCCATCTCCTTCATCCGAGTCCGTGTAATACCGGGGGAGTAACCCCTAAGGGTCAAGGCAACTGCCAGGTCGTCCGCCCGCCTGAATACACTGTGCAGCAATGGAACCAGCACCGGAACCAGAGACTTCACCTTCCGAACGAACCCGGAAGATTCCAGATCAACGCCACGCGCCTTCTGTGCCTTGATGATCCGGTCGGTCTCTTCAAAGAGCAGGGGAATGAAACGTATGGCAAGCATGACCACAAGGGCAATCTCATCTGTGGGAACGTTCATATATTTGAGCGGTTTCATGTACCACTCAAGTGCCCATACCGTATCCAAGGGGGATGTGGTGAGAGTGGTGAGTGTTGAGATCCAGATGGCGAGCATAAGCTGCAGGGCAACGCGCCCTCCGCCCATGATACCCTGCTTTGTGATGTATGGGATAAGGAAAGGGTCTCCTGGTGTCATGAACATGTGGAGGATTGCAGTGAAAAGAAAGAGCCACAGGAACGGAGCTAGTCCTGACATGATGCTCTTCAATGCAATTTTGGAAAAAAGGGTGAAGGCGATGCAGGTCATAACAAGTGCAGCCAGGGAAACCGGGCCTTCCAGTTTGAAGGTAATCCCAATACCAAAGCCCATGAGGAAGAGTTTGACCCTGGGATCAACCCTGTGCACAAAGGAATCACGCGGGAGGTATTGTCCCAATGTCATCCTCACGGTTCGAACACCCTACCCTTCAGATGATCACGAGAAGAATTATATAAGCATTTCTGCGATCTGGACTGCATTGAGGGCAGCACCTTTACGGATATTGTCACACACG
>CAYMDG010000077.1:0-3007 GCA_964388905.1 uncultured Bacteriovoracaceae bacterium
GGCAGACCGAGGAGTCTTGAAAATTCGGTTATGCCGAGAGTCTTTTTTTCATCAATGAATAGGGCAAGGATTTCTGAAGCCCGTTTGATGGATTGGATAAGGCGTCGTTCCTTCATGTACAACACTCCTGTTCTGATTCATTATCAATGCATTGCCGCCCATGCATTGAATTAAGCTTTTTCAGGGAATTTTCCAGGCCAGACAATTTTGATTTGACACCCATGTCTG
This sequence comes from uncultured Bacteriovoracaceae bacterium, assembly GCA_964388905.1. Classification (GTDB taxonomy): domain Bacteria; phylum Desulfobacterota; class Desulfomonilia; order UBA1062; family UBA1062; genus MWEI01. The sequence continues at coordinate 229 of CAYMDG010000077.1, forward strand.
GACCATTTATAATCGGTACATTGTTCGACATTGTCGAACATATCTTTTCAGACAAAAAGTGTCAACAGGTATGAAGAAATTTTTAATTGATGAAGATAGTGGATGAAATCCCGGTCAAATTTACAAAGATTCTCAAGATCAACACTACCGATGAGTCCGTATTGGGTCATGAGGGTGTGATCTGTTTGTCAGGTCCGGCCGTTATGCTTGGCTACCTGCACTAGCCAGAGAAGTCTGGCTAGGTAGCGAAGAGGCATGGGGACGGCTGGATCTGGCAACACACCCGATACATGGAAACCATGGGGGCGGACGGAATCTTTTATTTCAAACTGCGTAAGAAGCGTATGATCAAGTCCTTGTAAGTAAATGTATATTCTTAACAGGTAGAAGATGTATTGCGATAGCAGTCAACTGCGGTTATATCTTAACATGATGAAGGAGTTCTCATGAAGTTATCTCAGGAATATATCCGTGTATCTTCCGATACCCACGGCTATGCAAGGGATCTGAAGGCAGCAGGAAAAAAGATCCTCGGGTATTTCTGTTCCTATACTCCCGAAGAGATTATCCATGCTGCAGGCATTCATCCTTTGAGGCTCTTCGGGAGCATGGGGGATAGCGGCATTGCTGACAGACACCTCCAGGCCTACTGCTGTTCTTTGGTAAGAGGGGCACTGGCAGACGGGCTCTCAGGGACATTGTCTTACCTTGACGGGGCCGTGTTCCCTCACACCTGTGATTCGATCCAGCGACTCTCGGATATCTGGAGATTGAATACCTCCTTTCGGTTCTTTGCTGATGTCGTACTCCCGGTCAAGCTCACAACAGACAGCTCCAGGCAGTACATGGCCGATGTCCTGAGAAAATTCAAGACCGACCTGGAAAAGGGATTTTCTATCTCCATTACTGATGATGCAATAAGGGATTCGATACGCACCTACAACCTTATCCGCTCATCCATGAAGACCCTGTATGAGATGCATTCGGATAACCCTGCACTCCTTTCCAGTGAAGACCTGAACAAGATCATGAGGGCATCTGTTATCCTTGATCGTGAGCAGGCAGCACGAATGCTCAGCAAATTCATCCATGAGCTCAAGACAATCAATCCGGCAAAACCGCATGACAGAAAACGCATCATGCTCGTAGGCAGTGTCTGCGACCAGCCTGACATATATTCATTGCTCCATCGATCAGGGGCCGATGTGGTGTGGGATGATCTCTGTACGGGATCACGTTATTTTGAAGGGACCATCAGCCCAGACGGCGACCCTATAACCGCCCTTGCTCAGAGATACTTTGAGAGGATTATCTGCCCTGCAAAGCATTCGTCCATAACCATACGTGGAGAAACGCTCGTTAGGTATGCCCGTGAGCACGATATCCACGGGGTTATCTTCCTTCTCCTCAAATTCTGCGATCCGCATAGCTTTGACTATCCATACCTGAAGGAATATCTGGACAAGGAGGGCGTGCCGAACATGCTTCTTGAAATCGAGGGCCAGCTTCCGCCCGAGGGTCAGCTGCTCACCCGGTTTGATACCTTTGTTCAGATGCTTTAATAATGCAGGAACGGTTATAAGTCTCAAATGCAAAATTGAAAAGGAGATGCCATGAGCACCCCTGATACAGATAAGAAAAAAAGGAAGTTCAGGTCAGCCACAAGAATGCGGGAGATTATGACAGAGTATTACATTGATGCAAAATCAGCCTCTCAAACAGGCAAAAAGGTGGCTTGGATTACCAGCGGAGGACCTGTTGAGCCTTTGATAGCCATGGATGTGATCCCTGTCTACCCGGAGAACTATGATGCAATGATCGGGGCTTCACATATGGGCTCCGACCTTTGTGAAAAGGCGGAGGCCCTGGGCTACAGCACGGACCTGTGCTCTTATGCAAGAGCCGATATAGCCTGTGCCCGCGAAAACGGCGGGCCCATCGGGGGTTTACCAAGACCCGACATGCTCATCTGCTGCAACAATATCTGTGGTACGGTGCTAAAATGGTATGAGGTACATGCCCGCTACTTCAATGTGCCACTCTTCATCTTCGATACACCTTTTTGCCACACCGAGTTTCCCGATATTGCACGGACTTACGTGCGTAAGCAGATTGAGGAATACATTGCATTTCTTGAACAGGTTTGTGGCAAGCCCTTTGATATGGAAAAAAGCAAGGAAGTCGGTCGGCTCTCCATAGAAGGCCAGCGATTATGGCAAGAAGTACTCGACACGGCGGCACACAAGCCTGCTCCCATGACGGCCTTCGATGCATTTTTCTTCCTGGCCCTTATCGTCACCCTGCGCGGGACACAGATTGTTATTGACTTTTACAAGGAACTCCTTGCTGAGATGAAAGAGCGCATCCAGCAGGAGATCTGGGCATTGCCCAACGAGCGGTACCGCCTCCTGTGGGACAATCTGCCTGTTTGGTACCGCCTCAAGTGGCTCTCGGATACCTTCGCCTCTCACGATGCATGTCTGGTTGCTGATACCTATACAACCGCATGGTGTGGATCAATGAAGTACATAGACGAGAACAATTTTCTCGATTCCATGGCTGAGGCCTATACGCGAATATACCTCAACATCGGTATCGATGAAATGGTAAAGACCATCTTTGAGATGATAGACAAGTACCAGGTGGACGGTGTGGTCTTGCATTCAAACCGGAGCTGTAAGCCATATTCATTTGGTCAGTACGACATCGCCACTATGATCCAGGAACAAAAGGGAATACCGTGCATGATGATCGAGTCGCACATGGTGGATGAACGGAG
>CAYMDG010000077.1:3107-12433 GCA_964388905.1 uncultured Bacteriovoracaceae bacterium
GGTCCTGGCTGCAGAACTTGCCCAGTTCGGTATCCAGGTGAATGCAGTGGCGCCTTCCATGGTCAGGACCGAATTCAGCAAACCCTTCTGGTCCAATGACATTATATATGAACAGATCGTAAAAGGCATACCCATGGGCCGCATAGCAGAGCCGATGGATGTAGTACACCCTGTGCTCTTTCTCGCCTCCGATGCCGCTGATTTTATAACCGGCCAGACCTTGCTCGTGGATGGTGGCGCTACTGCAATTTGAAAAAAGGACATCAGGCTTAATGATAACAGCTGGGATAGATATCGGCTCCATCACCACCAAGGCAGCGCTCATTGATGACGGACGCATTATTGGAACTAGGGTGATTTTTACCGGCTACAATGTTGAAGTAGCTGCCAGAAGGGTGTTTGAGGAGCTGCTTTCTGATTTTAATATAGAGGAATCTACCATCCATAAGATTATCTCCACAGGCTATGGGAGAAACAGCGTGCCATTTGCAGATAAGGCCATGACGGAGATCATCTGTCACGGAGCAGGGGCTCATTATCTGCAGGACAATATCAGGACCGTAATCGATGTGGGCGGCCAGGACAGCAAGGCCCTCGTCGTGGATGCATCAGGCATGGTGAAGGATTTTGTCATGAACGACAAGTGTGCGGCAGGCACTGGCCGTTTTCTGGAGGTAATGGCAAGGGCACTGGAGGTAAACCTTGATGATTTCGGTGCCTTATCTTTGAAGGCAGTTAATCCTGCACGCATTAGCAGCATATGCACGGTATTTGCCGAATCGGAGGTTATCTCTCTGATTTCAAAAGGGGAAACGAGAGACAACATCATTGCAGGCATACACGAATCAGTGGCTTCACGTGTTTTTGCCATGGCTCAGCGGGTAAAGGCAGAGCCGCCCATCATGATGACCGGTGGAGTAGCCAAGAACATTGGCGTGGTAAAGGCCCTTGAGAAAAAATTTGGTTCGCATATTGAGGTGAACGACCTTGCTCAGGTTAACGGTGCCATCGGTGCGGCAGTGCTGGCCGCAAAGATGTAATGTCGTTTTAAATCCAGATTTGAAATTGAATGTATCATTGAATATTCTAAGTAATTCAGATGGTTCCAAGCATAAAACGCATAAGATCTTCAAATAGTATTTTAAAATAGGTCCGTCAAAAACCGCAATCTTGCAGCTTTATGGAACGTTAATTTTATCGGACCTGAAGGCTGCAAGATTGCGGTTTTTGACGGATCAAGTTCTTGCTCATCTTAAGCATAAAATCTTGGTTAAAACAAAAAAAAGGCGGAGACTTAAAGCCCCCGCCTTTTTTCATTAGTCTATGATCCCTTATTCCGGGGGATACATTGCCTCGATTACCGGTCCGTACTTCTGGTTGATCACCTTCCTCTTGACCTTCATGGTAGGTGTCATCTCACCGGTATCCTGTGACCATTCAGTATCCAGCAGGGTGAACTTCCTGATCTGTTCCACACGAGCATAGTCCTTCATATTCTCGACAAGTTCAGCCTCATAGAGCTTCTGGACTTCGGGCTTAGTTATCAGGTCCTTCCTGCCAGTAAAGGTGATATTATTCTCCTTTGCCCAGGGCTCCAGTGCTGCAAACGATGGCACGATAAGGGCTGAGAGGTACTTCCTGTTATCGCCGATTACCGCCACCTGCTCGATGAATCGTGAAGTCATGAGGGCATTCTCTATATTCTGAGGAGAAATATTTTTGCCGCCGGAGGTGACGATCAGATCCTTTATCCGTCCGGTGATCTTGAGGTAGCCATCACTATCGATCTCACCGATGTCTCCTGTACGGAAAAAACCGTCTGAGGTAAAGGCCTCCTTGGTGGCAGCCTCGTTCTTGTAGTAACCCTTCATAACCTGTGGGCCTTTAATCAGCACCTCGCCGCCTTCGCCGATCTTGATAATGGTGTCCTTCACTGCTTTGCCAACAGTACCGGGCTTGATTTTGTTGGGCTTATTCCCGTTGGTGATAGGGGTTGTCTCAGTAAGCCCGAAGCCCTCGAGCACCTTGATGCCCATGCCAAGGAAAAATTCTGCGTCTGACACGGACAGGGGGCCTCCACCGGAAAGGGCTCCATGGAGTTTATCCATTCCCAGAGCTATCTTGAGCTTGCTGAAGATAAGTTTGTTGGCAAGGTTGTATTTGAATGCAAACCAGCCGGTCCTGGGTTTGTCGTTGCATATGTATGGCAGGTTATCCTTTGCAATCCCCATAGCCCAGCCGAACAGAGCCTTTTTGACCGGCGATGCATTTGCGACCTTGGCAGTGATACCGGAATGCACCTTTTCATAGATACGAGGAACGCTGACAAGAAAGGTGGGCCGGATCTCACCGAAGTTCGCAAGGAGCTTTTCCGTACTCTCGGCGAAAGCCACCTTGTGACCAAGGAAAATGGGTATATAGTAGCCGACTGTCCTCTCAAGTGAATGTGCAAGAGGCAAAAATGACAGGAAGGTATGGTCGCCTTTAAGAAACTCAGGAGCAACGTCATATGCCTGGTTCACGTTGGAGACAAAGTTCTTATGCGTGAGCATGACACCTTTGGGATTCCCGGTAGTCCCAGAGGTATAAATAATAGTAGCTACATCTTCAAAATTGATTGCTTTGAGCCTCTTTTCCAACTCGTCCTTGTTTTTGTATGCCTTGCCTTCCTTGAATGCATCCTTCAGGTTAATAACATCGCCTGCAGGTTTGTCGAGGTCATCGAAGAGGATTACATCACCCAGGTTCGGGAGCTTTCCCTTTGCCTGGAGGATTTTATCCATGTGCTCTTTCGTGCCTACAAAACACATCTTGGAGTCAGAGTTATCAATAACGTACCGGCACTCTTCCGATGAATTTGTAGAATAGATGGGTACATTTACTGCACCTATGGAAATGATGGCAAGGTCTGCAATCCACCACTCGTACCTGTTCGGCGAGAAAAGGGCAACCTTGTCGCCGGGCTGTATCCCCCTGTTAATAAGGAAATAAGCAAGATCACGTACCATTTCATTCATTTTGTTCCAAGAGATCTCTTCCCATATTTCCTGTTTGTTCTTATACTTCACCAGGGCCTTGTCACCGAACTTCTGGACACGATTCTGAAAAATTGCGCCCATAGATGTTTCTTTTAATTCTGCCATAGGATAACCCTCCTCAAATAGATTATTGTCGCAAGTACTAATTTTGAATATTTACATAATATAATAGATGTAATAATTTTTTTCAATACACTAATCTCCCGGAGGATACAGGCTTTCTATAATGTTGTTGAATTTCTGATTGATGACCCTGCGCTTGAGCTTGAGTGTAGGGGTCAGTTCATCGGTTTCCTGCGACCATTCCTTTTCAATTAATGCAAATTTTCTAATCTGTTCAACCCTGGCATAGTCCTTCATGTTCTCTTCGATCTCCCTTGTGAAGAGATCTTTGACCTTGGGGTTCTCTATAAGGTCTATTCGGGAGGCAAACTGGATGCCGTTATTTTTTGCCCAGGCCTCAAGCTCGGTAAATGCCGGTACGATGAGGGCGGAGAGATACTTCCGGTTATCGCCGATAATGGCAACCTGTTCTATATATTTAGAGGTCTTCATGCTGTTCTCGATATTCTGGGGTGATATGTTCTTGCCCCCGGATGTGACGATGATATCCTTGAGACGGCCTGTGATCTTCACATAACCGTCTTTATCAATCTCAGCGATATCGCCGGTTCTGAAAAAGCCGTCATCAGTGAATGCCTCTTTTGTTGCTTCCGGATTCTTATAATACCCCATCATAACCTGTGGGCCCTTAATGAGGAGCTCACCGCCATCTCCGATCTTCACCAGCGTGTCTTTCACTGCCGGGCCAACGGTTCCGGGTTTGATCTTGTGACGATTATTGGCATTGGTCACAGGGGTGGTCTCGGTAAGACCGAAGCCTTCAAGCACCGTTATATCCATACCAAGGAAAAATTCCGCGTCGGATACTGATAAAGGACCGCCGCCGGAAAAGGCGAACTCAAGCTTATCCATCCCAAGTGCATATTTCAGTTTTGAGAAAATGATCTTGTTTGCCAGATTGTACTTGAAGCCAAACCATCCGGTCCTCGGCCTTTCATTGCAAATGTAGGGGAGGTTCTGGGCTGCGATACCCATAGCCCAGTTGAAGATGGCCTTTTTTACAGGCGGCGCGGAGGAGACCTTTGCCACAATACCTGAATGGATCTTCTCGTAAAGCCTTGGCACACTTACGATACACACAGGCCTCACCTCCTGGAAATTTTCCAGGATCTTGGCAAAATCTTCTGCAAAGTATACCTTCATACCATGGGACATGGGGGTGTAGTAACCGCATGTGCGCTCAAACGAATGTGCAAGGGGCAGAAAAGAGAGGAAGGTGAGATCGTCAGCCCTCTTGAAAACCTCAGGATCTACATGGTAGATCTGGTTCACATTGGCGAAGAAATTGTTGTGCGAGAGCATGACACCCTTCGGGGGTCCGGTGGTTCCGGAAGTGTATATGAGCGTTGCCAGGTCCTGGCCCTTGATGGCATTGATCCTTTCGTCGAATTCCTTTGCATTTGCCTTGGTTGCACCCTCCCTCAGGGCTTCCGTCAGTTCGATTACCCCTTCGATGGGTTTATCCAGGGGGTCAAAGCTGATGATTTCAACCAGGTTCGGGAGTTTGGGTTTCACATCCAGGATTTTTTTCATGTGCTCATTGGTGGCAACGAAACACATCTTTGAATCAGAATTTTCAATGACGTACCGTGACTCTTCTGCAGAGTTCGTTGCATAGATGGGAACGTTCACTGCCCCGACGGAAAGGATGGCCAGATCCGCAACCCACCACTCATAGCGGTTAGGCGAGAAGAGCGCGATCTTATCGCCTGGCTTTACCCCCCTGGCAAGGAGAAAATACCCAAGGTTACGCACCATCTCATGCATCTTGTTCCAGGAGATATCTTCATATACTCCACTCTTGTTTTTATAGGCAACAATTGCCCTTTGACCATATTGTTGCGAACGATTCTGAAAGACAGCTGGAATGGATTTTTCCTCAAACTTCGTCATGGGATCCCCCTCGATTGAATAATGAATACGCTTAGGCTCTAATAACATCCTTACTATAAAAGGCTTATAGAAAATTATCAATCGTTTTCTAGGCTTTTTTCAATGTTAATCCTATCCTTGAGGATATACATCATTTATTATATATATCTAAAATCGGATTCTTAAGGGAGGGCAGGTGAAGATAACCCAGGCTGATGTGTTGCATGTGGCCCGTCTTGCACGTCTTAAACTCGAACCCCAAGAGTCGGCATCATACCAAAAAGAACTGAGCGATATCCTTTCCTATATGGAAATTCTAGGAGGAGTCGACACAACCGGGATAGAGCCGACATTCCATGCCCAATCCATAATAAACGCCCTCAGGGATGATGCTGTTAAGCAATCACAATCATATGGCGATACACAGCGCAATGCCCCGCATATGAGCGAGAATGCCTTTGTCGTACCAAAGGTAATAGAATAAAGCCTGTCATGCTTGATACTGCACGCCTCTACCGCAACGATGAGATAACACCCGAAAAGCACATTGAAGAACTCTTGAAGCGTATCAAGAAGGACTCTCTTAATGCCTTTGTCACCGTGAATGAAGACGGTGCGCTTCAGCAAGCAGAACTTTCGAGTAAGGCAATTCTGCACGGAGATGAAGATTTGCTGCTGGGCATCCCCATAGCCGTCAAAGACAATATATGCACCAAGGGATTACGAACTACCTGCTCATCGGATATCCTGAAAAACTATATTCCAACCTATGATGCTCATGTTATTGAGCAGCTGAAGCAACGCGGGGCCATCATCGTCGGAAAGACCAATCTGGACGAGTTTGCCATGGGCTCCACCACGACTACGAGCAATATCGGCCCCACAAAGAATCCCTGGGATGAAGAAAGGACACCTGGAGGCTCAAGTGGCGGATCTGCTGCTGCCGTGGCTGCAGGGTTGTGTGCAGGCGCGCTCGGATCAGACACGGGCGGGTCTGTCCGCCAGCCTGCAAGTTTCTGCGGCATTACCGGGCTGAAGCCAACCTATGGGGCGGTGTCCCGCTACGGGCTTGTGGCCTTTGCCTCATCCCTGGATCAGATCGGGCCTATGGGCCGCAGCGCCCGCGACGTTGCCGTTTTGTTCGATGCCATAAAAGGCAATGACCAGCGGGATTCCACAAGCGTACCACGGGAATATGCATCTACATCTTTAGACGGAATCGATATGCATGAAATCCGGATAGGTGTTCCTGATATTTTCTTTTCCGATGGCCTTGCCCGTGATGTGGAGCGCTCTGTGAAGTATGGCATTGATGTTTTTAAGGAGCTCGGCGCCACGGTTGTCCCCATTGATCTCCCCCATATCAGGTATGGCGTCGCTGTGTACTATATCATAGCCCCGGCAGAGGCCAGTTCCAACCTTGCGCGATATGACGGGGTACGATACGGCATCCGACATGGTAATGATAAGGATCTCTTCGATATGTACTGTGAGACAAGGGCAAGAGGATTCAATGCTGAGGTGAAACGCCGGATCATGCTCGGCACCTATGTTTTGTCTGCAGGCTATTACGACGCATATTTCCGAAAGGCTTCACAGGTTAGGACGCTCATTGTCGATGATTTCCGGGAGGCCTTCGATGTCTGCGACATCATTGCAGGCCCCACCGTTCCGGTGACCGCCTTCGGTCTTGATGAAATGATTGATGACCCGTTGAGTATCTATCTTCTGGACATCTACACTATCCCTGCAAATCTCTCAGGTATACCTGCATTGAGCATACCGTGCGGATTCGGTGATAATGGGATGCCCATCGGGCTCCAGCTTATGGCGCCGGCCTTTAAGGACCATGTACTTCTCGGTGCAGCAATGACCTTCCAGGAGCACACGAAATTCCACGAGGTGGGTCCGTGAATGATTTTGTCGAGGTCATCGGTCTGGAGGTTCATGCGCAGCTCCTGACAGAATCCAAGATATTCTGTTCATGCTCAGCAGCTTCCGTGCACAGCCCGAATACAAATACATGCCCTGTCTGCATGGGCATGCCGGGTGTACTGCCCGTGTTGAACAGAAAGGTTGTGGACTTGGGGATCAGGCTTGGTCTTGCACTCGGGTGCACGATAGAAACACGCAATGTGTTCGCCAGAAAGAATTATTTCTACCCTGACCTGCCAAAGGGCTACCAGATTACTCAATACGAGAACCCGTTATGCAGCAATGGCCACCTTGAGATCGAGGTGGATGGTTTAAAGAAGAATATAGGCATCAGGCGCGTCCACATGGAGGAAGATGCGGGTAAGAGCATACATGATGAGACAAAACCCGTATCTTATATCGATTTTAACCGTGCCGGTGTACCGTTGCTTGAAATTGTGACCGAACCGGACATATCGACCACTCAGGAGGCAGTTGCCTATTTGAAGGAGCTGCGGCAGATCCTCATGTACCTGGAAATATGTGACGGAAGCATGGAAGAGGGATCTCTGAGGTGTGACGCAAACATATCGGTGATGAGAAAGGGCTCGGACCGGCTCGGGACCCGCACAGAGCTCAAAAACATGAACTCGTTCAGGAACGTACAGAGGGCCTTGGAATACGAGATCGCCAGGCAGACACAACGTAGTGAAGCAGGCATGGATGTGATACAGGAAACCCTCCTGTGGAATGCATCGCTGAATAAGACCCAGCCCATGAGGTCCAAGGAAGAAAGTCATGATTACCGTTATTTCCCCGATCCCGACCTCATACCTGTTTTTATTGATGATGCATGGATCAAAAGAATAGCCGGTACAATGCCCGAGCTGCCGGCGGCAAAACGCCGGCGGTTCGTGCAGCAGTATGGCATTCGGGCCTATGATGCAGAGCAGCTTATCCAGACCAGATCTATGGCGGATTATTTCGAGCAGTGTGTTAGTCTGCTGAACTCGCCTAAAGAAATCAGCAACTGGATAATGTCCGAGATCATGCGCGTCCTTAATGAGAAAGGCATAGAAATTCAGGATTTGAAAGTGACGCCTGCCATGCTCACAGGGCTCCTTGAATTTATGAAAAATGGCACAATCTCGGGCCTAATGGCAAAGGAGATACTCACCAAAATGGCAGACACCGGAAGGGGCGCTCAGGAAATAATAAAAGAACTGGGTCTTGAGCAGGTGAGCGATGAGGGTTCATTGAAAAGGATTATCAGTGAGATCATTGAAGCCAACCCCAAGGAGGTAAGCCAGTACCGTGCCGGCAAGCACCAGCTGCTGGGTTTTTTTGTGGGCGAGATCATGAAAAGAAGCAAAGGCAAGGCCAACCCCAAGGTTGCCGGTGAGTTAGTCAAGGAGCTCTTGTCCTAGATGATCAGGCCATTTTACTTTAAGGACAAAATCTTTTACATACTCGATCAGAGGCGGCTCCCGCTGGAAGAGACGTGGATTGCCTGCACATCATCTGACGAAGTTGCCCAGGCCATCAGAACGCTGGCCGTGAGAGGCGCCCCTGCCATTGGCATTGCCGCCTCATTCGGGCTTGTGCTGGAGGCATCAAAGGGAAGGTTTCATGTGGAAAGGGCTGCAGAAAACCTTATCAATGCAAGGCCCACGGCTGTTAACCTTGCCTGGGCGGTTAAGCGCTGTCTTTCCTTTATCGCATCAACTGCTGAAGGGGATCTTCCGGAAAGGCTTCAGAAAGAAGCACAGGCCATCTGGCAAGAAGAGATTGAAGCAAACGAGTCAATGGCGGTTCTGGGCGCTAGTTTGTTCGAGCAGGGCAAAGAATATTGTGTGCTGACCCACTGCAATGCCGGTTCCCTTGCTACCGGAGGAATCGGGACGGCCATCGGGGTCATCAGAGAACTCCATAAACAGCACAAGCTCAAGATGGTGTATGTGGATGAGACAAGACCGCTTCTCCAGGGTGCGAGGATAACGGCATACGAGCTGAACATCGACTCCATACCATGCACGCTCATCACCGACAGTATGGCAGGTTGGCTCATGAAGCAAGGAAACGTCGATGCCGTGATCGTGGGGGCCGACAGGATCGCCTGCAACCATGATACCGCCAATAAGGTAGGCAGCTATTCATTGGCAGTTCTTGCGCGTGCCCATGGCATACCATTCTATATTGCAGCGCCCAGGTCAACCTTTGACCCTGCAACCCCCACAGGCGATGATATAACCATTGAGGAACGTGACGCGGATGAGGTGCTCTTTTTCCATGGAACACAGAGCGCACCACGGGTGAGAGTGTTCAATCCTTCCTTTGATGTAGTGCCTCATGAACTGATCACCGCAATCATCTCGGAGT
>CAYMDG010000078.1:0-5572 GCA_964388905.1 uncultured Bacteriovoracaceae bacterium
GAGGATTGTGAAACCCTCATCCCTTAAATATTTTCTGGCAATCTCTTCGCCGAGCGCGCCTTTTTCTCGGGATGACCTAGGACACACCTCTAAAGGATCTCCTGTGGATCTGACTTGGGCCTAGCCTGTAGATGGCCTCCATGTGGGCTTTGGTAGGATAACCCTTATGCACTGAAAACCCATAGCCCGGGTAGAGTTCATCCAATTTTCCCATGTATCTGTCCCGGGTTACTTTTGCTACGATGCTTGCAGCTGATATTGATGGTTCAGATGCATCGCCCTTGACCACGGTGATGCATCTGCAATCAAGAAGCGGCGGCACATTTCCATCCACCAGGGCGCACGCGGGACAGATGGCAAGTTTACCCACAGCCTGGGCCATGGCAAGTAATGTAGACTTCAGGATATTAATTTCATCAATGGTTGCAGCATCCACCATGGAGATGCCCATGTAAACCTCATTTGAGGACATGAGTATACCAAAGATCCTTTCTCTTTGCGTTTCACTAAGACGTTTTGAATCTCTCACGAGAGACCGCAAAGGACTTTTGGGATCCATGATTACCGCAGCAGCAACGACAGGGCCCGCCAGAGGGCCTCTGCCGGCCTCATCCACACCACACAAGGGCCATATACCCTGTGCAATGAGATCTTCTTCCAGGGGCATGCTAGAAACGGATCTCCTTGAGCCGAGCCGCTTTTCCTCTCAATTCTCTCATGTAGTAGAGTTTTGCACGCCTTACCTTTGAATGCCCTACTATTTCGATCTTTTCGACACTGGGTGCATGAAGAGGGAAAACCCTTTCAACGCCGACGGAATAGGACTGTTTGCGCACGGTAATGGAAGACCGGTTATTCCCGCTGTGACGGGCGATAACAACACCTTCGAATAGCTGTATGCGCTGACGTGTACCTTCAACGATCTTCATGGATACACGGACCTTGTCTCCTATGCGTATCTCGGGAAGTTCTTCCTTCATTTGTGCCTTTTCAAATTCATCAATGATGTTCATTTGTTACCTCCTGCGCGATCCTGTCTATTGCTATTGATACGGCAGAGCGTACGGAAAGATGATTGAAGTCGCCCCTTCCCGCAATAGGTTCTATCACGGCGTCGAATGTGTTAAAGAGACGCGGTGATATACCCCACCCTGTTCCAAACAACAGGCACATATCCTGTGAGCAGGCACGACTTCGAGCCTCGGCCCATGATATGCATCCTTCTATCCCGGCGGCTGACGTACCTGCCAAGAACGCTTGTGTCTGCCGCTTTATCTCATCTATATCACGAACGAGCCGAATAATCTCTAATGCTCTTTTTCTTAAGGGATTATACTGCCCACCAAAACCTTTAAGCCAGTGGTTGATGATCTTCTGAGCATAATCCAATTGGCTCTGGTTTGGGTGAACGATATAGAGCGTATTGATGCCGTATGTCAAGCATACTCTTGCACAATCGTGCAAATCAAGATTGGTGATAGCCGTTGCAATCTCCTGACCATTCTTGTCAAGGCATGGCCAGTGAAGTAGTCCGATACTGAGCATCGTTGAGTCCCCTTAAGGCTGTTCCTTGGTCTTGCCGGCAATGGAGCCCTGTGGAGACATTGATTTTATCATGAGATCGGGCCTGACTTCACGGGTTTTTTCAAGCGCCGTCTTCTCGCGCCACAACCTGATCTCTTCATGGTTTCCTGAAAGAAGAACATCCGGAACCTTGAGGCCTCTGAATTCCCTTGGTTTCGTGTAGTGCGGGTGCTCCAGCATGCCTTCGTAGTGGGAGTCTCCGGTATGAAGGGTGTCCTGGCCGAGAACACCCGGAATAAGCCTCACAATGGCATCTGTCATGACCATGGCGGGTATCTCTCCTCCGGTGAGGACATAATCGCCTATGGAGAGTTCTTCATCTACAAAAAGCCCTGATACCCGCTCGTCCACGCCTTCATAATGCCCGCATATAATCGTTATTGTACCCTGTCTGCTCAGCCGTAAGGCATCATCCTGCGAGAACAACCGCCCCCTTGGGGTGGTAAGAATGACCTTTCCTCGTTCTTCAAGACTTTCAAGCGCAGCGGCAATGGGTTCAGGCTTCAGGATCATGCCCCCGCCACCGCCATAGGGTGTATCATCAACGACCAGGTGAGGACCAAGACCGTAATCCCTCAATGGAACCATGTGGATTGTGATGAGTCCTTTTACTATGGCCCTTGATATCATGCTTTCGTTGAAGGCGCCTGAAAACATGTCAGGGAAAAGGGTGATAATATTGATGTTCATGAATGTAGGTCTTTAATCAAGGAGACCTTCCAAGAGTGATGCATCAATAGTAATGCAGCCCTTCTCGAGTGAAATCTCCTTGATGATGTCTTTGGTGGCGGGTATGTAATACTGTTTTGACTTGTCTACCACATATACATCGTTGCTTCCGGTAGAGAAGATATCCACAATTTCTCCAAGAACAGCCCCTTGCGTATCCATCACTTTTAGGCCCATGAGGTCACGCCAGTAATATTCATCTTCAGCAGGCTCTTCCAGCTGTTCTCTTTTTATATAAAGCGTCTCACCCTTGAGAGGCTCCACCTGGGAGATGTTTGTAAAGCCTGCGAGTTCGATGATATAAAAGCTTCTCCGGTCTTGCGCGCTAAGTATTTCAAGCGGTGAACCGTTTTTCCCTATTATCAAGCGGGAATAACTGAGAAACCTCTGAAAAGAATCACCAAAGGGGATGATCTTAATTTTGCCTTTCAGGCCATGAGGACCGCTGATCCGTGCGATCTCTATAAGTTCCGTCATTGCACTTATTCAATTATCTCCAGCATGGCCCTCTTTTTCAGCTTTGTAGATGCCGCAGTGAGGAGTGTTCGCATTGCGCGTGCCGTACGGCCTTCCTTGCCGATCACCTTTCCTAAATCCGATTTGGCAACCCTCAACTCGATCACTGAAGTTGCTTCACCTTCAACTTCGAAGACCTTCACCTCATCCGGATTGTCCACCAAGGCCTTGGCGATGTACTCTATAAGCTCTCTCACGGCACCCTCACTTCAACGTTATCAAGCAAACGGATTAGAGCGAATACCCTTTTTGCTTGATGAGCTTTTTCACAGCCGGAGAAACCTGTCCGCCGTTATTAACCCATTCTTTAATCCTGTCCATCTTAAGATTGATACTTTCGGGTCTGAACTTGGGGTCGAAATATCCTACGATCTCAATAAACCTTCCATCACGCTTGTTGCGTGAGTCGGTAACGACTACACGGAAAAAAGGCTTCTTGGCGGCGCCTCCTCGGGTCAATCTGATGCTGACTGCCATGTGTATGTATTCCCCCTTCTGGTTTTCTTTTCTAGGTTGCCACACTTATATTAGTTGCCGAAACAATGTCAAGTCATTTATCCCCGGGCATTTGCAGGGATTTGATGAGGAATAAAGCGCATGCACATAGGCCTCGTATAGGAGACGATCTTGCATGATGCACTTCAGCGCCCTGTTAAAGGAAACGGGGCGCTGTACTTATCACACGAGCCGCTATTCCACCGGCTTAGCTAACTTAAGGATCTCCATGGGAAGCTGGGGGCCTCCGAGTGCCTGCATCTGCTTTACATCCACAAGAATCATCAGGTCCTGCTGCCGCAGGATCGGCAATGATTCGGGTTTTGCCCCATCCTTCAGTATCTTTACAGCCTGTTGCCCGGCCAGAGATCCGACCACCGTAAAGTCAGAGCCGACATACAGGACCCCGCCCGGGTTCTTATGGAGCATGAAGCTGATGATGGGGAGTTTGGTGGACCGTGAAATCGCAGCAAGTTCAATGGTGGGTTCGGTATTTCTGACTCCGTAATACGTATCAAGGGGAACGATAAAGGCCTGGACGCCCTTTGCAATGAGCTCCTGCGCTGCCGGCTTGATGGATTCGCTCTTGCTGATCTCTTTGGTTATAAATGTCAATCCCAGGGCCGGTCCTTCCTTTTTTGCCTCGGCTGCGTGGGCTACGGCACTGTCATCGTCACTGTGGATAATGCCCAAGGTCTTCACGGAAGGGTATGCCAGCTTCACGATCTTGAGTGCATTCTTCATGTCCATGTGAAGCGTAGATCCGGTGAATCCCGGGCCGGCCTCGGTGAGAGACTTGCACCCTGCTGCCTGGGGTACGGCCACTGCGGTAAATACCAGCGGGATACCCGCTGAAATGATCTTATCCTTTCCATACTTCGTGGCTGCCGTTCCGATGGTAAGGACAAGATCAGGTTTTCTGTCAGCGATCTTCCCGGCCTCACTCTTGATCTCCATGAAAACGCCCACCTTTTTAAACACGCCTCCCTTTTCCACATCGAAATCAATAAACTTACGGCTGATAACCAGATTCTTGCCTTTCACGATCCCGTTTTTCTCAAGCTCTTTCACAAATCCATTGTATGCATTCTGGAAGGGTGCTGCTTCCTTCATTACCTGTAGCACTTCGATCTTGTAGGTCTTGTCTTCAGCAAGACAAGGGAATGCAAGCGTTAGTAACACGAGAGAGCTTACTAAGACTTGAGTCATTCTCATCATAGAAATTCTCCTTTCTCTTTATTTCGTCTTTTAAAAATCATTCAACCCCCTGTGCGATCTGGAGGATTTCCATGGGAAGCTGCCAGTTCAATGCCTTCATCTGTTTCGTGTCCACCAGGATCTTGAGGTCTTCCTGCTTGAGTATGGGCAGGTTTTCCGCCTTTGCCTCACCCTTGAGGATCTTGGAGGCCTGCTGGCCGGATAACGTACCGATCTCGCTGAAATCAGACCCGACATACAGGATCGCTCCAGGGACCTTCATGAGGGCAAAGCTGAAAACCGGTATCTTGGTCTCTTTGGAAAACTTGTCCAGTTCATGACATGCCTCGTAGTTCCTCATGCCGTAATAGGTGTCCAGAGGCACGGCAAAGGCTTCAACTCCCTGCTTCTGGAGATCGACAAGCAGAGGGGTGATCTTGTCGTTCTTATTGCCGACCTGTTTGGAGAGGACCGTCATTCCGGCAGACGCAGCGACCTTCTTTGCCTCTTCCATGTGTGCGATGCCGTTCTCGTCATCACTGTTGACGATGCCTATTGTCTTGAGCTTGGGAAATGCGAGCTTAACGATCTTGAGGGCATCCTTCATGCTCATGTAGAGCGTGGACCCGGTAAAACCAGGGCCTGCCTGCGTCATGGACTTGCACCCTGCAGCAGTAGGGATGGCTACAGCAGTGAATACCAGGGGGATGCCTTCACTGATTATCTTGTCCTTTGCATATTTGGTGGCAGGTGTTCCTATGGTCAGCACCAGGTCAGGCTTTGTGTCAGCGATCCTCATGGCCTCGCTCTTAATCTGCATGAGCACACCCACCTTGCTCCACATGGTTGCCTTTTCCATGTCGAATCCGATAATCTTCCGCCTGATCTCAAGGTTCTTGCCCTGAACAAAACCATTTTTCGCGAGCTCTTTGACAAAAGCCAGGTATGACTTCTGGAACGGCTCGATATTCGTTACCTGCACAACCTCAAGCTTGATTTTCTTTTCCTCTGCAAGGCAGGTCATGCTCAGCCCGGCCAAGAGAAAAAAGAC
>CAYMDG010000078.1:5672-8290 GCA_964388905.1 uncultured Bacteriovoracaceae bacterium
ATGATATGGTCTGCGGACCTTATCATATCCATGTTATGCTCGATGATGATGACCGTGTTTCCCTCATCGACCAGTCTATGAAGAACGATAAGGAGTTTGTTGATATCATCAAAGTGCAGTCCTGTAGTGGGTTCATCGAGTATGTATACGGTTCTGCCGGTTGAACGCTTTGAAAGTTCCCTGGCCAGCTTGGTCCGTTGGGCCTCGCCCCCAGAAAGGGTTGTGGCGCTCTGGCCGAGCCTGATGTAATCCATGCCCACGTCAATGAGGGTCCTGAGCTTGCGCTTGATCTTGGGCACTGCGTCAAAGAGTTCGAAGGCCTGGCTTACGGTCATTTCAAGTACATCTGCTATGGACCTGCCCTTATACTTTATTTCCAGGGTCTCGTCATTGAACCGTCTCCCCTGGCACTGGTCGCACATGACATACACATCGGGCAGGAAGTGCATCTCGATCTTGATGAGCCCGTCACCCTGGCAGGCCTCGCACCTTCCTCCTTTGACATTGAAGCTGAAGCGGCCCGGCTTGTATCCGCGGACTTTTGCATCGGGAAGCATGGAGAAGAGTTCCCTGATAAGGGTGAAGACACCCGTGTATGTGGCAG
This sequence comes from uncultured Bacteriovoracaceae bacterium, assembly GCA_964388905.1. Taxonomy (GTDB): domain Bacteria; phylum Desulfobacterota; class Desulfomonilia; order UBA1062; family UBA1062; genus MWEI01. The sequence continues at coordinate 6,277 of CAYMDG010000078.1, forward strand.
GATTCGATCTGGGTGTCCTGCCGATGGGGCTCTGGTCCACATTGATGACTCGGTCAAGGTGTTCCAGGCCGGCAACGCCCTTTACCTTGAGATTGTGGATCCGGCTACCGGTGAGTGCACTGCTTAAATACGGGTAGAGGGTGTCTATGACAAGGCTCGATTTGCCGGATCCCGACACACCGGTTATACAGGTGAACAGGCCCAGCGGTATGTCCACGTTGATGTTTTTCAGGTTGTTGGCCTGGGCCCCTTTGATGCGAAGGTAATTACCTGGCGGCCGCCTCGGGTGTTCAGGGGCATGAATCTTTATCCTGCCTGACAAATAGTTTCCTGTCAGGGAAGATGTGTCCTTTACAAGGTCTGCAGGGATACCCTGAAAAACGATGCTGCCGCCTTGCTCCCCTGCACCCGGGCCCATGTCGATGACATAGTCGGCACCGAGTATGGTCTCTTCGTCGTGTTCAACGACAATGAGCGTGTTGCCCAGGTCGCGCAGATGCTTCAGCGTATTGATCAGCCGCTCATTGTCCCTCTGATGCAGTCCTATGGTCGGTTCATCAAGGATGTACATGACACCCATCAGCGCCGATCCTATCTGGGTAGCAAGCCGGATACGCTGGGATTCACCGGATGAAAGCGTGCCTGCAGACCTGCTCAGTGATAAATACCCGATACCCACCGAAGTCAGAAACCCAAGCCGCTCGGTAATCTCCTTGATAAGCCGTGCTGCAATCTCTTCATTTTTGGGGCTCAATTTCAATGACCTGAAGAATGAGATCAGATCATCTACATTCATGGCGGTAAGTTCGAAGATATTTTTGTCACCTATGGTAATGTGCAGGACCTCATTTTTCAGACGGGCACCCTTGCATGAAGGACAGGTGATATTGTTGAGGAAGCGTGATATGTCATTGCTGATATCGCCTGTCTCGGTCTCCTTGAGCCTGCGCGAAAGATTGGGTATGACGCCTTCAAAGGGCTCGGCATATAAGTCTTTCATGGCCCCGCCGTAGAGTATTACCTGTCTGGCCTCTTCAGGGATCTTTTCAAAAGGGCAATTTTCATCAAACCGCAAATTCTTTGCCAGGTAACGGATCATACGGCTCGCAAATCTGCCCGGAGGAACGCCCCAAGAAATGATGGCCCCCTGACTCAGAGAGCGCTTTTTGTCCGGGATTACCAGATCAGGGTCGATCTTGATGAGCACACCCAGGCCATGGCACGTATCGCATGCGCCATGGGGGTTGTTGAAGGAGAACATCCTGGGCGAAATCTCAGAGAATGAGGTATTACATACCGGGCAACTGTAATGCTCTGAATAGATGTACGATCCCCCAAGGTCATCCTCCACCTTGATAGTCCCACCAGAGAGTTTGCATGCAGTCTCGATGGAGTCCAGCAGCCTTGTCATCACCTGGTCCTTGAGCACTATCCTGTCGACCACCACTTCGATGGTATGCTTTTTGTTCTTGTCCAAGTGCGGGACTTCTTCAATATCGTAGAGTTCGCCATTTACGCGCACCCTTACGAACCCTTCACGCGCGAGACGCTCGAAAAGCTTTGTATATTCTCCCTTGCGGCCGCTGACCAGGGGCGAGAAGAGGATCACCTTGCGTCCGGGCCCGTACTCGAGCACGGCCTGGGCCATCTGCTGGATTGACATGGATTCTATTGCCCGGCCGCATACCCAGCAACGAGGCGTCCCGATCCGGGCGAAGAGCACCCGTAAATAATCGTAGATCTCGGTGACTGTCCCTACTGTGGAGCGGGGATTGTTGGAGGTGGTCTTCTGCTCAATGGCAATGGCCGGAGAAAGGCCTTCAATGGATTCCACCTGGGGTTTGGGCATCTGTTCCAGAAACTGCCTGGCATAGGCGCTGAGCGATTCAACATACCTTCGCTGCCCCTCTGCAAACAGTGTGTCAAAGGCGAGAGTCGACTTGCCTGATCCTGAAACACCTGTGATCACGACAAACTGATTGCGGGGTATACGGACATTGATGTTCTTCAGGTT
>CAYMDG010000078.1:8390-10098 GCA_964388905.1 uncultured Bacteriovoracaceae bacterium
GCAGCAAGGGCGGATCTGGCCTCACTAGCAAGATCGTCAACGGCTATCCAGCCTATGTCCGGATTACCGCTGACCGTCAGATCTGAATAAGTCTTGGCCACCTCTTCCATAGGAACGGCCTTACGAAGATCATCAAGTGCCTTGCTTGCCTTCTGAGCATCTTTTTTTATGAGAATTTGTTTTAAATGGAGAGATTCAGAGCCTGTATATGCCTTGTGAGAGTCATAATAATCCTTTATCATGCTTTCAGTCACCACAATGCGGGATTTGACCATCATTTCCATGAGGGAATTCCTCTTAATGATGGACTGAGCGCTTACAATATCGATTTTCATGCCTTTGGCAACCTCTTCGGCATGCTTGACATCAATCCGGGGCATACCCATGCCGCGGTAAACCTTGTCTACAATGACATCTTCCACCATGATCTGGAGGACCTGGCGGGCAGCTAAGGGATCATATTCTTGTGCGCCGAGTGATTGCATTTTTTTCACAAGGTCGGAATGCATGATAACCTTTTCATCTACTACGGCCACGATTCCGTCGATCATCTCGCCTTGTACAGGGCTGCACCATAAGGTTAAAAGCACTGCAGCAGCACAAGGCAGAAACATCTTAACACCCCTGAGTCCAACTGTTGTTATCAGACGCCTTGCTATACTCATCTTTTCAAAGTTCTCCACACAAATATCATTCTCCATCACGATACCGCATATAATATCTCACGGATCTCATTGGGTATATCCTTTCCTTTCAGCGGTATCTCAATTACCCCTTCCGGCCTGAGCCTGCCCATTTCCCGGGTAACAAAGGCAATGACCTTGTCCAGATCAACAATGCTATCACGGCTCAGGTACAACCTCAACACATCTTCGCTCATATCGATTTTCTTAAACCTCTTTTTCTTCATTACGTCACGGACCTCGGATATGAGGAGCAGGGACTTGACCGGGCCCGGGAGTGACCCATAGAGGTCTTTCAACTCTTCGCTTATTTCCGCGAGTTCATCGGTTGAAGCGGTGAAGAGCCTCTTATAAAGACCTAGCCTCAAATGCTGATCAGGACAAAAATCTTCAGGGATATATGCATCAAGGCTTATCCTGATCTCCGGATCGATGGCGGGCAGTGTCTGCTTTCCCTGAAGTGCATCTACCGCTTCGTGGAGCATCTCCTGGTACAACTCGTAACCTATGGCCGTGACATGGCCCCACTGGGCCTTGCCGAGAATATCACCAACCCCCCTGATCTCCATATCGCGCATGGCCATATGGAAACCTGCACCCAGAGATTCATATTCCTTGATGGCTGCGAGCCTTTTCTGGGCATCCTTTGTGATCTGACCGACCTCAGGGAGAAGAAGCAGGGCATGGCCTTTGATCTTTGACCTGCCAACCCTTCCCCTGAGCTGGTAGAGATCTGCAAGGCCGAACTTGTCGGCCCTGTTGATGATGATGGTGTTGGCATTGGAGATATCAAGGCCGGAGCTGATAATGGCAGAGCTTACCAGCACGGTGATGCTGCGGTCCATGAAGCTGCCCATGACCCGGTCCAGTTTGGTCCTTGGCATCTGGCCATGGGCGACACCGATCCGTGCCTGGGGACACAACGCTTGAATATGACGGGCCATGGACTCGATATTGGCTACAATGTTGTGAACGAAGAAAACCTGGCCTCCCCGTTCAAGCTCTTTGGTGATGGCCGCTGCAAT
>CAYMDG010000078.1:10198-12275 GCA_964388905.1 uncultured Bacteriovoracaceae bacterium
AGTATCTCCTTGCTGTCTGCAGAGGTGCTCATACCGGACAGGGCCTCTACCCGGATGGGCCATTTGGACATACGATCCCGGAAGGTGATGAGGTGCTGTCTGGCAAGCAAGGTTGTCGGGACGAGCAGCGTTACCTGTTTGCCCGACATTACCGCCGCAAATGCCGCCCTTAGGGCTACCTCTGTCTTGCCATATCCAACGTCTCCACAGATAAGCCTGTCCATGGGCCTAGAAGATGCCATGTCTGCATAGGTCTCCTCCACGGCCTTGAGCTGGTCGTCGGTCTCATCAAAGGGGAATGAGTCTTCGAACTCCTGTATCATAGGGCCGGAAGTGTCATATGACACGCCCTGGGCAGCCTGACGCTCGGCATAAAGCTGCAGGAGCTCGCCGGCCAGTTTTGCAACAGAATGGCTTGCCTTGGCCTTGGCGCTGGCCCACCTGGTACCTCCCAGCTTATCTATTGTGTAATGATCCGTGTCACCAATATAACGCTGGAGCAGTGAAAGGCGGTAAACAGGCACATAGAGCCTGTCACCTCCGAGATACTCGAGCAATACATAATCGCTCAGGTTGCCGTCAATTTCCAGTCTGACAACACCTTTGAAAACCCCGATTCCATTGTCGCGATGCACAACGGCATCCCCCACATTGAGCTGGGTGAATGGATCATAGATGGGCGGGCCGGAAGGGGCCTTTTTCCTCTTTCTGCGGGCCCCAAGCATCTCTTCTGCCGATATGAGCGCTATGCCGAGCTCTGGCAGGATATAGCTTGAAGACAGGCTTCCCTCGATCATGCGTACTCGGGCACCGAATCCACCATAATTCATCAGGAACTCTGCATTTCCGGCTTCGGTCTTAAAGCCCCTGCTGGCAAAGGCATACTCGATGCGTTCGGTCAGCATATCCGCACTTGAAAAAATGAATATATCCAGGCCGTCATGAACCAAGGAGACGATCCGGTCAAAGACTGCATCAACAGATTTGCAAGACAGTATCTCGAATTTGATATGCGGATGTCCTGATGTGACCCCTGATTCAGCAAGAGAGGTGGATATCTGCCGGTCAAAACCTGACATTTGAAGGGCAAGATCGGCCTTTGTTATTGTTGATTCTTCAGGGGACACATAGACCCTCTGCCTGGACAGCGCCCGATTATAACCATGAACACATGAATCGAAGGTCTCATCCCACAGGAAGCCTGTTTCTAAGGGATCAGGACTGAAAATGACAGCGTTGGCGGGGAGATAATCAAAGATGGTAGAAGGCTTTTCGTAGAAGTGCACCAGGTATGACTCTATTCCGGGGGTATGGATGCCCTGTTCCATATCCTCTATGATGAACCTGGTGTTTGCATCCCCCATCCTTCGAATAGGTGTCCTGGCGTTCTTCATATGGGAATAGTCCAGAAGGACCTCGCTCGCAGGGAGTATATCGGCAGACAATAACGTCCCGCGGGTCCTCTGGGTCTGTACATCGAAGTTTTTGAGTGTAACGAGCTCATCGCCGAATAAATCAAGCCGCACAGGGGCGCCCATGCCCGGTGAAAAGATGTCCATGACCGAGCCCCTGATGCTGAATTGTGAAACATCATCCACAAGGGCTTCCCTGGTGTAGCCCATGCGGATGAGTGTCAGAGACAGGTTCTGTCTGTCTATCTCCTCGCCTCCCTTGATGGTCACAATGCTTGAAAGAAGATCGACCTTGCCCATGGTGAAGCCGATAATGGCCGATAACGGCGCAATCACTATTGCAGCTGACTTTGTCAGCAAGGCGTGCAGGGTGCTGATCCTGCGGGCCATTATCTCCTTTGAAGGGCTGTCGTCCTGATATGGCCTGACATCATAAGGCGGGAATATCTTGACGTGTTCAGGTTTGAGAAAGCTGAGAAGGTCTTCTTCAGCCCTGTACATTTCATCCGGGTCTTTTACGATCCAGAGCACGGGCTTTTTGTCATGTCGCCAGATGGATGCCGCCACAAGCGCTCTGAGCGATACAGGATAAAACCCGACAGAGCGCACAGACGAAAGCCTCTGTATCAATCTATTTTCCATGGTATTCTTCCAGCACCATCTCA
>CAYMDG010000079.1:0-6516 GCA_964388905.1 uncultured Bacteriovoracaceae bacterium
TTCTCTGATGAATGAGAAGGCAATGTTCATGCCAGGGGAGTCGATTTTATAACTACATGAAATATTTAAGGTAATATGCCAGAAGTTGAAGGGCTAAATGTCAGTTTGACAAGGAGGCATGTTTGCATATCAATTTCTGTGACAATTTGACAAAAAAATTGAAAACCTTCCTTCCGGGATGACAATGTGTCAAGGGGCTTCAGCATGAATAGTGCTTAACCCGGATTTTGCTATTGAATGTACCCATAAATACGCTACGCATTCAAGTTGTTTTGCACATGGCACTTACAGAGACTATGGAATTGCTTTTAAAAATAGGTCCGTTAAAATCTGTCATCTTGCAGCCTTTAAGGGCCGGCAAAATTAGCATTCTCCTAAGGCTGCAAGATGACAGATTTTAACGGATAAGGTTTCTACTCACCTTAATATGCACAATCCGGATTAAATCAGATCAGAAGATCAGGCCATGCTCATGGAGCGGTAACTCCTTTTCGAAGGCGTGTATCTGATCTCAAGCCTGCGGGCGACGCGTGACATGCTGTAACAGCACATGAAATAGAGCACGGCAATGGTGGTGTATATTTCAAAGGGATAGATCATGAGACGGTTGTTCAGTGTCTGGGCAACCGTAGTGAGCTCGAAGACACCGACGATATAGGCAAGGGAGGTGTCTTTGAACAAGGAGATGAATTGCCCCACAAAGGCGGGTATCATGATCTTCAGGGCCTGGGGAAGCACTACGTGCCTCATTGTCCGGAAATAGGAAAGGCCCGAGGCAGTGGCTGCCTCTATTTGACCCCTGGGTATGGCGCTTATGCCTGCACGTACGATCTCGGCAAGATAGGCTCCGGAGAAAATGGTAAAGGCGATTGTGGCGCTCCAGAATACGTCCATCTGCACGCCTGTGACGAAATGGGAGAAGAAGTACACCCAGAAAATGACCATTATAAGGGGGTTTCCCCGAATGATTTCAATGTAAAGAACGCTCGGTGTGGATACAAATGCATTTTTGGAGAGCCTCCCGATGCCTATGAACAGGCCTATGAAAAAACTCACAGCCAGGGCGATAAAGGCAAGGATGATGCTCAAGGTGAGCCCTCCGAGACCGTGAAAGATCTCTCCGGGTCCGCCATAGGGGAAGGTCCAGATGAGAAGCGATTTCATGATGGAGGCGATCACCTGCCAGTTGTATCGGTAGACCATAGTACCTATCAGTATGATGAGACCGATGAACAGGCCGATGAAAAGCAACTTTGTGGCGAGAACTGATACCTGCCATAATTTTTTGGCAAAACGTTCCCAGAGGGAGGCATAGAGTGCTTCTTCCCGCACAGGTGCGAACTCCCCGAGCTTGAATACACGCTTTAATACCGTGAAGATGGAGGCAATGGTCCGGCCGAGCAGCAACAGGGGCTTGAAGATAAGGGCGAAGATGCGGTCTATGGTATTGAGCTGTTTTGAGGGTCCGATGGCCAGGTGGTGGTTTATGCTGTTCATGATGAGTGATATGCTCAGTGAAACACTCAGATAGATAAGCGACGCGGCGGAAGTGGCCTCGAAACCCCGGAAGGTGAAGGACTGTATCTGCTGGGAATTCCAGCACAGTTCGGCAACCCCGATGGTCATGGCAAGGGATGAGTTCTTCATGTTGTTGAGGAACTCGCTGCCCAGCGGCGGGATGATGATGCGGAACGCCTGGGGAAGGATTACATGGCGCAGCATCTGCGCACCTGTGAGACCCGAGGACGCTGCCGCTTCGATGTGTCCGTGTGGTATGGCCTGGATGCCTGCCCGCACGACCTCGGCCACAAAGGCCCCAGTATAGATGCCAAGGCCAAAGGTGGCGGCCCAGAATTCGTAACTGTGCTCGTTGAGGAAGGTGCGCATGTCCTCGGGCAGGATCATGGGAAAGGCAAAGTACCAGAAGAAGAGCTGGACGAGCAGGGGGGTGTTCCGGAAGAACTCCACATAAGCCGTGGCAAAGGCATAGGTGGGTGTGAAACGGGAGAGTCTGGCAATGCCGAATATGGTGCCCAGGACCAGGGCGATGCCGGTACTGATCAGTGATATTTCGAGGGTGAGCAGCAGGCCCTTGAGGAGCCAGATGCCGAATATCTCCTTGTATGTGGGGTTGACCTCCCACAGGACAGGCCAGTAAAAGTCATAACCGAAGTGGGCATGCTTGAAGAGGAGAAAGATGCCGAATATGATGGCTCCAACTACACCTGTCTGCTGCAGCGATGTCTTGATGGATGGTTTCATAAGGGTCTCATCATCTCCGTAAAGGATTACGCATCATCCTTGAGCTGATAGCATAACTGCCACGACGTCATTCCCGCGAAAGCGGGAATCCAGTTATTTTAAGTTCTGGCCCCCCGCTTTTGGGGGTTGACAGCTTTTTATTAGTTTTATAATTGGCTGCCTTGTTCTGTAAAAAATCTGCGGCCCAGCAGGCTGGACCGCAGATGAGATCATACTTTTTTTAGATTTTTCCCATCATGGCCACATCTCGATCTTCTCGGTCAGTGGGAAGTAGTAGGGTGTGCTGGCGCCATACCATTTGTCGTAGATCTTTTTGTATGTCCCGTCGGCCCACATATCCTGGAGTGCGAAGTTGACGGCATCACGCCAGGCGCTGTCATCCTGTGGAAGTCCCATGCCGTAGGGCTCCGAGCTGAAGAAATCTCCCACGAGCTCATACTTGCCCGGGTCCTTTGCCGCATAGCCCAAAAGGATTGTGCTGTCGGTAGTCCATCCGGCCACCTTGCCCTGCTGGAGCGCCAGGAAGCAGGAAGGCTCATCCTGGAAGCTGATGACGTTCTTCTGGTAATTGGGGTCGCCGAGCTTCTTCAGGAGTTCCATTGCATTCTTTTCGCTTGTTGTGCCCTGCTGGGATGCGAGCTTCTTCCCCTTGAAATCTTTGAGGCTCTTGAATTTGCCTTTCTTGGCAAGGATCTTCTGGCCGTCGAAGAAGTAGGTGATGGAGAAGTCGATGGTCTTGTCGCGCTCGCGCTTGTGCGTCATGTTGGCAACAGACAGGTCGATCATGCCCGAGGTGAGCATGGATATCCTCGATATGTTGTTCACCTTCACCCGCTCAACCTTGAGCTGCTTGCCCATGGAAGCCCCAATCCTCTTGACGACTTCCTCGGCCGTGTCCACATCAAAACCCACCCACTCGTTCTTGTCGTTGAAGTATGCGGCAGGGATGCTGTTGTACATCATCCCTACACGGACCACACCGTCTTTATTGACCTTGTCATAGGTGGCACCGGCATAACTAAGGGTGGGACCTGCAAAGACCATGAGAACCAATGCTACGAGTATTCCGGTAAACAGTCTTTTCATAACCTCCTCCTTTGTTAGGATGTCTCTTTATATAAATGTCTTGAGAACCCTAGTGGGTCAAGATCTTGCTTAAAAATAATTTTGTGCGCTCATGCAGCGCCTCGTTGAAGAACTTATCCGGCGGTGCACTTTCGATGAGTTGGCCTTCATCCATGAAGACAACCCTGTGCGCCACTTCACGGGCAAAACCCATCTCGTGGGTGACCACGATCATGGTCATGCCCTCACGGGCCAGTGTCTTCATGACATCGAGGACCTCGTTTATCATCTCCGGGTCCAGGGCGGAAGTGGGCTCGTCAAAGAGCATGATCTTCGGCCGCATGGCCAGGCCTCGCGCTATGGCCACCCGTTGTTGCTGGCCACCTGAAAGCTGATCCGGGTAGGCGTTGGCCTTCTCGGAAATGCCCACTTTTTTGAGCAGTTCATGTGCATACGCCTCAGCCTCTTCCCGCTTCTGTTTACGAACATATATGGGCGCCAGGGTGATGTTCTGGAGCGCAGTCATATGGGGGTAGAGGTTGAACTGCTGGAACACGAACCCGATCTCCTCCCTGAGCCTGCGCAGATTGATCTTAGGATCGTGGATAGGCATGTGGTCTACATGTATCTCACCATTGTTGATGGGCTCAAGCTTGTTGATGCACCGGATGAGCGTGCTTTTCCCTGACCCGGAAGGCCCGCAGATCACGACGACTTCGCCCGAATCAACATGGAAGTCCACGTCATTGAGGACATGGAGATCGCCAAACCACTTGTTGACCTTTTTGAAGGTGATCATGGTTATTTAAAATAAGCCATGATGGGTCACCTATGTCAAGCGTTAAGCCATGAATGGCGACTGAAAGGAGGAAGAGAAAGCCTCAATGGCCACATAACTTAATTATGGGATAAAGAATATTACCCGGATATCCGTTAAGGCAAAGTATTAAGAAAGGTGGCAGGATCTTGTTAATCAGGTGAAGAAGAAAGCAGCATGGAGGAAGCATCATATGTACGGTTCATTAAGTAATCTTACTATCAAGGTGAAAATGGTTGGCCTGGCAGTCTGCGGTATTATTTCTTTTGTCTGTATCCTTTCCCTTGTCTACTATATAAATTTTGATTCTGAGTTGAAAAGGCTTGCCACGGCAGACCAGGAGTCTCGTCTTCGCATGTTCTGGTATCTTCTTGAAAGCAAGGGCAATAACATAGATATCGTTGATAACAAGCTCAAGATCGGAGAATATGTCATCAATGATAATTATGAACTCCCTGATAAGATGAAAAAGCTCTGCGGCGGCACTGCAACCATATTCATGCGCGATGAGAGAATATCGACAAATGTCATGAAACCTGATGGAACCCGTGCAACAGGAACAAAACTTCAAGGTCCTGCGTACGATGCTATTTTCAAGGATCAGAAGCAGTACCGGGGCGAAACAGACATCCTCGGAACACGTTACTTTACCGCCTATGACCCCATCAAGAACAGCAAGGGTGAAATAATCGGCGTGCTCTACACAGGAATAAAGAAAAGTGAATACTACTCAGCGTTTAATACCCTTATCACGCATATCCTCCTGTTGACCCTCATCGTTACTGCCGGCACGGCCCTGCTATGGCTCTGGGTTGTACACAGCATGATAACCAAGCCCATGAACTATGTCATCAGGCGCATCAAAGATATAGTCGATGGGGAAGGCGATCTCACAAAACGAGTGGAGGCAAAAGGAAACGATGAGATCGGCAAGCTTGGCCAGGGGATCAATGCCTTTTTATCGAATTTTGAGAACATCATTGCTAAGGTCAAGGAGACATCTTCTCAAGTAAACACAACTACGCAAGAGGTTGCAGCCGGTTCCCAGGGATTATCACAGATAACCCAGGAACAGGCATCGGCTGTAGAACAGGTGGCGGCTACGATCGAGCAGATGACCTCGAGTATCAAGCAGAATGCATCTCATGCAGGTAAGGGCCGAGACATGACAAGTAATCTGGTGCAGCAGACAACTGTCACCCGCGAGTCGACAAAGGACCTTCTGAAGGCCATGGATGAGATCTCCATGTCATCCAAGAAAATCGGTGATATTATTGTAACGGTCAACGAGGTTGCCTTTCAGACCAATCTCCTGGCCCTGAATGCTGCAGTGGAGGCGGCGAGGGCCGGTGAGCACGGCAAGGGTTTTGCCGTTGTCGCCCAGGAGGTGAGGTCTCTGGCACAGCGTTCAGCCGAGGCTGCCAAGCAGATCAAGGAAATGATCGAAGATACCGTAAACAAAGTGAATGCCGGCGATGACATAGTGCAGAAAGCCGTCATTTCTCTGAAAGATATCATTGGAAACATCGACATGCTCTCTCAGACCATGGATGAGATCTCCTCGTCATCGAATGAGCAGGCCGTGGGTGTTGATGAGGTGAACAGGGCCATCAGCCAGATCGATACGACCACCCAGCAAAATGCCTCGACGGTCGAAGAGCTTGCCGCCGCAGCAGGTCTCCTCAGCACTGAAGCCGAACAGCTTAATGAGATTGTTGAACGTTTCAAGGTAACAGATGACTTGTCAGCGTAATGCCAGCATGATACGCTCAAGCGCTGATGTTACATTCTCAAGGCTGTTGAAGGCGCTGATGCGGATATAGCCCTGGCCGCACTGGCCGAATCCTGCGCCGGGGGTGCACACGACACCGGCTTTGTTCAGGAGCATATCAAAGAATTCCCATGAGTCCAACCCGGTCTTTACCCAGATATAGGGGGAGTTTTCACCTCCGGTGCACGCGTATCCAAGAGACTGCATGCTTTTTCTGATAAGGGAGGCATTGTCCATATAGTAGCTGATCAACTCCTTTACCTGGATCTTGCCGGCATCTGAATAAATTGCCTCGGCAGCCTTTTGCACAGGGTAGGAGACACCGTTGAACTTGGTTGTCTGACGCCTGTTCCAGAAGGCATGAAGCAGGTGTTTGTTTCCTGCCCCGTCATATGCCCTGCAGTCTTTGGGCACCACGGTGAAGGCACACCTTGTACCTGTGAACCCGGCGGTTTTGGAGAAGCTCCTGAATTCGATAGCCACCTCCCTGGCGCCCTCGATCTCGTAAATGGACCTGGGGAGTTGCTTATCACGTATGAAGGCCTCGTAAGCGGCATCATAGAGGATAAGGGCCTTGTTCTGCCTGGCATAATCCACCCAG
>CAYMDG010000079.1:6616-12252 GCA_964388905.1 uncultured Bacteriovoracaceae bacterium
ATGGCCAGATAGTCGACCTTGTTCACCAGCAGGACATCACAGATGCTGAACATGAGGGGGTACTTGAGCGGCTTATCATCACCCTCAGGAACGCTCAGGATCATGGCGTTCTTCACGGCACCGGTGTCGAATTCGGCCGGGCACACAAGGTTGCCCACATTTTCTATGATAACGAGGTCAAGGTTTGCCAAGTCCAAGGCGTCAAGTCCTTTTATAACCATACCGGCATCCAGGTGGCAAAACCCCCCTGTCCTGATCTGGACCGCAGGAATGCCCGCATCAGCGATCTTTTCGGCATCCACCATGGAGTCGATGTCCGCCTCCAGTACGCCAATACGGAATTTGTTCTTGAGGTGTTCGATGGTCTTGAGGATCAGCGTCGTCTTGCCTGCTCCGGGTGAGCTCATGAGGTTCAGAAGAAAGGTCTTCTGTCCTTTAAGTCTTTTCCTGAGGTCATCCGCATCTTTCTTGTTGTCCGAAAGGATCTCCTCTTTGATCTCTATCAGCCTGATCTCACTCATCACTGCGCCTCCATGTCCTTGATATGGTATTCCTTGCCGGATACCAGTGAAAATTTGTTTTGTCCGCATGCAGGGCAGGTGATGCCGTCGAGTTTTGTCTTGTCTATCTCAAAGTTTTCCCCGCACCCTTCGCATGAGAGCACTGCCGGCACCCATTGGATCTTCAGCCTGGCACCATCGGCCTTCGTGCCTGCACTCAGGTGGTCAAAGTATTTCTGCATCCACTCCTCTTCCAGGTCGCTCAAAGTTCCAACGGACAGACTTATGGCATGAACCTTCTGCACATGGTGCATGGCAGCATGCCTGAGAACAATTGACAATATGCTCTGCATTACTGGGAGTTCGTGCATTGTTTTTTTCCTTTCTCTTACAGCAGTCCCTCATGCTCCTTATGGAAGCGATCGAAGAAGGTTTTCATGAATTCATGGCGTTCCCGGGCCATGCGGGAGCCTTCGGCAGTGAGCATCTTGTCCTTGATCCTGCTCAGCTTTACCCGGTATTCCCGATAGCCTGTGTCGTCCCTGCTGTAGGGTTTTGTATGCTCAGGATTTGCGTCTGGGTTGTGCAGCAGCGCACCCACCTCACCGGCAAACAGGTATGCCCGTGCGATACCCACCGCCCCGATGGCATCCAGCTTGTCCGCGTCGAAGAGGACCTTGGCCTCGATGGTCTGGGGCGCATGACTGTTGCGGTACCGGTGTGTGAGGATGCAATGGAGGATGTCCTCTTTCATTTCGTCAGGGATAGGGTATTTATCTAAGTGCTCTCTAGCCATCTCGGCGCCCTTTTCGGCATGGCAGATATCACCTTTTGATCTATCCTGAAAGGTCCTGCCGATATCGTGAAGGTATGCAGATATGGTCAGGATATCAAGGTCCGCCCCCTCAATGGCCCCGATGTGCATGCAGAGTTTATACACCCTGACGGTATGCTCCCAGTCATGAGAGTACTTTGCGTTTTCGAAATGATCCCGCGCATAGCTGATGACAGCATCGATGATGTCGTCCATAGACAGGGCTGATACCATATGCGTTCCAATGGTGACAAGGGAATCCGCCTCCATGCAACCCCAGGATTTTGCCTTGACAGCCCAAGGGGCATATATTAGCGATAAGCACTAATTATCTTTGGGTATGCGTATGAAAGGAGAGGGTATGAGCGAGAATGATGAAAAGAGATTCGGCATGGCATCACGAGCTATCCATGCAGGTGAACCCCGTGACAAGTACGCCGATTCCCTTACTACACCCATATTCCAGACCTCTACATTCACCTTTAAAAACAGCAAGGACATCAGGGAATATACCAAGGAAAAGAAAGAACGCTTCGAGTATGGAAGATACGGCAACCCCACCGAGGTCATTGCCCAGCGGCGCATTGCAGATTTGGAAGGTGCAGAGGACTGCTTGGTATTCTCCTCGGGCATGATGGCCATTACCACCACCATCCTCTCGCTCGTCCGTACGGGAGACCATATTGTCATCACGGATGACAGCTACAAAAAGACTCTCGAGTTCTGTAAGATCTATCTGCAGAGGTTCGGTGTTGACTGCACCATCGTACCCTTCGGGGACTATGATGCCCTTGATGGGGCCATCAAGGAGAACACGAGGTTCATCTTCTCCGAGTCTCCCACGAACCCGTACCTGAACGTCTTCGACCTCGTGCTGCTCAAGAAGATCGCTGACAAGCACCACGTGCTCACCCTCATCGACAGCACCATCGCGACCTCCATCAACCAGAGGCCCCTGGAATACGGCATCGACCTGGTCACCCACAGCGGCACCAAGTATCTCTCGGGCCACAACGACATACTGGCCGGTGTGGTGCTGGGCCGCACCGAGCTCATCACCCCCATCAGGAGCCTTCACAAATCCATGGGCGGACTCATCGACGCGCACTGCTGCTATCTGCTGCTCAGGGGAATCAAGACCTTCCCCATGAGGGTGGAGCGGCAGAACGCAACAGCCCTGGAAGTGGCGAAATTCCTTGAAGGCCACCCGGCTGTAGAAAAGGCATACTACCCGTTCCTGGAAAGCCACCAGCACTATTCAATTGCCAGGGAGCAGATGAAGGGCGGGGGGTGCGTGGTAACATTTATCATGAAGGGCGACCTTGAAGATGCCAACCGTTTCATGGATTCACTGGAGATGATCTACATAGGTCCGAGCTTCGGCGGTGCAGAGACGCTCATTACCCACCCCGCTACGGTCACCTATTACGACTATACCCGTGAGAAGCGCTACGAACTGGGCATCACCGACACCCTGTTCCGGCTTGCCGTAGGCCTGGAAGATGTGAAAGACATTATCGGGGATCTGGAAAGGGCGTTTGCAAAGGCGAAGATAAGATAAGATAAACCCGGATCTTGCGTAAAGAGATGGTTTACTTAGACCGTACGGATCTGTCGAGTTCCTCCGAGGAACTCGACAGATCCGTACGGTTCAATCTTTTCTTGGCATGATAGACGGGATAAAGATGCAACTCCATAACTACTGCTGAACTGTTGAGATCACATGGAGGAAAGCACGCCCTTGAAGATATCAGCGATCTTCGGCCCGGCCTTTTCAGCCATGGCAATGATCGTTTCGATGGGAACAGGTAGATAGCTGTCAGGGTCGTTGTTGTTGGTAATTGCCGATACGGCAAGCACCTCCATGCCGCAGTGCGCTGCCTGGATCACCTCCATGACCGTGGACATGCCCACAGCGTCGGCCCCGAGCCTCTGCAGCATCCAGGTTTCGGCAGCGGTTTCCATGGATGGGCCCATGACCTGGACATACACGCCTTCGTGTAATCGGATTGATTGTTCCTTGGCATACTTTCTAGCCAGGTTATTCAACCGCTTGGAGTAAGGCTGTGTCATATCGGGGAAGCGGGGGCCGAACCGGTCTTTGTTGGGGCCCACAAGGGGGTTGTGCCCCGTGAGGTTCATGTGGTCTGTGATGAGCATGGCACTGCCGGGCAACAGCGCTTTCCTGAGCCCGCCTGCTGCGTTCGAGATGAGCAGGGTTTTGATACCCAAGAGCTTGAAGACCCGGATAGGCAGTGTAATCTCTTCGGCTGAGTATCCTTCATAGAGGTGAAACCGGCCGCTCATGACCACAATCTCCTTGCCGCCCAGGGAGCCCTTCAGCAGAGCGCCCGAATGACTGGTTACCGTGGATTGCGGGAAGCCGGGGATCTCGGTGTAGGGGATGGTCGAACTGATGGCCATATCCCGTTCCATGACGCCGAGCCCTGTGCCGAGGATGAGGGCTGCCTGTGCACCTTCAAAGGTGTGAAGTGCCTCGGCCGCAATGGTATCTTTGTCCATTTATTTGTCCAGCGCTACGGCCTCATCAATGAGCATGATGGGGATATCATCCTCGATGCGGTATTTCAGCTTGCAGGAATTGCAGATGAGCCCGCTTTCATCCTTTTCTAAAATGAGCCCGCCCTTGCACTTGGGACAAACCAGGATATCAAGTAATTCTTTGTCAATAGGCATGGAAACCTCCTTAAAAATCTATGGCATTGTAAGCATAAGATTGTCAAGGATGTGTGAAGGGGAATTCATGATAGATAATTTTCAGAGATTAGTGGCTGGTCTAGTTAATGGGAAATCTTATAGTTGTCAAAGTATTCAACATTTCGGGCTAACCATAATGAATGACACAAACTCTACACGGTGCCTGACCCTTGAAAATAGTAATATTATTCCATTACAGAGGAATAATAGTCCTCATATTATCGGCATGTTCTATATCATCATTGTTTAACCAATTGAAAAATCATTGATTGACTAATGGCATTATTATTGCTTTAAATATTAATAGGTTGCTCTGTTACGATGTGTATCTATCCAGATGGAGAAACCAAAAGCATCTACGATTTATTGCAATCCTGATTATTGAATCTGTTTTGTAAAAGAGGGACTTACATATGTTCACAGTTAGGTTCTTGGCCATCTTTCGGGTAAGCATTATTCTAACTATTGTTGCGCTCCTTGCTGGTTGTGGCGGAGGAGGTGGGGGTGGTAATGTTTCAGCAGAATCTGTTCCCACATTTAATATAACTGGTACGGTAGTAAGTGATGATATTAAACAACGTATTACTGTAACATTATCTGGCCTGAGCTCAGAAACTACAACAACAGATGCCGCCAGTGGAAGCTATAGTTTTACTGGCCTTGTTAAGGGGACATACACTATTACCCCATCCATGGCTTGGTATAGATTCACTCCACCTTGTCAGGCGGTTACGATAAACAGCGCCGATCTTAGTGAAATAAACTTCACTTTCACGGTAGCCACTGGTTCTGCGCATAACATCTCTGGATTCATAACAGTGGGTGGTGCGGTTAAGCAAGGTGTTGTTGTAACATTATCCGGCCCTAACTCAGCTACTGCAGCAACAGACGGCAGCGGGTATTATAGTTTCCCGAGCCTGATAACTGGGAGATATACTCTTACGCCATCCATTACTGAATATACATTCACACCAGCTAGTCAAACGGTAACGATCAATGGAGGAGATGCCAGCACAATCAACTTTGCAGCTCCATAAACTGAATATAACCGCGATAGATGATTGCGATCACATGGCCTGTGAAACCCGTGATCCTGTGCCTTAGGAGACGCTTTGATGTAGAACGTTTTGCATCATAGGGATGAACCTGAAATCATCAGTTTTTTCTACTTCAAATTGAGATGAGATCGAAAAATCACTGCTTCTATCAGTAACAGCTAATCCTTGAGACATTCTGAACATGAGCAGGCCCCGCCCTTTGCCTTTTCGAAGGCCTCTCGTCCTTCACGGACGGCAAAGCCGGCGATCACGACAGCGCCTGCGGCATCCAGGCCACCGAGGCCTGTCAGCTCAAAGCCCACGCTGGAAAGCAGCAGCACGACCGAGAGATACAGGCATGTCCTGGTGCACGCTGCATCGGCAAGAATGGCTTGGGATTGAAGTGCGCTTCCCACTTTGACCTTGTAATGGATTAAGAGCCACATGGAAGCAATCGATACCAGGGCGATGACGATGCCCCAGAAGGTGGTTTCGGGCTTGTGACCCTGGATCAGATTCAGCAGGCCCGTAATGATGAGTCCGATTGCCAGGATATAAAAGGCAGTG
>CAYMDG010000080.1:0-2438 GCA_964388905.1 uncultured Bacteriovoracaceae bacterium
AGCTCCCCCTTGCCGTTCAATACGAACGAGATGCTCACATCACCTTGTTGCCCGATCCGAATGGCTTCCTCGGGATATTTCCACATGAGAAATATCTTGGTCTTGAGACGGTCAAGGTAACTCACGGCCACCTTGCGGTCAGTCACAAAACTCATTGCCTCCTCAGCCTTAGCCTCGGGCTTTTCAGCCTCATTATTGGTTTGCAAAGAGGCTTCCTGGCTGACATCCTCTCGCGTCTGTACTTTGGCGGGGACCTGCACCTGTGCAGAACCATTATCCTGAGCAGCCACCCCTACAAGATTGACCTCGAGGACATCATCCTTGGGGGCTGGTGGATGAAAGGGGAAGGTCATGATCGCAAAAAGTATTGTCAAAGCGAAGGCATGCATAAGGGCTGAGACCGCAAAACAGGAAACCGGTCGCCATGTCATGGTGTTATCAAAAACAGTACCCCTTGTACCTGTCAAGCTGGAATTTCTCGGATAAGGCTTATAGGGAACCGGCCTGGTCACAAATTATCCTGTCCACGAACTCATCAAGGCTCCCAAGCGAATCGTGAAGGCGGGGGCCCTTACCCCTCCAGACATGAAATGCCTTTACTCCAGCCTCCCTGGGGACCTCGCAGTCAAAGAGGATATGGTCTCCCACATGGACTATCTCACTATTGACATATGACTTCAGGCGCACAAAGGCTTCACCCTGGGACTTCACCATACCCCAATCATCAGGCAGGGATACGATGGTGTCAAAGTAGCCTTCAAGGGAGCAGCAATGTATCTCTTTGTCCAGAAAGGTTCTCGGGGCATTGGAGAACAGTACCAGCGGATAGCCTTTGTCCTTGAAGTAAGTAACTGCCCGTAAGGCATCCTCGAAGATCTTGATACGGGGGATGAAACCTTTAATGAGCTCCTCTTCGTCTACATGGCTCAACCCGAAGTAGTCCAGCCAGTGGGAAAGCTGGTACCACCGGATGGATGCCTCTCCAACGCTGCGGTAGGCATCCATGCACAACTGGGCAGCCTCTTCCTGGGCAATGCCGCGACTTCTGCCCACAAGCCTCGGCAGGCCCTCGTTCCAGACACCATCCACAAAGGCCAAGTCGGTCAGGGTCCCATCAAGGTCAAAGGAAATGCTCAGTCCTCTTCCCAAACCTCTACCCTGTCCTTCCATTTTGCCTTGGCTGCATACATTGCGCTGTCGGCCTTCCGGACAAGCTCAGCCTTATCCGGCTGGTTACTTGTTACGGTCCCTACGCCGATGCTCACCGTGACCTTGGCATTTACGGCCCCACCATAGGAAAACGGCGTTGAGCGAATAGTCTGGCATATCCTCTCGGCAACGACAACCGCCTGCTCGGTATTTGAGTTGGGCAGGATAACGGCAAACTCCTCGCCTCCATAACGCGCCAGGATGTCGATAGTACGGATCGAGCCCTTTAACAGCCCTGCGATCTGTTTGAGCACCATGTCTCCGCACTGGTGGCCATAGCTGTCGTTGAAGCGCTTGAAATCGTCGATGTCAAGGATCAGCAGAGAAAGCACGGCGTCCTTCTGCCTGGTTACCCGCTCGACCTCTTCGGTGAGACGGTCCTGGAAATGACGGTGGTTGTAGACCTCGGTGAGCCCGTCGGTGATGGAAAGCTGGTTGAGCTTTTCATTGAGGGACTTGAGGTCTTCCGAGGCCTTGTTGAGCTCGCCGGCACGGGCCTCAAGCGCATCCTTCACCTCGGCCATATCCCACAGGGTACGCTCCATCTCTGAGTTTTTTTCCAGCAGTTCCAGCTCAAGGGCCTTTTTGTCCGTCACGTCATTGAGCATCATCAGTGCCTTGGCCGGATGTCCTCTTCTGAAGAGCACCTGGGCATTGTATTCAATGTGCACGGCCTGGCCGCTGGAAGTATTGATGACGCATTCGCGTTTCTTGATCTCGGAGCCGTTAATAAAGAGCTTGCTGAAATCATCTCTGAGAACCTCGGCCTGATCATCGGTGACGAACTTGGTGAACAGGGTCCCATTGATCTGATCCTTCGGGTATCCCATGATTGAAGCGACATAATCGTTGCAATCGATGATCTTGCCCCTTGGGCTGATGTACAAAATACCGGTGGGTGACTTGTCGAACAGTTCGGAGTATTTCTGCTGATCTTCCTTCAATGAGCGCTTGAGCTTATTGTTCTCGGTTATGTCATTGAGGATTATCCAGATCAGCTGCCTTGACCCCCTTGCAAGCCAGCCCCCTTTGGCCATAAAGTGAAGCCGTGTACTGCGCTCTGAAGTCAGCATGATCTCACAGACATCACCGGTCGCACCGTCAAGATCATACCATCTCTGGCAAGCCCTGATGAATTCAGGCCTGCTTTCTCGGGAGACAAGATCTATAACCTTGGTGCCAAGCACCTGTTCATATTTAAGGCCTAACAGTGAGCAGAGAAAATCATT
>CAYMDG010000080.1:2538-4731 GCA_964388905.1 uncultured Bacteriovoracaceae bacterium
TCTTCCAGGTTCTTTTTGAGCTGCTCGCCAATGACGCCCAGCCTCTTTGCAAGGCCGTCACTGACATAATCCACCCCTGTATCTTTTATCAGAACGAAATACGGAGAGAGGATAGCCTCAAATTGTGCTATATCAACGTCCATACCTTATGCGCGTCCTCGGCAACCTCCCGGGAAAGATGCATGTCGGACAAAACCTGCTCGATCTCGTGCCGTGCGATCTCAATGGCCATGGCATCCTGCAATACCCTGATAATGTCCTCCACGGTCGCCCCGCCCGTGAGCTGGAGCACCTTTTCCGTGAACGACAGGAGGTCTTCATGCTTCGTCCAGGGGAACATGACCCACCTCCACTCACCCATGGTCTTGGAGCAGAAGTCCGCTTTCAGGCGTGAATCCGACTTACTCACCAGGACAGCCGTACGGATGTCTTTAACCCGCGGCGCGAGGTATGACACTACCGCCTCCAGGGTACCACCTTCATCGGACACATCGTCGACCACCAGCACACGCTTGAGCGTTAGATCAACATCCGGTAGAGGGAAGACGATCTTGGCCTCTTCGCTTAAAGATGCCTCACCTTCCCAATGTCCCATCTGAAAGGTGCAGATATATTTCTTCTGAAGGAAATCCATCAGGATACGGGCAGGCGCAAGCCCACCCCTGGCCACACCGATAATTACATCCGGATCATAGCCCTGAGCCTTCATGTCGAGAAAGACCTTCCAGAGAAGATCCTCCACTTCCTCCCAGGATAGCCTTATGGCCTGGGGAAAATGCTTATTGAATTCGTTTTGATTATTCATTTCATTGCCCCTCTGGGTCAGGTTCCTTATCGTTTTGCATCTCATCGGGAACCTTTCTATCCGGCAGGCGCCGGTCAATGGATGCAGGTGGCTGGGTAGGTGACGCTATTTCCTGTTTCAGGCGCTCTGCCTGACGGCGTTCAAAGGGAGAAGGCAGCGCCTGAGGGTTCGTATCGACATCTGATGACTGGCCGGCCGGCATCTGACCGGTCGGCAGCTGCCTCATGTTGGCGTTCATCATGCGAAACCTCGGCCTCTCTATGCTTCCCCTGAGGACGAACCTTGTTGCCTGGCCTGAAGAGTCATACCCGGGGCCAAGGGACTTTTTTATTGCCTCAGGGAGGTTGAGTTCGCCGGTAATGGCAAGCCTAGACCTTTTCATCTCACTTGAAAACCTGATGCTTCCATTCATGGTCCCTGAAAACTCACCGGTGAAATCGACCTTTTCCAGGTTCAAAAGGCCCTTATCAATGCGACCGTCAAAATCCAGGTTTTCGAAAACCAGTGAATCAAAGGGGAGTGACTCCATACCGAGCGGCAGGGTGCCCTTCTTCCAGGTAAGCGCCAGGTTTCCTGTAGCCTTGTCAAGAGAATCGCGCAGCGTGGTGAGGTTAAGCTCCCCGCTCACGATCCCCTTGGGGGTCAAGTTCGGTGGGAAGACCTTTGAAAACCCGGACAGATCAACATTCGTCATGTTAACCGTTATGTTCATGGGGGTCTTGTCTTTTCTGAAGGGGAGCATCATGTGTCCATCCGTCGTGCCAGGCACCAGGTCGGCATGAAATCCGAAACCCAGGCTGCCCCTGAAGATGTCCCACGGTTTCGGCGAGATGGTGAGGCGCTTGGCAATGGGAATGCTCTTGATCTCGAGAGAGTCTATGGTGAAACCCCACAGGAGGTTGGGACTTATATGGCCGAGTGTGACCTGGTTCCCCATGACATTTGTCAAGGCGTCTTCCACCTTGTATTTTATGGAGTCATAAGAAAAACGCAGCCAGATAAACACTACCAGGCACAGCGCCGCATACAGACCGAGCCCGATCTTTATGAATATGCGATAACGCGCCCCGGCATCAGCCATAGGAGACCACCTGGAATGTCACGTCGATATTCCCGTCTTTCTCCATTTTCTTCAGATTCAGCCGTTTTATCTTTACCGGGTGCTGAGTGTTCTCAATGCCGAAGAGCAGGCCGATGAGGTCTTCCTGATAGAGCCCCCGGATCTTTACCTCCACGGATTCACGTGCAGCCTCTGTGGTATCGGTGATGGGCTTCATGTACTCGATCCTGTCATTGATCTTGAGCTGGGCAGAGAGTTCTTCCAGGTAACCGAACAGGGTGAACTGTTTGCCCCCCAAGGCGGCACTTGAAGAAGAGGTTGCCTGAAG
>CAYMDG010000080.1:4831-8952 GCA_964388905.1 uncultured Bacteriovoracaceae bacterium
ATTTTTTGCATACGAGCTTCAGCTTCACCTTCTGATCGGTTTTGTCCACATTTGCAGAGACGATCTTCACCTCTTTCACGTACGGCAGCTTGGCAATGATTGTCTGCATCTGCTCCACATTGTTATAGCTGGTTGTGCTGCCCGAGAGTGTAATGCTTTCCTGGTCGATATTGATGGTATCAAAGACTACGTCAAGGGTCGCAGGGATGCCCGCGCTCAGGTCCTTGAGGATCTCAAGGGGCGAGTCGGCCGCGGCCCCGTCAAGGGTCCCGGACCTCCCTGAGAGTCTGCCCAGGAGCTGCTCCATCTGCTTGATGGGATCCACCATGGGGGTTCCCTTGGGCATGACGGATGCAAACTCGGCATTGATCTTTCTGGTGAGGCCGGCATTTGTTCTTGCCATGAGAATGACATCCAGTGAAAGCCCGAAGATCCAGATCACCAGAAGCACGAGCGCGGCCTTGACCCATGGACCCGCAAAGCCTTTGAGCTTTTTCATGTGTTTGGCCAGGCCGAGCTCGCCCTGGCGGAAGTTGGTCTCATCCGTCTCATCAAAGCCCCTGCAGGCTAAGGAGGCGCTCAGAAACCCGGGCAGGAGGTCATCCATGGACCCCTCGAATTTGACATCCTTGAGCGTCGGGGCAAGAACGCTCATTCCCAGTGAAGCCTGTGCCCTCTGAGGAAGGTCTTTTATGAGATGCGCATATCCGGTGGCCAGCAGGACCTGCTCCCCTTCAAGCTCGCCGCTCTTTTCAAGCATGATGGAGACCTCCCGGAAAAAGCCTGTGAGGCGCTCACCCGGGTCTATTGTCCCTGGTTGCATCTTTTCTATAAGCGCTGCGGCTGCCTGTGCATCGCCAAGGGTATCTACGGAGGCCACCCTTTCAAATCCCAGCGGCAATGAGCCGATGTACTTGATGGTCTTGTCCATAAGGACGGCCACAGAGGATTCCGACCACCCCATATGCACGACCACGAGAATCCGATCGTCCGGCAGCTCGAGCAAAGCCCTAGCCCCTGCAGCTATCGAAGCGCTGGGACAGTCCACAATCTCCGGATCAAGACCGGCATTCTTGCACACCGTGACAAGGTTCTGCACCGACGTGGTGCGCGCGCTGAGCGACTGAATGATATGCGATCCGCTATTGTCCTTGCCCATGAGCACGAAATCCACGACCAGCCTGGAATCCATGGAGGGCAGCAGGGTCTCCACCTCGGAACTGATGGTCTCCGTGATCTTCTTGCGGTCTGAAAAGGGCCTTGAGAGTGTACGGTACATGATCTCGGACTCGTCCAGGCAGGTCACGCAAGTCTCTGGTTGCCCGCCCAGCTGCTGGATAAAGGATTTCAGATCTTCAGAGATTGTATGGACAGGTCTAAGCGCCTGGCTCAACTCACGCGGGATCCGCATAAACTTTTCTATAGCGGTATCAGCTATCCCGGAGCGGATAATACACCCCTGCACCTGGCGATCATCCCAGCACACACCTAATGTTTTCCGCGTAATGACAGTTCTCATACCACCTCAGTGAATCCTATAATACACTATTCGCGCATTATTGTTAATGCGTTCCAGCACCGACTTCACATTAACCTGCGCCCCCGAAGGCATAACACCTTTTACATCTACTGAAAAGCGGGAGCTCTTGACAACAAGAACGTTATTTTTAATCCAGTTGCTTTCGTCAGATCCATCCGAGAGGTTAAGACCCTGGACACAGGAGAAGTTCTGACCGGCAAACGGCCTGCACGCAATGATGCTGCTTACCACGTCATCATTGAAATGCTGTTCCGATATGGACTTGAGAACCATCTCGGACGCCGTGTTGATGTTGATCTTTCCCCCAGTGCCTGCTGTCACATACTTCTGAAGGCCGTCATAGTTCTCGGTGCCGAAAAAATACTCTTTCTTCATTCCCTTTACCAGCAGGATCTCTTCGATACTGTCCATGGGGGCGTTCTTGCAATGATACGGGGGCTCCAATGTCAGGTAGTATTCATTCTCGGCGCCGCCTATGGTAATCTCGCTGTCGGTATCCAGCCAATCAATGACTGAATTGGCCAGGTCATCAAACTCCTCCTGGGTGATGTCGATATTCTGCAGGGTAAAAAGCCTGTAGAACTGCTGTTTCCTGAATTCAGCATAGTTGTCCTTAACGGCCAGGCTGTTCAGGTCAAACTTGGAGCACTCATCCGTAATGGTGCCGGTGAGCTGCGAACCGTCAAGGTAACCCGATGCGGTGGCGGCGTATGCCGGGAACTCGCCCCATTGCTCATCAAGGGAGTCATGGCTCAGATCATCCTGGACAAGGATGACCTTGGCGGCCTCCACGCCGGCCAGGGCGATATACTGGGCCTGGATGGAATCGTGGAAATTGTATGCCAGCTCGATATCGAGGCCCTCGTCGGAACTGAAGGTGATGATCATGGCGGAAAACAGCGCCACCATGCTCAGCACTAAGATGAGCACGACCCCTCTTTTGTCTTTAAGCCTGACCATGCGTAGGCTAACCCTGTGGGGGCATCAGTTTGATGCCGGACAGCGGCAGGGCCGCTGTGCCTGTAAAGGTCAGCTTCTCCTTGTCTGCCTCGAAGGTGAGTGTCACCTTGACCTGTTTCGGCAACGCCAGTTTCTTGGAAAGGTCCCATTCCTTTGCCTCCTGGTTTGAATCATCGATGTAGATGATATTCATGCCCAGCACGTCTTCTGCGAGCTCCATTTCACTGCCTGCCTTGGAGGGCCCATAATGCGGGGTAGGGTCTTCTTTGCGCATGAGGGTGTAGATGTCCTTCTTATTCTCCATGAGCTTGAGATAATAGGCCACCTCGCAGACCCCGCCAGGCACCTTTGAAAACCCGATGTCCGTTGTCGTGGTGATGGAAATGGTGTCCTTGTCAGTGCTGTCGCTCTCGTCATTGGCCCCCACAAACCGGTACATGGACATATCCTCGAGAGTCATGGTGGGTCTGAGCGAAGGTGAGGGTATGTAGGCGCAGGTCAGGTCCTTTATCATCCTGTCCATGGCGATCCTGACAGACTGGTAAGCCTCGCGCTGGGTCCTTACGGCTTCGATATTTTTGTTGGACTGGAAAAAGGCGAAGTTCACGATTGTTATGATAACTGCCGTGATGGCTATTGCCAGCAGCAGCTCCAGGAGAGTGAAGCCTTTATTTTGTAGAGATAAAGGTGATGATTTTCGTCTCAAGGGGACTCCCCGTCCCGCCCCATTTCACTGCCAGGCTGTATTTAAGGTATCCTATCAGTGGGGTGGTTTCAATGTTTTCCGAATACGTATACCCCTTGTAGTCTTCGCCGAAATCCCCCTTGCTGTCGCCTGGAGATACGGTGCGCACCCCTGAGGTAACATCGGCTATACGCGCCTGGGCGAGAAGGCTCGATGTGGTGAGGAAGCGCGACCTTATGGCCATGTCGATTCCCTGGCTCTCCGCAGAAAGAAGCCACAGGAAGGAGATGCTCAGGATCACGAGGGCAACAAGCACCTCCAGCAGGGTGAACCCCCTATCCATAGGTTATCTCCACGAAGCGGTCATAGAACTTGAGTGCCCCTGAAAAAGGTTTTACCACAAGGGTGTAGGTTGTCCCAAGGGCACCCTCAAGATATATCACCCCCTGCTCGACCACACCCTCGGTGGTAATCTTCAGGTCCATCTCGCCTCGATCCTTTTCCGACTGATAGGGGGTCTTGATGTTCTTCAATACGACCCCGTCAGGCATTTTCCTCTCTTTAATCATCTGGGGCACCACCCCTGAGGACTCGGGCATGGGATACAGTGCTATTTTGGCATTATCCAGATCGAACCGGATGAAAAAGGTTTTATGCTGGGTGATGGCCGTAGACCTGCCCACCTGGATCATGGTTGTGATATCCCTTACCGCGCGGTCCATGTTGGAAGTGGACAGGCCGCTGAAGATCCGCGGACCGATATAGCCGAGCGTAATGCCGACGATCACCAGCACGATCATCAGCTCTATGAGGGTGAACCCGTTCCTACTTCTTCTCAGCTTGTGCTCCCTCCTGTGTCTCGTTTTCCCAGTTCCCGATATCGGCACCGTCGCCTTCTCCACCCTGCTGTCCATCGGCGCCGTATGAGTAGAGGTC
>CAYMDG010000080.1:9052-12135 GCA_964388905.1 uncultured Bacteriovoracaceae bacterium
GCCTGTGTCCGGCGGGCCTCCTCGGGCTTGCCCATGATCCTTATGCCCACGAAGGTGGCCAATATGCTCAGGATGACGATTACCACGAGGAGCTCTATGAGGGTGAATCCCTTTCTGTTTCTATCCATGTGTTCTCACCTCTTTCATTTCTATCGTACGATGGTGCTCATCTCAAGCATGGGCAGGAGAATGGAGAGCACCACGAAACCCACCAGTGTGCCCATGATAACGATCATGAGGGGCTCGATCACCGAGGTGAGCCCTGCCACGGTCGTCTCCACATCGCCCTCATAAGACTCCGCGGCCTTCATGAGCATCTCTTCCAGGCTTCCGCTCTTCTCTCCCACGCTGACCATGTGCACGAGGATGGGCGGGAAAACGCCCGACTTCTTGAGCGGCGCGGCAAGGCTGGAACCATCCATGATCTCGGTTATTGAATTCTCAATGGCAATCTCCATAATCTTGTTCTCGACAACCGTCTTGACTATGCGCAGCGATTCTATGATGGGCACCCCCGAGGAAAGCAGCGTGCCCAGGGTGCGGGCGAACCTTGCCACGGAAACCTTCTTATAGATGGTGCCGTATACCGGAAAACGCAACCTGAACCGGTCGAACTTGAAGGCGCCCTTCTCGGTCTTCCTCCACTTCACGATTAAAACAACGGCAAGGATGATGCCTATGATGATTATCCACCAGGTCCATGAAAGGAAGGTGCTTATGGAGATCAGTATCCTCGTGGGCAGCGGCAGGGTCTGCTTCATGCTCTCGAACATGCCCACCACCTTGGGGACCACTGCAGTGAGCAGATACATGAGCACCACGAAAGAGATCATGAGCAGGACCGCCGGGTAGACCATGGCCGCCCCGATTTTCGCCCTGAGGCGATGCTGGCCTTCCATGAACTCGGCCAGCCTCAAGAGGACAACATCCAAGGCACCGCTCGCCTCACCGGAACGCACCATGTTCACGTACAGCTCCGGGAAAACCCTCTTGTGCTGGGCCAGGGCGTCACCGAAGGACAACCCCTCATTTACCGAATCCCTCACCTGGGCGATGGTCTTCTTCATGGCAGGGGAATCGGTCTGCTCATACAGCGCGCTCAGGGCATCCACCAGCGGGATCGAGGCGCCGATGAGGGTGGAGAGCTGACGGGTGGTTACCGTCAGGTCCTCCATGCCGACCCGGTCCAGCAGACCCCGCAGCGAAATGTTTTTCAGCGGGCTGGCCAGGCCATGGGCCTCTTCGGTTATGGTGCTCACGAACATGCCCTGGGAACGGAGCTTCAGCTTTGCCTCCCGAAGGGAGACCGCATCCATCATGCCGGAAGAGGCCTTCCCCTTCTCGTCGTATCCGTTCCAGGTATACAGTGCCACGCCTTCCCCCTAAGCCCTTCTTACTCGGGCATATCAGCGCCGGGGGTCGGGAATGGAGCGGGCGCAGGTGCCGCATCCTTGAACTGCGCAAAGTATTTCTCATTCACCTCAACCTTGGCCTTCTTCTTTACCTCTGCCTTGAGGTCGCCGATGGCCTTGTTCACCTTCTCGCGCATGATGAGGTTCTCGATGGATTTCTTTACCTCTTCGTAGGGCCTTTCCTTGCTGGCTGCCACCCTTTCGGCCTTGAGGATGTAAAACCCTTTTGCGGTCTTTACAACAGGGCTGGTCTCGCCTTCCTTCAGGCTGAATACGGCCTTTTCCAGCGCCGGGTCCAGCTTGCCGGGCGTAACAAGTCCGATATCCCCGCCCTTGGCGGCAGTCTCTGGATCCTTGGAGAGCTGCTTGGCAAGGTCTTCAAAATTACCGCCTTTTTTAATCTTGTCTGCGGCCGACTTGGCTTCCGGCTCGGATGCAAGCATGATCTGCCGCGCAAAGACACGGGTGCGGGCGCCATATTTATCCTGGTGCTCGTCATAGTATTTCTTTGTATCGGCATCGCTCACCTTGATGCCTTTTCTGATATCTTCCTCAAGCTCGCGGGCAAGTGACTGGTCAACGATCAGGTCCATCTTGAGCTTGACGTCTTCCCTCTTGTCGATCCCCCGTTTGCGCGCCTCCCAGGCCAGCATCTCCATGCTGACAAAGCCGTCGGCGATCTCCCTGCGGATACGGGCTGCGCCATAGCGGGCGCTTACCTGGGGTGGCAGGTTCTCAAGGAATTTGTCGATCTGCTTGCCGGAGATGACCTTGTCTCCCACCCTGGCCACCATATCGCCGTCCTTCCCTGAGACAGCACCCTTTTCCGACCCGGAACATCCGACCATCATGAACAGAACCACCAGAATCAATGACCCGAACTTCTTCAAATTATCCTCCTTACCCTTGTCTGTTTATTCATTTATCCGTACATTAGGGTTTACGATATCACCAACATTTGTGCATGTCACTACCTTAGCATGCACGTTATATTCAGACCATGGAAAGAACGGCAAGCAGGATCCCCCTGCGCAGCCTGACAAAGGCCTGATCACCCGTGACCACGTTGCTTATGCCGTAGGGCTTCCCGATCTCCATGGATGCCTCTTCAAGCTCATAGAGGAACCCCTTGAGCGAAATGCCCTCCACCTGTTCGGTAAGCGGCAGAAACGACACGGTGCGCCCCCGGCTGCCGGTGATTGCCTCGCTTGAATCCACCAGGAAGGCCTGCTGGGTGTCCGAGGTGATCCGTGCCGCGACCCCATGGCGCAATGCCTTGCACAGCAGATGGATGTTGGCAAGGGTGTGGTCGATGCGGTCGCCCATGGCCCCCAGGATCTCCACGCTCTGCGCGCCCCGGTCCATGGCCTCGTCGAGGGCGATCTCCGTGTCGGTCAGGTCCTTGTCCGCGTTCACCCGCTTCATCGCCACGCCCAGCGCGGAAAGCCTCTCTGCACTTTCCTGGCCGAGCGAATCCATGTCCCCCACCACGAGCCCGGGCGTTATGCCGCTGTCCAGGCAGTACTGCGCGCCCTTATCCGCGGCAATGATCATGCGGGCCTTCAATGCCAGGCCCCGAAGCAGCTCTTTCCCCGGCGGCTCCCCGCCTGCAACGATCAGGAACATAGCGCGTATAAACATCTATTGGGCAGGGAAGTCAAGTCAGTGTGT
>CAYMDG010000081.1:0-9360 GCA_964388905.1 uncultured Bacteriovoracaceae bacterium
TCACAAACTTGGGTTTAAACTCTTTGTTCATGCCCAGAAGGTCCTGGATCACCAGGACCTGGCCGTCGCAATGTGGTCCAGCCCCAATGCCTATTGTGGGTATGGAGAGTGCATGGGAAACCTCTTTGGCTACAAGTGTCGGGACACATTCAAGCACAAGGGAGAATGCCCCTGCATCTTGAAGCAGGAGGGCGTTTTCCTTAAGGAGCTTTGCCGCATCTTCCCCCCTGCCCTGTACTTTGTAGCCGCCGAAGGCATGGATGGATTGCGGAGTCAGCCCCAGGTGACCCATCACGGGGATATCAGCCTTCACAATGGCCTTTACCTGCTCGATTACCCGCTGCCCGCCTTCGAGTTTTATTGCCTGGGCGCCCGCCTCCTGGAGAAAACGGCCTGCATTGCGGACAGCGTCAGCAACGCTGGTCTGGTATGAGAGGAAAGGCATATCTGCAACTACAAGAGCCTTGGGATTGGCATTGGTGACGCTTTTAACAAAAAGGAGCATCATGTCCATGGTAGCGCCCAAGGTGTTGTCGAGTCCTGCCATAACCATACCCGCTGAGTCGCCAACCAGGATGATATCAATATCGGCATCGTCGACAATGCGGGTCATGGTCGCATCGTAGGAGGTAACCATAACGATAGGTTGGTTGCCTTTCTTGCCGAGGATGTCCAGAACCGTGACAGATTTTTTCATACCCCACCTTCCTCTAAACCATTGGTACACTTGATTCTGTAAAGGATCAAGGGAATTTTCTTGAAAATCACCTGTAAGATTAGAGAAGGCATTTTCTTGAAAGGGGACAGGAATTGGGTTAAAGCACATAATCCGGCAGGAATAGTTATTGACGATAATTCATAAATCAATTTTAAAGGCAATACTATGAATCCTATGCGTACTTCATCTTCTATCATTTTCCTGATCATCTTCTGTTCTCAAATTTTTATGGCCCAGGCACATGCTGCAGAAAACCAAGTTCAGCAGCAGCCTGTCCTTGGCATCGTCACGGGAAAATCCGCCAGTCAGAACACCCCATCACAAAACCTCCTTGCCTCAGGAAAAATTACAAGTAAAAAAATCGACCTGGTAACAGAAAAGTTTGCCGAAGTTCTGGGAGACTGGGTGGCCGACAAGGTCTTTCTCGACATCACATGGCTCAAAATCATCTACTGCTTTCTCTTGCTTTTGGGTGTTCTCATCCTTGATCGCATCATCAAGTATGTCCTCAGCAAGCAGATATACAAGAAATTCGCTGCGCGCATGGGTATGCAGACGCTTGCATCGCTGATCAATGCACAGCGCGGTCCGCTTTCCCTGTTCATCCTGTCGTACGGCGCCCTATGGTCCTTCTCCCCTATCCTGTCACAATTCAAGTCCGTAAAGGAACTGCTGTATATTCCAATTGTTGCCGGCAAAGCCGCCGATATCGCCTGCTACTTTGCCATCCTGTGGTATCTCTATCGACTTGGTTTCTTTTTGGAGAATTACTTCAAAGATAAGGCTGCCAAATCCGAAAAAGGCCTCGGCGATATGCTTCTGCCGTTCCTCGGCAAGACTTTAGGTCTCCTGATCATTTTTATCGGATTTGCCATCATACTCCATAGACTCACTGGCATGAATTTTGGTCTCATGGTCGCATCTTTGGGTATCGGTGGTGCAGCCATTGCCTTTGCAGCCAAAGAGTCCATAGCAAACTTCCTGGGCTCGCTCACCATCATTTTCGACAAGCCCTTTACCATAGGGGACCGTATCGTTCTCGACAATTACGATGGGGTGGTTGAACAGTTGGGATTCAGGAGCACCCAGATAAGGACTTTGGAAGGCAGCCTTGTGAGCATCCCCAATGAGAAAATCATCACCAGCGCCCTGGAGAACATCGGACAGAAACCCTATATCCGCTGGCTCAACAACTTCACCCTTGCCTCTGATACACCACCTGCCAAGGTGGAGCAGGCAGTTGCCATTATCAAGAATATCCTGGACAACCACGAAGGCATGAATCCTGACTTTCCGCCGCGGGTTTACTTCAACGGCTTCAATGGTACAAGCCTTAACATCCTCGTGCTGACGTGGTACCACCCTGCCGATTACTGGCAATATATGGATTGGCTCCAGCAGACCTGCTTCAAGATCCTCAATGCCTATAAAGAGCAGGGTATCGAATTCGCCTACCCTTCTCAGACAGTCTATCTATCAGGCGACAATAAAAGGGAGATGGGGATTAAAGAAGACAGTGATCAGTGAACCTAGCTGTATTCGATTTTTTCGCTCATCACCGGTTGTTCAGATCTCCCAACCAGCTCAGGGTCTTCCCGAGTATTCTTGCGTAGACCTGTTCTTCGGTCACACCAGAATCGGCAGACATCTTGAAGGAATGATCCGCTCCTTCGACAACCTCTAACGTCCAGGGAGCCTTTATCCGGCTGAGCACATCATTAAGGATGGCAATATCGCAGAAAGGATCATGGCCCCCTTCAACAAAGAGTACGGGCACTTCGACTTTATGGAGATGTGCATCACGCAGGATATCCTTCTTGCCGGGCGGGTGGAGGGGATATCCCAGCAGAATCAATCCACAGGCATTCAGGAGCCCAGCTGCTACAGCCTGACTGGCGATTCTTCCGCCAAGGGATTTGCCCGCCACTACGATACGTTCCGGCTGATAGGCCGGATGGTTCTTAAAATACTGGTACACGCTCAACCAGGTGGTCATCAGTACATCATCGCTGTCAGGATTTCTCCTGCCCTTGTCCCGGTAGGGGAAGTTGAATCTTATGCATAAATAACCGGCCTGCTCCAGGACATTGGCCATATGGGTGATGAGAGGATTGAACATGTCATTGCCTGCGCCATGGGCAATGATCACGGCAGGTTTTTTCGATGCATCATAGTTCTGGGGGTAAGATACCAACGTAGATACCTTTCCACCATGTTCGGCGGGTACAAATACATATTCATCAGCTGACACAATTACCTCCGATTCACTGCAGATACCTTAATATCTTCATAAAAACCTCTGGATCACATCTCCAAATGATGCAACATGGTTATTAATCATACAATGATGCCTGATGTCAAAACCCAGATGACACTTCATATATCGGTCTTTACGGTTTGGATATTCACTATATAAGTAAACGTGTGGTGGGGATTCGTAATGGCGAGGCCAGCCCAGTTCAGTCCCGGAGCAACCTCTCTTCCGCTGAAGACATGAAACGATGAGCAATCCTCTGCCGCGCACGGTGTGAGTGAGAACCAGGTATTGAGAGCCGTGCTTGCTAATATGGTATTAAATGAAACCTTCTTCCATGCAGGTATCTCTACGTCTTGCAATGAATGATCATTTGATTTCAGCTGATCGAAAGTGCCCCCGTCCACTTCATTGAGCATGAGCAGCCGGCCCGGGCCTATCATCAATCTGCCATCGATCTTTATTTTGAACCCTTTGGGGGTTGCTTCGTAAACCACACGGCATAATCCTCTACTTGGTCCCGGCTCCATGGAACTTCGAATATCAAGGCATGACAAGACAAAAGTGCGCAGTTTCAGCAATCGATGCTGGATAGCAGGCATTTTCATGAACCCATCAACAAGCCTTTCAGCAAGGATGTTGAACCATGCCGGGGTATATCTGCCGGCAATACGCCATACAAGGACCCGGTCCATCTGAAATACTTTTTCAATGGCAGTATCACTGATTGCCTTGGTTGAAAGGAGTGTGGGGAAGATTGTCTGATTCCTGGTTTTCCACACCGGCAGACCAATGCCGGCCGACTCTCCGTCACATAGTCGCCCCTTGCAGCAGAGAAAAAGGCCCTTTGCCATGTTCGCTGTCTTGCCGCAGTGTACGGATGCGTCATGGATCAGTGAAATATCATCCGAGAGTTTTAGTGCTATCCGGTCTTTCATACTCATGGTTTCAGCAGGCATTCGGTCTTTGCCTACGAGCGAATTGCACATAGGTCTCTTCAATTCTCTTATTGAGATATGCCTCATCGAATTCAGACTGGTAGATAATGCGGTTCTCATTCTCATAACTCCAGTCTTCATTGCCCTTAATACCGCAGACCTTTTCGAAGAGTTTTGTGCCGGGAAGGGGAAAGGGGATAGTGAAAGAGATCTCTTTCAGGGGGAGCTTTAAAGCCCAGGCAAATGTAGTCTCGATAGTTTCATGCGTTTCCCCGGGGTAACCCACCATGAAAAAGCCCGCTGTCTCAATGCCGCTGCTGGTAAAGAGATCCAGCGTCTTTTCCGCCGCCTCGATGGTGTTGTGTTTATTCATGAGCCTGAGTACTTCATTGCTTCCTGATTCCAATCCGAAAAAGACCTTCGAACATCCTGATCGCTGCATGAGCTTCACATCTTCGAGGGGGATAGGCTCTGTACGTGATAGGCAAATCCACTTCATCCCCAGATCATCTTTGATCATTCTCTCGCAGAACGCCCTTACATGATTAAGTTCTAAAGTGAAACAATCGTCAGCTATCCATAGGCCATTGTATCCGAATGATTTGATATCATGGATTTCTTCCATGATACTGTCCATGCTCCGTTTCCGAAAATTCGTGCCGAAGACGGGTTTTGCGCAGAAATCACACTGATGAGGGCATCCATAGGTCGACATTATGCTGGCGTGTGCAATGCCATCCTTCGACAGCCAGAACTTCTTGTAGCTGTCATGGTCAAACTCACTCCTGTCAGGTATGGGCAATTGATTTATAAGCGTTTCATCAGTCGCTTTCTCAGCTGTTTTGATAACTATGTTGGTGTGCCTGTCACGCAGGTAGATTCCCGGATAACGATCATGATGCTTGATAATGCCTGAAATGTCCGCGGCATCAAGGAAATCCCTGCAAAACGGGGGAAATGAGAGAATGGACTCACCCCTGAAGATAATGTTGAAATCCCGGTCAAACTGTTCCGGCCGAAGGGTGGGCATGGGACCGCCGCAAACCAGGAGGGTTTCGGGACTGATGGCTCGTATCTTTCTTGCCAGGTAGAGTGCGTTATCGATCATCGTGAGCATGACATAGATGCCTACTATCCTGGGCTTAATCTCGGAGATTTCCATCAGGGCTTCATCCGTATTTCTAAAGGTGAGATCAATAATCGTGCTGTCCATGCCCTGCTGTCGCAATATGGCACTCAATTGCGCGATGCCCAATGGGTGGAACAGCATTGAATTGCGTGCATGTTTAAATACATATGGATACATCAATACAATATCAGACATATGTTTCATCCTTCATTTACCTGAATATATTCTGAGTTATAATAATAGAAGAAAACCGGGTTGCAACTGCCCTCTTCCATAAACCTCATTGTTGGCAGCATTTGAAATATCATTTTATCTTTTGTTTGACCCAACAGCAGGAATGATTTATTTATACTGAATCAGTTCATTTGGTATAAGGTTATGCTATGAAAGTAAGCAATGGGGTTATCAGAGAAAGGATCATTCATACTACCTCAGATCTATTAAGGAAAAACGGTCTAAAGGGATGGAACATGGATGCGCTCGCCCATGAGACCGGCCTTGCCAAAAATACCCTTTACAAGATCATCGGCTCAAAAGAACAGTTGTTGGAGCAGGTCGTCATCTCAAAGATGGCCCATGACCTTGAGCAAATCGATCTTATCGTGCAAGAAGAGAAAGATTATATGACGGCAGTAAACAGGATGATAGAGAAATTTGTCGATCTTACGAAAAATAATAATTTTATTCCGAAAATCTATATCGAGTATCCCTCCATTGAGATGAAGATAAAATCAAAGCAGAGGGATATTATTGCATCCATTTTCCGCTTCATCAGAAACGGTATGGACATGGGCCTGGTAAGGGATGATCTGGCCCCGGAATTCATATATGATCTCATTGAAGGCGTAGCCATGCATTATTTCCGCATGGGTCTGGCCGGCTCTGAATTCGAAAAGGCCTTCCAGTGCGCCATGGACTGCCTGGTGAACGGGTTGAAAAAGAGAGAACAGTAGCGCCTTGATGGATCTTTGCTCCGGCATGAACCTGGTTCATGCCGGATTATGAAAAGTGCTGTTTCAAAAAAAGGAGGAGTATGGCCAGCAAGCCGAAGGTATTCAAGCAGGTTATAGCAATAGGGATTGTTTTTATTCTGGTTGGTGTTCTGGGCTTCTACTTTTTTTTCAACAAGGATAAAAATTCCATACCGCAAGGTATTGTGAAGGGTAACGGCCGTCTTGAAGCCACTGAGGTCGACATTGCAACAAAATTATCAGGCCGGTTGGCAGAGGTCCTTGTAAAAGAGGGCGATTTTGTCGACAAGGACCAGGTCGTAGCAAAGATGGACACGACAACACTTCAGGCACAGCTCAGACAGGCAGCCGCAGAGGTCAGCAGGATGAAACAGGCACGTCAGACAGCCCTTTCCAAGGAAGAGGGGTTCCGTCTCAGATATAACCTTGCAGGAAAAGAGCTTGAACGTTCGAAGAACCTCTTGGCACAGGGTATAGTGACCCAGCAGCAATATGATCGTGACTTGACCACCAAGCAGGCCCTGGAGTCCGATTATGCCGCAATAAAATCTTCCGTGTCAGAGGCTGATGCTGCCATTGAAGCGGCCATTGCACAGACCGAGAGACTAAAGGCGGAAATCAATGACTGCATGCTGAAGAGCCCCATCAAGGGACCGGTGCTGTCCCGCCTTGCGGAACCGGGCGAGGTCCTTCCGAATGGAGGAAAGGTACTGACCATTGTAGACCCCACGGATATCTACATGAATGTCTACCTTTCCGAACGGCATGCCGGAGAGATACCTTTAGGTGGTGAAGCAAAGGTGGTTCTCGATGCCATACCTGATCGATCGTTTTTTTCAAGGGTGGCCTATGTTTCTGCAAAGGCGCAATTCACACCCAAAGAGGTCGAGGCTGCTGAGGAACGTCAGAAGCTCGTCTTCCGCGTTACAATCAGTTTTCAGGAATTTAATGATCCCCGGCTGAAGCCGGGAATGCCCGGTGTTGCATATATACGTTTGAACGGGTCCGCAAAATGGCCGGAACTCCTTAAGTGAATGCTTGCATGAGCGGCCATGATACCATTGCACATATTGAAGGGGTAAAGCATCGCTACGGCAAAAAGCTTGCCCTTGATTCAATTGACCTCGATATCCCTGCCGGTTGCCAGGTGGGCTTCATCGGACCGGATGGGGTGGGAAAATCAACCCTGCTCGGCCTCATAGCCGGCCAGAAAAAGATACAGACAGGCACGGTCCATGTCCTGAACGGAGATATGCGCTCGGGTATCCACCGCCATGAAGTCTGCTCCGAAATAGCCTACATCCCTCAAGGCCTTGGCCAGAACCTCTATGCAACCCTTTCGGTATATGAGAACGTTGATTTTTTCGGCAGCCTCTTCGGGTTCACGCGCACAGAGCGGAAAGAGCGTATTGATCGTCTCTTGAAGGCCACCAACCTTGCCCCCTTTTCCCACCGCCCTGCCGGTCAACTCTCAGGAGGGATGAAACAGAAACTTGGGCTGTGCTGTGCCCTGATCCACAACCCTGATGTGCTCATCATGGACGAGCCGACGACCGGCGTCGATCCTCTGTCGCGGCGCCAGTTCTGGGAGCTTGTCAAGGATATGAGCAGCCACCATGCGGGCATGAGTATCCTTATCGCCACGGCATACATGGAGGAGGCCGAGCACCTCGACTGGCTGGTCATGATGGAGGGTGGCCGGGTCCTCGCATCGGGTACACCGGAAGACATTAAGAAGAAGACCGGGAAATCGACCATAGAGGATGCGTACATAGCCATGCTGCCAGAGGAGATGCGTTATGGGCATCGGAGCTTCACGACCCCTGCCAGGATACCCTCGGGTGACGGCTCGGCAATCGAGGCCAGCCATCTCACCAAACGGTTCGGCGACTTCACCGCGGTGGACGATGTCTCTTTCACCATACCCAAGGGAGAGATATTCGGTTTTGTAGGTTCGAACGGCTGCGGGAAGACCACGACCATGAAGATGCTCACCGGGCTCCTTCACCCGACTCATGGCCAGGCCTTTATCTTCGGCGGCTCTTTGGAAACCGGAAGCATTGAACTCAAGAAGCGAATCGGGTACATGTCCCAGGCCTTTTCGCTCTATGGCGAGCTGACCGTTCAGCAGAACCTGGATATGCATGCACACCTCTTTGATCTGCCGTCTTCCGATATCCCGGCCAGAGTAAAAGAAATGGCCGATCTGTTCGGACTGAGCGATGTCATGGATGATCAGACCGAACGGCTGCCGCTGGGCATCCGCCAGCGCCTCTCTCTGGCAGTGGCTGCCATTCACGAGCCCGAGATACTGATCCTTGACGAACCTACATCAGGTGTTGATCCGGTAGCCAGAGACCACTTCTGGGAACTCCTCATAAAACTCTCCAGGGAACGCGGCGTGACAATCTTTGTGACCACCCATTACATGAATGAGGCCTACCGGTGTGACCGGGTAGCCCTCATGAGCATGGGCCGAGTACTTGCCTGTGAATCACCCAGTGAACTTGTCCGCATGCGCGGCTGTTCCAGCCTCGAAGAGGCCTTCATCGCCTATATGAAGGATGACATCGCAAGAAATACCACCACCGAAGAGGATGACGAAACACAAAGCATCCCGTTCATGCTTGCGCCTGAGCGTGTGCGCAAGCACGGCCGGCTCTTCGATATCTTTCGGCTGGCTGCCCTGGCCCGGAGGGAGTCCATTGAACTGCTCCGCGACCCTGTCAGGCTCATAACATCATTCATCATCTCTCCTTTTCTTCTCATTGTTTTCGGTTTCGGCATATCCCCTGATATCGAAAACATCAAGTTCTCTACGCTTGACTATGATCAGAAACTGTGGAGCCGTGACTATCTGGAGTATTTCTCGGGATCCCGATACTTCAGTGAGCAGGCGCCTATTCATTCTCCCTCGGAGATCGAGAAGGGCTTTCAGAAAAGTGAGTTCAAGATGGTCATCGAGATCCCGCCTGGATTCGAGAAGGACATCAAGAGAGGCAAATGCCCCTCCGTGGCCCTCTGGATAGACGGAACCATGCCTTTCAGGGCCGAAACTACAAAGAACTATGCAGAGGCCGTGCACCTGTCCTATCTCCTGGACCTTGCCGAATTATCTCCGATACCTCTCGAATATTCATCCGCCAATGTCCAGCCCCGGTACTGGTACAACCCTCTGGTCAAGAGCAAGTTTTCCATTGTTCCCGGACTCTTGGCCGTTGTGTTGATGCTGGTTCCTTCCATGCTCACTGCCATCGGTGTAGTAAGAGAAAAGGAGCTGGGCTCCATCTCGAACTTCTATTCCAGCCCCATGACCAGGCTTGAATTTCTCTGGGGCAAGCAGATCCCTT
>CAYMDG010000081.1:9460-12071 GCA_964388905.1 uncultured Bacteriovoracaceae bacterium
TTCTATTCCAGCCCCATGACCAGGCTTGAATTTCTCTGGGGCAAGCAGATCCCTTATGTTGTGATCACTGCCATAACCTTTGTGATACTTATTGGTGTGATCAGGTTTCTGTTCCATGTCCCCTTAAAGGGGAGTTTTTCGGCCCTGGTTTTAGGGGCGTTTCTCTATATTGTTATAAGCACCGGCATAGGTCTCCTAATCTCCACCTTTACCCAGACCCAGATCGCCTCACTGGTGGCCGCCTTTGTCGTTACTCTGGTGCCTTCTTTCGATTTTTCAGGCCTGACAACCCCTGCCTCAACCCTTATCGGCGGGGCAAAGTTCATGTCATGGATCTTCCCTGCCCGCTATTTCCTGAATATCAGCGTAGGGACCTACACCAAGGGTATCGGTTTTCCGGAGCTTGTGTGGAACTTTGTCTTCCTGGTCATTATTTATACGACCATACAGACCATGACGGTCTTCTTACTGAAAAAACAGGATAAATAG
This sequence comes from uncultured Bacteriovoracaceae bacterium, assembly GCA_964388905.1. Taxonomy (GTDB): domain Bacteria; phylum Desulfobacterota; class Desulfomonilia; order UBA1062; family UBA1062; genus MWEI01. The sequence continues at coordinate 9,950 of CAYMDG010000081.1, forward strand.
CATGATCAGAAAACTCTGGCACATCTACCGGCTCGGTTTGAAGGAACTCATCAGCTTCCGATATGACTATGTCCTGGTTGTCCTGGTCATCTATTCATTTACCGTCATGGTCATCGTCCCGTCGAAGGGTACCGGGCTGCAGGTACGCAACTCCTCTGTGGCCTATGTTGACGAAGATCAGTCACCTCTGTCTGCCCAGATCATCGATGCTGTTCAGCTGCCTTATTTCCAGAAACCCCAGGCTATCGCCTTCCATGAGATCAACCAGGTTTTGGACAGGGCGGAGTATATCTTTGTCATACATATCCCGACGGGTTTTCAAAAGGACCTCCTCTCAGGTAAAACTCCAGAGGTCAGCATAGATGTCGATGCCACGGCCATCGGCCATGCAAAACTGGGCACAACCTACCTGAGCAGGATTATCAACGACGAGATACAGACCTATCTGCATGGAGATCAGAAGCCTCAGGTACCACCCATCCAGGTAACCACCCGCGTGATGTACAATCAGAACCGCGAAAGCTCATGGTTCATGAGTGTTGTTTTCCTTACGCACATGATCACGCTGCTCGCCATCATACTGCCTGCTGCAGCCCTTATAAAGGAAAAGGAACGGGGGACCGTGGAGCACCTGCTCGTCATGCCCCTTGTCCCCTTGGAGATCACCATAGCCAAGGTCTGGGCGAACAGCTTTATCGTGGTGGCCGGGGCGATGTTCGCACTCTTCTTTTCCATCAAGTGGGTAATCGGTGCCCCTATCAACGGCTCCATGCCGCTTTTCTTTCTGGGGACCATTGTCTTTCTCTATGCAACAACCGAACTTGGTGTATTCCTTGCCACCATTGCCAAGAATCAGCCCCAGGCAGGTCTTTTGAGCATGCCCATAATCGTGCCCATCTCCATGCTGAACGGCGGGATAACCCCGATGGAGTCCATGCCGAGGTTCCTCCAGATCATCATGCAATTCGCGCCGACCACCCACTATATGGAATTCTGCTCACGTGTGCTGTTCAGGGATGCCGGGATCGGAGTGGTCTGGCCTCAACTTCTGGCCATGGCAGCCATAGGAACCGTACTTTTCGTAGGCGCCATGCTACGCTTCCGCGCCACATTCAGGTAGGGATCTACAACCTTCCTTCCTCTTTGAGCTTGGCGATGATCTTCTGAATAGCCGGCAATGCCTCCATTGCTGCCTTTTCTCCCTCCAGGATTGCCTCATGACGCTTTTCCATTTCTGTTGATCCGATATTTTTCACATTCGGACGTATCACGATGTCAGCCTTCTTCACCTGATAGGCGGCTATGTTGGAGTACATAATGTCAACAGACTTCATGATGGTGTCTACAATTCCCTGTGGAACTTCGCCTGCTATGCCGCCTGAGATGTCTACTGCAATTACCACATCGGCTCCGTATCGCCTTGCAACGTCAACGGCAACAGGGCTCACTACACCGCCATCCATATAGGTCTTTCCCCCGATCCTTTTCGGCTGGAATACACCAGGCACGGAACAGCTTGCCCGAACAGCCTCCCCTGTATTGCCCTTTGCAAAGGCCACTTCTTCGCCGTTGGAGATATCTGTTGCAACTGCATAAAAACGGATCTTCAATTTATCGATAGGGGTGTTTTTTACGGTTTTGTTGATGAATGCTTCAAGCTTTTCACCCTTGATGAACCCGTTGTCAGGTATTGTATAGTCAATCACATCACTCTTCTCCACCTTCATGGCTATTGTTTGAAGGGTAAAGGCATCGAATCCATAGGCATATAAGCTGCCAACCAAACTGCCGGCGCTTGTCCCTACTATCATGTGGATGGGGATCTTCTGTGTCTCGAGCACCTTCAAAACACCGATATGGGCAAATCCCTTGGATGCACCGGCCCCTAGTACAACCGCTATCTTCGCGGGTTTCGGAAGTGGTGGTGCTTCTTTTGGTATCTCCTTATGTGCGCACGAAAGAAAGGCCAGGATACAAAAAACCACGATGAAGGCATCAATCAGCCTTCTGAACACATACGAAAAACCCTTTAGATTATATATATTTTTCATCAGCCTACCTTCTCGATAAAAATTTGCCTGGGTTATTACCTAGAGGACTCACAAAGGTCAAGCACTCTGAT
>CAYMDG010000082.1:0-1204 GCA_964388905.1 uncultured Bacteriovoracaceae bacterium
TATGAAAGGAGTTTTAAATGATGAAGGTCAGAAAAGTAGTGTGGTGTGTCGTTTTTTTCTTATTTACCCTTAGTGTTCCTTTATTTGCGGCACAAGGAGTAATCAACGTGAATACCGCAACCAAGGAAGAGCTCATGATGCTGCCCGGGATTGGGGAAAAGACAGCATCGGCCATCGTGGCATCACGCCAGGTTAACGGGCCATTCAGGACCATCGATGACATGACAAAAGTCAAGGGCATCAGCAAGAAAAAGCTTGATAAGCTGCGTCCATCTCTGGTCCTGACAGGTCAGAACACGTACATCCCTGCCCAAACTCAAAAGGAGGTCAAGAAAACCGCCTCAAAAACAAAAAAATGATCCCAAAGTAAACATCCCACCCCTCTTGAGAAGTCTGATAAACCTGAACCGGTGCCGCCTTTTTGCAGCGGCATCGGTTTCTTTTATTCGGCCTTAAAGGATGAGACCTTTTTCAACTCGGTAAAGAGTTTTTTCTCCTCGTTACTCAAGTGTTTTGGCGTTACTATCTTCATCTGAGCGAACAGATCCCCCTTATGGGCCAGACCTTTACCCTTTAGTCTGAGCCTTTGGCCGGAAGAAACGCCCGGGGGTATCTTAAGGTTGAGTTTTCCATCCAGGGTGTCCACCTCGCAGGTAGTACCCAGGGCTGCATCCCAAGGGGTTATTGGTATCTCTACAATAAAGTCCGACCCTTCCTGCTTGTATCTTTGGTCAGGATTTATCTTTATCTTCAGATACAGGTCTCCTGACCCGCCGGTACCGGTATTGCCCTGCCCGCCAAGGCGGATCTTCATGCCGTCATAGGCACCTTGGGGTATCTTGACATTCAGCCGCTTTTCACCACCAGGTGCCTGGATGATGATCTCTTTGGTGCCCCCCCTGTGTGCATCCTCCAGTGAGACGGCAATCTCCGACTCCAGATCGCTCCCTTTTGGAGAGGCGGAACGGAAATCGCGCTGGCGGCCAATGCCCGAATCTCCGAAGAGGGTCTCAAAAAAATCCGAGAATGCCCCTGCCCCCTCGCTGCCTCGGGTCCCGGGTTCGAATTCGAAACTGAAATTCCTGCCCCCAGCGCGCCTCCCCTTTGGGGCGAAGCTACCCTCTGTGAAAAAATTCTCGAATCCCGGAGGCGGCCTGAAAGACTGGCCTTCCTGCCAGTTGTTGCCCAAGGCATCATAGCGCTG
>CAYMDG010000082.1:1304-10320 GCA_964388905.1 uncultured Bacteriovoracaceae bacterium
TTCAAACAGGGATGCGGTTTTGAGATAGATAATCTTCAGGTACACTTCCTTGCTGTCATGGAAGGCGTGTGCGTGTTCAAGCTCCATGAGCTCGCCTTCGGACATCTTCTTGATCGTCTGGACTACGCTCATGGCAAGGCGCATGTCTCCCAGTGAGCACATGGTTTCCATGGCCGAGGCTGAAATGAAATCACCTGCAAGCAGGGCCGGCTTGTCGCCGAAGATCTGGTTCGCCGTGGGTCTTGAACGGCGTATCTCTGTGCCGTCAACCACATCGTCGTGCAGCAGGCTGGCCGTGTGCATGAGCTCAACGGTATAGGCAAAAGGCATAAAAACCGGTTGAGGCAGACCTATCGCACTGCCAATTAGCCCCACGATCTTCGGTCGCAGGCGCTTTCCTCCGGAATCCAGGATATATTGACCGATTCGACCGGTATACGATGATGAGCTGGCAAGGATCTCCTTGAGTTGTATCTCAAAATCGTCATTCATCCCTAGAGCTATAACAGACCATATAGCCAATATCAATGACAACATGGTCCCACAATCGACTACTTGGTTCATCATTTTTATTGAGCATGTATTTTGTATTTATAATATTCAAGAAGACATTAGCCCCGAGTAGATGTATACTTTAATGCCAACATGATGTGCATTCTCGGTCCTGGTTTCGGGAATGACCATCTGCATCAAGGAATAAATCGAGGAGGTTTTTTATGAAGTATGTATTGAGAAAGTCAATTGTCCCTATGTTCCTCTTTTCTTTATTATTCGCATGTTCTCTGCCTGTCACCAAGGTCGATATACAGTCCTTCGGTCTGGAAAAGCCGGATGTCACCAAAGACCAGGCAATTGCATCCTTAACCAATATCTTTGTAAACCGCGGATTCGATATCAAGTTTGCAAACAAAGAAGCTGGCCTGGTAACAACCGAATATAAAAAATTTGCATCCATGGGTGATAAGCCCCCCTTTGATTATTACATGCAGATAAAGGGTCGAATCACTGAAGCGAACGATAAAACCAAGATCACATTGACCCCCATTGTAAAAAGCCAGAACCGGATGAACGCCGCTGATTATACCGAACGTGAGCTATCTTACTTCATAGGTGATTTACCGGCGATTCAAAAAATCAACAGCATGAAAGATAACGTCGGCTGGAGGGCGCTTGGTCAGATCATCTTTATGAATGTTGTCCACGACACAGCAGAAACATATGGGCTCACGGTTGAAGAATTAACCCAGAATGTAACCAAAACACCGTCATCTACATCAGAAGCGGATGAATAAATTGATTTAGATTTAAACAGCAAGAACACATTTCCATAAAAATGGAATATTCGTTCTTTTATGTTGGTTAAATGGCTTTTGATATTTCTATACTGTACTATATTCATTATATATATCGCTGACAAACTGTATGCATAGTTATTGCATGCATATACCTTACTGTTTTTATGCATCTTGATGAACAAGGTGTAACAATGCGAGGAGGTACTATGAAAAAGAAACTATCTTTTATCCTGTGTATCATATCACTAATGCTGTTTGTTTCCATTTCACCGGCTTATGCCACGAATTCAAACAGCAAAGGTACAGCATGGGTTTTATCAGATACCAATGTCCCTACCCCAATGCAAATATATTCAAATACCTATGTTGACCCATCAGTAACAAACTCAACCTTCAGCGGTTCTGCTGATATTTTCTCATTATGCAATAACGTCTCTATTAACGGGACCTACACCAATGTGCCTGCATCCTCTTCCTTAGCAACGGCAACGGTATATGAGAGACGATACACAGATTACGCTACCGTGTCGGATTCTCTGGGCATAGGGACATATGTCGGCAGCAAGGTGGAATACTATATCCACGATATCCTAAACGGACCTACCTATGATCTCACCGGGGTGGGAATGGTAAGATCCGACTGGGAGATCTCCATCACATCAGGCACACCCGCAACCTACCGGGGAACAACCTATTACTATTACAAGAATAACGTATTCTTCGGAGGATATGTTGAGGGAGATATTACGGGAGGGGTCTTCTATGTTAACGCCAGCACTCCAACAAGGAATATTATCATTACAAAGGTAAACGGCACCCCTTTTACCGGTAACCTTACCATGGTATTTGATCCCAGCCAACAGAAGATCGAACTCAACGAGTACACTGCTGGAGGGATTGGGATTCATAGTAATGTTGGGATCTATTATCAGGGGAATGTTACCGCCACTACAACTTATTCGGGAAGTTGTTTATCCACACCCAGAACGTCGAACCATCAAGGCCTTGGGTTCTATATCCCCCCTGATACCACGAACAGCATCCCCTATAATGTTGGTCTTTCTCTGGTAAACTGGCAATCGACAACTACAACTGATACAGGAACACATATTAGTTATAACTATAAAACACTTGATAACACAGACGTTATTCCCCGCATTATCGGCTTGAGCCAGACCGGCGCACAGGACATCCTCAGTTTTCATGGATTCACCCTTGGTTCTGTTACACCTGAATTCAGCTCAACCTATCCAGCAGGGGCGATAATAAGGCAGAACCTGAAGGCAGGGGCTGTAATGACTCTCGGCACGCCGGTTAATATTGTGGTTTCAAACGCAATCTCCGTGCCCAATGTCGTAGGCATGACACAGACCAATGCAACAAGTGCGATAACCGGAGCAGGTCTCAGCCTAGGAGCAGTGACCCCGACTAATAACCCTGCGCCGGCAGGCCAGGTAATAAGCCAGACTCCAACGACAGGGACCTTAACGGCTCCCGGCTCGACAGTCGCCCTCACGGTTTCTCTCGGCCCGGCCTCCACTTCTACTACAACCTATACCTTGAGTACCTCAGTGAGTTCCGGCAATGGAACGATCTCACCCGCCACTGGCACATACAATCAGGGTACCGTTGTTACCCTCACTGCCACCCCGGATTCCGGCTATCAGGTTAAGGCATGGCATGGCACAAACAACGATGCATCAACAGCCTTAACCAATTCCGTCACCATGAGTGCGAACCGAAGCGTTACGGTCGATTTCACGGTAACTATCAATCCGGAAACAACCTACACCCTCACTGTCTCTATCCCAAACGGTCACGGCACTGTCACACCCATGTCCGGCACCTATAACCAGGGCACGCCAGTCTCACTGTCCGCTACACCCGAATCCGGCTACAAGTTGAAGTTCTGGCAGGGTACAGACAACGATGGATCCACTTCCTCTTCCAACACCGTCACCATGAATGCAAACCGTACGGTTACAGTCGAGTTCGAGCCGGTTTCGTCTGATGCTGAAGAAAATGATGATGACAAAAAAGATGATAAAAAAACCGGCTGCTTCATAACAACCTCATCATCAGATCCTTTCTCGCATTCAGGGATTCTCATCCTCTCTCTCTTTTGCATTGTCTCTATCTGTATTCCCAAGATCAGAAAGGGTGTTTTGGGGGCATAGACTTTTCTTTAATATTATACGGGCAGGGCCGCTTCGGACCTGCCCGTATTCCAGAATGGCAATCCATGATATGTTTGAATAAGGAACTATTCTGTGATACAATTATATTATCTTTATTGTCTTGTGCTGAAAAGGCGTTTAAACCAAACCCATGAACCGGAGGTATTTATGAGAAACGTTCTCCTGACATTTACCATTATCCTCCTCATGGCCATTATGGGCTGTGAGAGTAATATGTTGGAACCACTTGCAGATGATTCCAGCAAAGAGGCAAATATCGAAGATGCCAAGATGGCCCTTGACGACGGTAACTATGACTCTGCCGTCTCTGCTTTGAGCAGTTATAGGGATTCATCAGACCCTGAGGTTGCGGGGATCCTTTCATCCGCCTATATGGGAAAGGCCGGCCTGGATCTGACCTACATGCTAGAGCACATCGATTCAGAGAATTCTGACAACTTCGATATTATCGCCTCTTCCTTCTCTCTCAAGACAACCGACCAACTCAATGCATCGTCATCCGTGCTTTACAAGGCAGGCTCCGACGCCACCCCACGCTACATCACCACTGGTTCCGTTATTACGCTGCTTACAAATCTTTCCCAGGCACAACACTATCTCACAACCTCTCTGGCAGCAAATGCAGGCAATAAAGACATCACCGACGACCTAACCGCCCAACTGGGAATTGCTTCGGCCCTGCATTTCATCATAGACATAGGATATATCATTGCAGAGGTGGAAGACTGCAACATCCCCATAAACCAGGCGGCCTACCAGAAAATCTTTCCCCAGAAACCGGACGTGAGCACCTTAGGAAACCAGGTGAATGCATATCTCAACACCAATGCAACAGCCCTGAAGGCATTCAATGGAGACATTGCCGGATTACGAACCGACCTTTGGAATGTATACCTGACTGTTGAGGTGTTCATTAACAATCTCGGCTCAGATGAAAGTATAACCCGTGATTTTAATAAATTCGTCACCGATCTCCTGGGACTCCCGGAGGGATCAAGTAAAGCTGTTATCAAGGCGGCAGTAGACTCATATGATGGCTATGACCTCGTGAGCTTCATTAACAGCAAGCTTCTGACAAATTAGTAGGGGGTTGATAATGAAAAAAATTCCGTTTTTGACGGTTTTGTTTGTCTTTGTTTCTTGCATTTGTATGGCCGCGGAATACCCTTATATCTACAAGGGCTTCAGGCCTATGGGCATGGGCGGCGCCTTTGTCGCGGTGTCCAATGACGCCAACGCACTGTTCTACAATCCGGCGGGCCTGGCTGATATCGATAGTATCCGCGCCTCTGTCTTCGGACTGGAGATAGAGCTCGGCAAGAATTCCTGGGGCCTCATTAAAGATGCCCTGGACACGGACTTCGGCAATGAAGCAGAAAGTGCCCAGTTCCTGAGGGACCATATGGGGGAGAGCTCACACCTCGGGCTTGCAATAGTTCCCAACTATTCCATGCCACGATTCGCCCTGACACTTCTCGGTACCGGCAGGATGGACCTGGATGTGAGGGACAGGCAGTATCCCAAGCTGGATGTGAATGTCATAAACGATACAGGTTTGGGTGCAGGGTATGCGCACCCTTTTCTCGACAACACCCTCCTGGTGGGGGCAAGCGCAAAATATATCCACCGGCAGAGCCTTACCCAGGAATATACCGTGGCTGACCTCTCTGATAAACTCTCGGACAGGATCAAAGATGATCTGAAAAAAGGCAATGGGATACTGGTTGACCTCGGGATCATCTATAAATTAAGCAAATTTCAATTTGCGAATTCCCGGGTGGGGATTTCGGCGAACAACCTCTTAGGCGGCGGTCTAGGCGATGCAGCGGATGCGACCCAGCACGTGGACATGGGGTTTGCCCAGGATCTGGACCTTAAAGTGACCAAGGCCACGTTTGCCATCGACTATGTGGACATCTTCAACCAGTTCGACCAGGACAGCGATATCGCCAAGAGGCTCAGGCTCGGAGTTGAATGCAACTTTCTTGATATCATCAACGTGCGTGCAGGACTCTATCAGGGGTATGTCACTGCAGGACTGAACCTTGAGGCCAGGATTGTGCGTCTCGATCTCCTGACCTATGCAGAAGAAATAGGAGCCTATGCAGGCCAGAGGGTTGACAGGAGATACGCAGGTCGTTTTGTCTTTGGCTTCTGAGAAAAGATTATTCCTGCCTGATTCTGTCTATGATTGCAGTGGTGGAGAAGCCGTCTTCAAAAGGGATGGTGAGAACTTGGCCGCCTGATGACCTAACGACGTCAGCACCCACGATATTGTCCGCTGCCCAGTCACCGCCCTTGACCAGTACATCGGGCCTTATGCTCCTGATGAGATCAAGAGGGGTGTCCTCCTGGAAGAGAACTACATGGTCCACGCATGCAAGTGCGCTGAGCACTGCTGCGCGGGCACGCTCGTTGTTGACAGGCCGATGGGGCCCTTTGATACTCTTCACCGACACATCGGAGTTGAGCCCCACCACAAGACAGTCGCCCAGGGCCCGTGCCTTGCTTAAATAGGTGACATGGCCTGCATGGATGATATCGAAACAGCCGTTGGTGAAGACCACCTTCATGCCCCTGGCCTTCTTGGGAAACAGTACATTACAAAGCTCGCCAAGACCCATGAGCTTGGGGTTGCTGAAGAGTTCGTCCGGAAACTGCCTTTCAGCCAGGCGGGCACAGTAACGGCCTAGTTCAATATACGAAGGTATAAGGTCCGGGAAATGTTCCAGGAGAGCCTTTACATGGCCTTCCACCGTTGCCCAGTCGCCTCTGGCAATGGGCCCGGTCAGGGCCGCCTTGCTGCCATGCTCCTCTATGTTGGACAGGGTCCCCTTGATGAGCGGCATGAGGTGATTCAGACCCATACCAACTTTATCGATGATTACAGACGCCTGATGTAAAAGCGCCACCAGATAATTTGACGCAACAACGGCAGAGGTGTGGTAGAGCACCTTGTTTTCTTGCGTGATAGTCATCATGACCGCACCTATTGAGTCAACAAGATCTCCGGCGACCCTGGCGGCCTCTTCCGTTCCCTCAAAGGTGAAGATGCTCCCTTTCAAGATCTGCTTTGCCCGGGCAGCATCGGTGATGGACTGAAGGGGATGGAGGCTTCCAATAGCCGCCCCAGACGTGGACAATACGGCAAGCACACCGGAGGTGAGAAGCCCGCTGAAGTGAAAAAAGACAATATCTTTGGATGACCGGCCCCAGGCTGTGTTGATCTGCGCAGCTACGCTGCGTATATGGCTGTCAGGCACTGTGATAAAAACAACCTGGACCCCTCCGGGGGAGTCAGGGATACGGGCATAAACGGGGATATCGGTACTGTGTGTCCTGGCGGACACTGTCCACACCGGCACATGACCCGCTTCCTTTAAAAGAGCAAGCATGGCCCCGCCCACCCGTCCGAGACCGATGACTCCGAATCTATAGCTCATCTATCAATCCATGGGTCTTGATCTGCTCAAATCTGTCCCAGTCTATGGCATATGAACGCTCTTCCATGGTCTTTATGACCATTTCCTTGTACTGGTCATCCTCCACATAATTTTTCAGTTTCCTGGAAATGGGGTAGATCTGTTCGGAGGTCTTCCATTTGACACTCTTGCCCGTGCGGGCATCAAGAAGACAGTCAAAGGCCACTGCAAAAGAAATATCCGCCAAAGGTCTTCCTGAGAGGTCCCTGAGCATGGCCTGCATAATCCCTGCATCAACAGGGGAGAAGAAGGCGTATATCCGATCATAGATCTTGGTATACATGCGGGAATAGATGGCAGCAGAATGGAAGTATTCAGGGACATCCACAATGGCGTCCTTCCCGGATGACTTACAGAGATGATAGAGGAGTTCCTGCATGTTCTTGAGTCCTCCTATCCCCGGGTACTGCTGGCCGGGCAATCTGGGTTTTTCAGGGCTGAAGGAGGCCTTCGGGTCCTGCAAGGCAACCCATTCGATGAGCAGCATGGAAAGACCTGCCGAAAAGTCGTACGAGGCAATGAAGTCTTCCCTGGGTTTAAAAAAGCCTTCGCGCACGATAAGCTCTATGAGCCGCGTCTCTTTCTCCTGAGAGTCGAAATTAACATAGAGCCTGGACGTATAGTCGTCAGGCCTGATGATACTCACAACAAGATCCCGATACCCCTTCTTGTGGAGGATGCCGATGATGCCTACACGGTCAAGCTTGTCCATCATCTTGTTGTCATCATACTTCCCCATAAAGAGATTGTTCGACGAGAAGAGATCTTCGAGCCTTTCTGGTTCTGTAGCTATGGAATAGGTTATGTCTTCCAGATATCTCGGGTCTTTTTTGCCCGACTGCCTTAAAGGACTCATTGTACTATCCTCCCAACGCTGGCGAAGAGCACATAGCTTGCTCCTGTTTTCTTCAGTGCCCTTGAAACCTCGCGGGCGGTCTGCCCTGTTGTCACTACATCATCCACAACCAGAACCGCCTTGTCTTGAACACCGGATGCAAAAAATGCACCCCTGATGTTCATTTTGCGTTCCTGCTTACGCAATCCCACCTGTGGGGGTGTTCCGCGCGTCTTTTTCAGGGCACGGTAACTTACGGGTTTTCCCAGCAAACCTGCAAGTTCCCTGGCGATAAGGGCAGCCTGGTTATAGCCTCGTGAAATCATCCTGGTCCAATGCAGGGGAACGAAGGTGACCACGTCACATGGCCTGCCTTCATCTTTAATCATATCAAACAGGACCTGTGCCAGATACTTTTTATAATAGGTGGCACCGGCGTATTTGAAGGAATGAATGATATCTTTGATGTGCCCTTCAAAAATAAATGCGCTCATCATCCGGTCAAAAGGGGGCGGTTCGGTCAGGCAACGCAGGCATACGCCCGGCGTACCTCCCGGCTCACCGCAGACAGTGCAGACAGGCCCAGGAATTGGCCTGATCCGACTGACGCACTGGGCACACACTCCAAACCGGATATCTTTTGAATAAGCTCCGCAGACAAGGCACCTGGGCGGGAAGAGGTGGGAGAAGATGCTCTTGGGCATTGACGGAGTCTACCATATACCCTCGAGCTATCACAATATACAAAGGTATACATTCCCTTTAGATATGAAACCCGACTATCGGTTGTAGTAATTCTTGTAATATTTATACTTGTTGTACTGATACTTCTTCACAGGGAGCTCATCTACGGCATTCAAAACCGTGCCGAGGACCTTCTCCTTTGGCAGGATCTCAAGCGCCATCTTGAACTCAGCCTCCGAGGTATACCGGTATCTTACTACCATGATGATCCCCTCCACAACATCAGCCATGATCTTTGGGTCCACGGTTGCCTGTATAGGCGGCGTGTCGATGATGATGAACCAGTTACCGTCACGGTCAGCCAGGTCTTTAATTAGTGCACCGGTCTTTTTTGACTCAAGCAGCTCCGAAGGATTTGCCGGAGGTTCTTTTGCAGCCGGCAAAATGGTGAGATTTTCTATGGAGGTTGATAAAAGACACTCCGATACATCAGCCTTTCCCTGTATGATTTCACTCACACCT
>CAYMDG010000082.1:10420-12055 GCA_964388905.1 uncultured Bacteriovoracaceae bacterium
GTTTATCCCTCCACGCTCACCCTGACGGATTTTGCATATAAAAACCCTTGATTCTTAAGCTGCTGAGCATACACGTCCGCTTTGTCCTGATCCTTGAAAGTCCCGATAGTAACCCGGTACCAGGTATTCCCCTGTGTGTCCAGGTGAGGATAGATCGTTGCCTTAAACCCTTTTTTGACCAGGTCGAGAAACACTGCTGTGGCCTCGTTAATGGAATGGTAAGATGCCACGCTCACCGTGAACAAGACCCTGGCTGTATCTGTTATTGCAGGCAGATTGATCCTTTGTCCCTCATAGATTAAGTCGATATTCCCCAGGTTGCTGTTCGCCTTTCGGACAATATCCAGGATGCCGGAATCAACCCTGCCGTAATGCCTTGCAGCAAGCCTGGCAACCGTATCACCCCGGCCGACCGTCATGACTACGCCTGTCGTTTGTTTTTGCTCCCCCAACGTCGGAGGAACAGCTGCTGCAATTCCTGCCTGGTCCTGCATGGATACCTTGGGTTGGACTTGAAATACCGTCCCTTCAGGTTCCTTCATATTCAGCGGGTATAAAGATCCTTGTGCCCTATTAGATAGAGAAGACGGCTCATGTGATATCCCGAGCATATCTTTGGATTTGTCCATGATGCTTTGCCCGAGTGGTGAAATCAACACAACAACCAGAGCTGAGATGAAAAATAAAAAAGCAGCCGCCACACTCAATCCGACCCATAGGCCTCTGTATCCCTTTCTCTCACTCATATGATGACCGGGCATGAGGGGAGCATGCCTGGCATAGGTCTTCTCCATCCCGCCTACCACTTTTTTCACGAGGCCGGCGCTCACCTGGTTGAGATCATCGCTGTAAGCGGCAAGCAGAACGTTATCGCAGACAATATTGATGAGCCTCGGAAACCCCCTGGTGTACCGGGAGATCTCCCCAAGGGCCGAGGATGTGAACAGGGGTTCCTCCCTGGGCTCGTATCCGGCTACCCTGAGCCGGTGGTCGATGTAGTCCTTGGTCTCATTGCTGTCCAAGGGTGGAATGTGGTATTTTACCCCTATCCTTTGCTTAAGCTGTCTGAGCTGAGAGCTGTTCAGCTTTTCATTGAGCTCCTGCTGACCGAGCAGCATGATCTGGACGAGCTTTTCATGAACGGTCTCCAGATTGGAGAGCAGCCTTATTTCTTCGAGCATCTCAAAAGAGAGCCCCTGGGATTCATCCACGATGAGCACGGCACCGCCCATGGTCTTGAGCCTGTCCTCAAAATCATTGATATAGTTACGGGAACGCTTCTCCTCCGGCATGCCGATGGCTTCCCCCAAAAGGAAGTAGAGGTTGTCGGGGTTGATGTGGGGGTTTTTGATCACCACCTTGGGAATTCGAGGCGGCAGCTTCAGCAGAAAGGCATTTAAGATCGTCGTCTTGCCGGTGCCCACCTCGCCGGTAATCACCACAAATCCGCTTCCTTCCTTCAGACCATACAGCAGGTGTGCCAACGCCTCTTTATGCCCCGGGCTCATGTAGAGAAATTTCGGGTCAGGGGTGATGGAGAAAGGTTTAAGCTTGAGACCGAAATGTTCTCTGTACATGGATCATCCCCTAAAACGGGAGGGGCATCGGCAGCGAAAGGACAAAGTTGGAGAACTT
>CAYMDG010000083.1:0-1085 GCA_964388905.1 uncultured Bacteriovoracaceae bacterium
GTGACATCGGCGATCTTCTTGTGGAGATAGTTGCCGCCTGTTGCCATGACACTTTCCGGCTCTTCCTGGGCCAGGGTGAGTATCATGGAGATGTCGTGCGGGGCAAAGCTCCACAGGATATCCTCTTCCCTGCGGATCTTGCCGAAGCTGAGCCGGTTGGAATAGATATAATGAATCCTTCCAAGCTGGCCATCCCTTATGAGTTCCTTCAACTTGATGAAGGCACTGTGGTACTGGAGCAGATGGCCGACCATGAGGATCAGGGATTTCTTCTCGGCGATCTCTTTGAGCTCTTCGGCCTCATCTACATTGAGCGATAAGGGCTTCTCCACAAAGACATCCTTGCCGGATAAAAGCGCTTCCCGCGCAAGGGAAAAGTGTGTTTCCGCCGGAGTGGCAATAACGATGCCCCTCAAGGCGTCATCATTGAGAAGATCCAGGTAATTCGTGGTGTATTTCACCTGTGGATACTTCTGCCTGAATGAATCCAGCGCAGAGTCGCTGCTGTCACAGACACCGTAGAGCGCTCCAAGCTCGGCATAATTTCTCACCAGGTTCTTGCCCCAGTACCCGGACCCGATTACCGCGATCGTTACTTTCTTCTCTGAATCATGCACTTCAACTTCCCCCTGCCGGTGGATGTTTCCATCTACCTATTTAATGGATTTGAGGATAACTTGAGATATTCTCTCCTGGTCTTCATCTGCAAGATAAGGGTGCATCGGCAACGAGAATATGGCCTCAGCAGTTCTATCGGATACAGAGAAATCACCTGAGCTGTAGCCTAAATATTTATATGCCCCCTGCACATGCAAGGGCTTCGGATAATAGATGGCGCTCGGGATCTTGGCATTCTTGAGGGCATCGAGGATTACATCCCTGTTCTTGCAGAGAACTGAATACTGAGCCCAAGCGCTCTTATGACCCGGCTTGACTGATGGGCACGCGAGCTTGTCCGTTGCGCCGAGCAACTGGTTATACCGTTGCGCCACCTTCTGCCTGAGCTCGATCTCTCCTTCGAAGATCTCGAACTTCGCCAGAAGGATAGCTGCCTGAAGGGTGTCGCACCTGCCGTTGATCCCTAT
>CAYMDG010000083.1:1185-7731 GCA_964388905.1 uncultured Bacteriovoracaceae bacterium
AATGGCCGCCACATTGTTGCTCATATCACACTATCGCATAGCACTTTACAAATCAAGATTACCATAGAATTAGACCTACCTGTCATCAATACCTCCCCCCTCGCAGAACCAATTTCGGTCGGATTTCCTAACCTGGTATGTTTTTCGCATTCCACCATCCCATGGCCAAAGAAAATGAGAACGGTCAAGAGCGAACCGAACAACCTTCCAGTAAGCGCATGGATGAGTCCCGGGAGAAGGGACAGGTATGCAAGAGCGTCGAGGTATCCACATCGATGCTCTTTCTTGCAACAATCATAGCATTTTATTTTTATATTCCGGCTATTGCATCCAAGCTTATGGTTGTCGTCAGAACCTACATCTCTGGCCTTTCCATGTGGGATGGATCAAACATAAGCGTCATTGCCATTGTAAGACACGGTGTCTTTGAGCTCGCTATGATCGTAATGCCTCTGCTTTTGCTCTTCCTCGTTATCGGTTTAGCGTCAAATATCATGCAGGTCGGTTTCCTCTTCAGCTCCGAGGCCATCACCCCGAAGTTCTCCAAGATCAACCCCATAACCGGATTCAAGAACAAATTCATGTCCATGAGGAGCCTCGAACAGCTCGTCAAGACACTGGTAATCATGACAATCATCATCTGGGTTTCATACCGGGCCATCATGCGCGAAATCCCTGTCTACCCGCCTCTCATTGGGGCTGATGTAGGCGCCATAGTTTTGACGTTTTTTCATTCATCCCTGCGCCTCCTGTGGGATGTCCTGTGGATCTTTATCATTATTGCGGCCGCTGATTACGGATTTCAGAAGTGGCAGCACAGTCAGGATCTTATGATGACGAAACAGGAGATCAAGGATGAATACAAGCAGTCGGACGGAAATCCCCTTATCAAGAGCAGGATACGCTCCATTCAGATCCACATGGCCAGGAGACGAATGATGCGGGACGTGCCCAAGGCGGATGTGGTCATAACCAACCCCACACACCTGGCAGTAGCCCTGCAATATGATCGCGGCAAGATGATTGCACCCACGGTGATTGCCAAAGGTGCAGGAACGGTGGCGCAAAAGATAAAGGAAGTGGCGAGAAAGGCATCGGTCCCCATAATCGAGAACAAGCCGCTGGCCCAGGCGCTCCATAAATCCGTGGATATCGGGGAAACCATCCCGGAAACACTTTACAAGGCGGTGGCCGAAATCCTGGCATATGTTTACCGCCTGAAGGCAGGGGTCAGATAAATGGCAGCACAGAGTCTTCCCATCAAGTTACCGGAAACCATTAGCAGCGATATTTTCATGGCAGTCGGCGTCCTTGCGGTTCTTGCAATCGTCTTGATGCCGCTGCCTACCTTCATGCTGGATATCCTGCTCACCTTCAGCATAACACTGGGCATCATCATTCTCATGATGAGCATGTACACCACAAGCCCGCTGAATTTCTCCGTGTTCCCCTCATTGCTGCTTCTCGTGACCCTCTTCAGGCTGGCGCTGAACATCGCATCCACCCGGATCATCCTCCTGCATGGCTTCGAGGGTGAACTGGCCGCCGGCCGCGTCATCCATACCTTCGGCCAGTTCGTGGTGGGCGGCAGCTACGTGGTGGGAATCGTAGTCTTTTCAATTTTCGTCCTCATAAATTTTGTGGTCATCACCAAAGGCGCCACCCGCATCGGCGAAGTAACGGCCCGGTTCACCCTGGATGCCATGCCCGGCAAACAGATGGCCATTGACGCCGACCTCAATGCAGGAATGATAACCGAGAACGAGGCCCGGCGGCGCAGGGACCGCATTGCCCGGGAAGCCGAATTCTACGGGGCCATGGACGGTGCCACCAAGTTCGTCCGAGGCGACGCCATTGCAGGCATTGTCATCGTATTCATCAATATTATTGGTGGCATCATCATAGGCATGATGCAGAACGGCATGCCATTCCAGGAGGCACTCAAGACCTATACCCTGCTGACTATCGGAGACGGACTGGTTGCCCAGATTCCGGCGCTCATCATCTCGTCGGCCGCCGGCATCGTGGTTACCCAATCCGGAGCAGACAAATCAGTAGGCAAGCAGATCTCCGAGCAGCTTGCCTTCCAACCAATGGCGCTCCTTACTTCTGCAGGAATCATCTTCATCTTCGGGCTGGTCCCGGGCATGCCCCACATGGCCTTCCTTACCATGGCCTCCATTATGGGCGGAATCGGGTGGGTAAGCCTCAGGTTCAAGGCTGAAGAAAAGGAAACGGAAGAGCTTCCTGCGCCTCAAGGAGAAGAGGTCTCGGCCGAGGCACTGCTTCCCCTGGACCTCATCGAGTTCGAGGTGGGTTATGGCCTCATACCCCTGGTGGATACCTCCCAGGGCGGGGAGCTGCTTGCGCGTATCAAATCCATGCGCAAGACCGTTGCAGGCGAGCTTGGGGTCGTAGTCCCCCCCATCCATGTGCGGGACAATCTCGAGCTCAAACCCAACGAATACCGGCTGATGCTCAAGGGTATTGAGATAGCCAAGGCTGAGGCCATTGCCGACAGGCTTATGGTCCTGAATCCCGAGAAGGTGGACATCGACATCCCAGGCATACCCGTCAAAGAACCTGCCTTCGGACTGCCCGGCCTCTGGATTAAAAAGGCCGACAGCGAACGCGCCCAGGTGGCCGGGCTCACCGTAGTCGATGCGGCCACGGTGGTGGCTACCCATCTGACCGAGGCCATTAAGGGCAATGCCCATGACCTGCTGGGAAGGCAGGAGCTGCAGTCCATCCTGGACTCGGTATCAAGAACCCACCCCAAGGTGATCGAAGACCTCATCCCGGGCACGATGCCCGCCGGAATCGTTCTCAGGGTGCTCCGGAACCTCCTCAAAGAGAAGGTCTCTGTGAAGAACATCCTGACCATCCTGGAGACACTGGCGGACTTCGGACATATATCCAAGGATCCTGATATTTTGACAGAGTATGTCAGACAAGCCCTCATGCGGACCATCAGCATCCCCTACATCCTGGGTAACACCATCAGCGTACTAGCTCTGGACCCCAATATAGACGGGATGATCTCCAGTTCCATCCAGCATACGGAACATGGTTCGTATCTTGCATTAGATCCTGAGAAATCGCAGAAGATACTGATGACGTTGAACAAGGAGGTAAACAACGTGGGGAAACAAGGGCTCGTACCGATCCTGCTCACATCGCCCATCAGCAGGGCATATGTGAAACGGCTTTCAGAACGGTATATGCCTGACCTGGTTGTTCTCTCCCACAATGAGATACCGCCTGATGTGACTATTAAAAATCTGGGATTGGTGAGGATCGATGCAAATTAAAACCTATATGGCTGCCTCCATGAAGGACGCGCTCTCGCAGATCAAGACCGAGCTTGGCTCCAATGCGGTCATTATCTCAACCCGCGAGATCAAAGAAAGCGGTTATGGCCTCATGAGCAAACCAGTAATTGAAGTGGTTGCGGCTGTTGACTATGACGGAGACAGCCTTATTAATAAAGCGCAGGCATACAAGGCTTACCCGGGAAAACAGGTTGCCCCTAACCATGCCTCACCTATTATGCAGTCCCCTAATCATATGGGTGATGAGATTATTGAGCTGAAAAAGATGCTCAAGCAGCTCATGAACCAGAGCAATGTGGTCCCGGAGAGCCCCATGCGGGAGAAGCTCATGAAAAAGGGCGTCCGCGAGAACCTTGCAGACCTCATCATCACAAAGCTTGGGCCTGAGACCACCGAAGATGAGGTCAAGGGCCTCCTTTCAAAGCTGATCCGCGTAGAAGGGCCCACGGATGACCGTGTCTGGATATTCCTGGGCACCACCGGTGTCGGCAAGACCACGACAATTGCCAAAATTGCCGCCAGGGCAGTCTTCTCCGAGGGCAAGCGGGTGGCACTCATCACACTGGACAGCTATAGGATAGGCGCCATAGATCAGAGCCGCATTTATGCCAAAATTTTAAATATCCCATTCTTTTCCGTAACAACCCCAGCCGAACTCAAGATCGCACTGAATCAGTTGAACTCCACCGACCTCATCCTCGTTGACACCGTCGGCCGATCACCCTTCTGTAGCGATTATGCACAACAGTTAGTCGGATATTTTGACGGCATCAAGGCCTGCAGGTTTCTCCTCATGCCGGTAGCAACCCGCGACCAGGAGATGGACACCATCACCAAATCATTCTCCCCCCTGAAGGTGGACCGTATGATCTTCACCAAATTCGACGAGGCCCACGTAAAGGGGAGCGTACTTTCACACAATCTGATCCACCGCTTGCCCATCTCCCATATAACCAACGGGCAGCGGGTCCCCGAGGACATAGAGCCGGCCGACACAAACAAGATAATAGCATGCACGCTTGGAGATGCATAATGAAGGATCAAGCCCATACCTTAAGAAGAATATTCAAAGAAACAACAGCCATCTCCCCCACAGTCCTGTCCGTAACATCGGGAAAAGGCGGGGTTGGAAAGACGAGCATCGTGGTGAATATAGCCATCCTGCTCGCTGCGCGCGGAAAGAAGGTTCTCGTGCTGGATGCCGACCTCGGCCTGGCCAATGTGGATGTAATGCTCGGCCTTGCCCCTAAGCTCACCATCAAGAATGTACTGGACGGACAGTGCTCCCTTGATGAAATCGTGGTTGAAGGGCCTGGCGGGATCAAGATCATTCCCGCATCGTCGGGAATCCAGGAACTCTCTGACCTGAATGCCGAACAGCAGATAACTATCATGGACTCACTCGATCATTTCGAAGGCGCTCTTGACTACATGATCGTAGATACCGGGGCTGGGATATCCAAGAACGTCATGTACTTCAACGCAGCCTCGCAGAGGATTGTTGTGGTGGCGACCCCGGAACCCACGTCAATAACGGATGCTTATGCCCTTATCAAGGTATTGCGCAGGCAATACGGCATCAAGCGATTCGACCTTATTGTCAACAATGTGAATTCAAAGTCTGAGGGGGAACAAGTGTCGGAAAAATTGTCTATGGTATGTGAGAGATTCTTAGGGGATGTGGCATTGGAGATCTTAGGCTCCATTCCGCATGACAGAAACATTCCTGAATGCATCAAGGCACAGAAGGCTTTTGTGGGCCTTTTTCCACAAAGCGAGGCTACCAAGAGACTTTCCCGGATCGCGGGAAGGCTTGAGGAAACCACGCTTTCAAACACCAGCGGAAACCTTCAGTTCTTCTTTAGAAAAATGCTCTTGAATCAAGCGAAAGGAACAGGCCATGCAGGATATCGTCTACACGGAACTTACTGAGGAACAGAAGCTCAACCCTAATGTGCGGGGCAAGATAATCAACGAGTTCGCGCCGTTGATTAAGTACATTGCAAGCCGTATTGCCATACGGTTGCCTCCCCATATCGACCTGAACGATCTGATAAATGCAGGTGTTATTGGGTTGATCGATGCCATCGAGAAATTCGACGCCGGCAAACAGATCAAGTTCAAGACCTATGCGGAATTCAGGATCAGGGGCGCCATCCTTGACGAGCTCCGCTCCATGGACTGGGTCCCACGGTCTGTGAGGCAGAAGGCCCGCAAGGTGGAAGACGCCTATGCAAGGCTCGAATACAGCCTAGGCAGGCCGGCCAGCGATGATGAAGTCGCAAAGGAGATGAATGTCGACATGGATACCTTCCACCGGCTCCTGTCCGACACTGCATCCGTATCCCTGCTCAGCCTGGATGACCTTGGCGAGGACGATTCCGACCTGTCCAAGCGGAACCTGCTCGAATTTATAATCCAGGACGACAAAGACTGGCCATCGCATAAAATCCGCTATGCCGAGGTCAGCACCATGGTAGCAAAGGCCATTCAATCGCTGCCGGAAAAGGAACGCATGGTGATCTCGCTGTATTACTACGACGAACTCACCATGAAGGAGATCGGACATGTCCTCAAATTTACCGAGTCGCGGGTTTCCCAGATACACACAAAGGCAATCCTCAGACTGCGCTCAAAAATGCAAAAGATCCTCAAAGAGATCAATGTGTAAAGATTTGCAGCAAAATATTCGATGAGAACGTAAACGGTGCTTGTACCGGAGGTGTCTATGACAACAGATAAGAACATGAAGATCCTCATCGTGGACGACTTTTCCACCATGCGCAGGATTGTGAAGAACATCCTGAGGCAACTTAATTTTGTAAATATTACCGAAGCCGACGACGGGTCAACCGCCCTTGAGGCGCTTCAGCGTGAGAAGATCGACCTGGTGGTTTCGGACTGGAACATGCCGAAGATGACCGGCCTGGAACTGCTCAAGGCAGTCCGCTCCGATGATGCGCTGAAGCACATCCCATTTCTGATGGTAACAGCCGAGGCCCAACAGGAGAACATCATCGAGGCCGTGAAATCCGGTGTGAGCAATTATATTGTCAAACCCTTTACCGCTGAGACCCTGGGCCAGAAGATCAATCAGATATTCAACAAGTAGGTGAAACGTGGAAAACGAGCCTGGGAGAAAGGCGGACCTCGATAAAGAAGGCATCCTGTTCCAGGATGCCGGCAAGGCCGAACTTGACAAAGACGGCATTTC
>CAYMDG010000083.1:7831-12051 GCA_964388905.1 uncultured Bacteriovoracaceae bacterium
ATGGTCCTTGATCCGTTTATGGTCTTCTACTCAACCAACATGCCGAAGAAATCAGGTGTTCTCGTTGCACAGGTGAGCCTCAAGGTGGACCCTTCCGTGATCACCTCCATTCAGAGCAAGCTCTTCGATATCAGGAGCATCATATACAAGCGACTTCTTGCAGCAGCGAGTGTCTACTCACAGACAGAAATTACCTTGATGCTCTCGGATGATCTTATGGATTATCCGATACAAGAAGTGGCATTTGTCCAGTACAGCGCAAAATGACTGGGTTAATTAATATCGGAGTTTATTGCAGGATTAAATCAATTCTTTTTTAGGATGTTGAGGGCATTATGAATTATTCCACAATAGACGCGCTCATGAAGTCGGCTGACTCTTCTGACCGTCGCATGGCGGCCACCATGCTCGGCGAGTCCGGCGATGAACCCGCTACTATCGGGCGTCTCGTAGAATTGCTCAAGGATACAAATGGAGGGGTCAGGGACGCCTCACAAAGTGCGCTCATGTTATTGGGCGGCCGAAACACGGTTGAGAAAGTGGCCCCTCTGGTCGGCATTATTGATCCGGGCTTGCGTAATGCGGCTATCGACATCCTCAGGAAGGTCGGTGATGACGGTATTGATGTCATGCACAGGCTTGCAGTTGATGAAAATCCTGATATCAGGCTCTTTGTGCTCGATATTTTAGGCACCATCGGCAACCCCGAGAGCGTGGACGTACTCATCG
This sequence comes from uncultured Bacteriovoracaceae bacterium, assembly GCA_964388905.1. Lineage (GTDB taxonomy): Bacteria > Desulfobacterota > Desulfomonilia > UBA1062 > UBA1062 > MWEI01. The sequence goes on from CAYMDG010000083.1 coordinate 8,561, forward strand.
GAGGGCTCGCCGATCCGAATCCCAATATACGCAATGCAGCAATAGTGTCTCTTGGCCTCCTCGGAGTCCCAAAGGCATTTGAATATATCAAGCCTCTGATCGAAGACGAGGAATGGATCCGCTTCTCCGCCATAGAGGCGCTGTCTCAGATACCCCATGAGAATACGGCTGGTTTTCTCCTTGAACAGCTTGAGAGGTGGCGTCTTGACGAGCTCACCGTATCCGCACTGCTGGAAACAATCGGCAAGATAAAACCCAAACAGTGCGTGAACGCCCTGATCGCCATGCTCGAAACCGCAAATGCATATATTGAAACCGAGATCGTCAAGGCCTTGCTGAAGATCCTATCCCCTGACGAAATCGCCTCACTGCCGGATAAAGACGCACACATCATCAAGACCATCATCGATATGCATCTGAACGATGTCGAGGAAGAGCTGCTCAGCGAGATGCTCATGGTACTTCCTCGCATCGGCGATGAGTCCAGTGTGCAGGCAATGGTCGAGGTCGCCCGCAACACAGACCCGGACACCCACCCTGAGAAGTTCGGAATAATCACTGATGCCCTGTGCCGGATCGGCGACGCTCAGGCAATGGTGAAACTTCTCGATGCCGAAGACAAACTGAAGATCCTCGCTGCGAACGTCCTGGCCGTAATAGGTAAGGATGAGGGTGCCACGCGGATATGCGAGAAGATCTTTACAGCCCAGGGCCATGTAAAACGCGCCATGACCGATGCCCTGGCATCCATCGGAGGGGCATCTTTATGTAATACGTTCCGAAGGCTCCTCACAGATACGGACGGCCATGTCATCTCGTCATCACTCCTGGCCCTTGCGAGAAACGGCGATCCGGATGATATCCGTGTAATGGAGCCATACTTAAGTCATAACTATCCCGATGTACGTGAAACGGCACTGATTTCCATGGTCATGATCGGTACTGAGCGTGCCCAAGAGGTGTTCATGCATATGGCAGCATCTTCCCATCAGGGCAACCGCATCATGGGATTACGGGGTCTTGAGAACATGGAAAGCCCCTGTCTCCACCAGGTAACTGAAAAACTGTTGCAGGATGAAAACTGGGAGGTGAGGGCAGAGGCGGTAAAGGTCATCAGGGACAAGGACCTGCCGATCACCACGGACATGCTCAAATCCCTGCTCGCTGATACACATGAGCAGATCAGGTACGCTGCGCTCGATATCATAGGGATGAAAAAGGTCGAAGGACTTAAAGCAAACCTTCATGCCGCCATCGACGGTGACGACATGTGGGCCGCATCCCATGCCATTGAGGCACTGGGTAGCTTCAAAGACGAATCTTCCAAGACAAAACTCCTCGATCTCTTGACCTGCGGGTCGGACTTTTTGAAGATCTCCGCAATAAAGACCATTGCAGGGTGGGCCGAAGAATCACTTGCTGCAGAACTGGAAGAGTATATCGACGATCCGAACCCGGATGTGGCCCGCGCCATCGTTGATGCCATTGACAGGCTTCAGGGGGTGAGCTTCTAAAGATGCAGGCCCATGTACTCGCGCGTATCAATAAAATAGACGATCTCCCCACTCTACCCTCGGTAGCTCTTGAGGTCTTGAGCCTGGCCCACCAGAGCGATGTGTCTATCCAAAGCATTGCCGAGTCCATCCACAAAGATCCCCCTCTGGCCGCAAAGGTGCTGAGGATGGCCAATTCCACGTTCTACCGCAGGGGGGACCGGAAGGTCGAAACCCTGCACCATGCAATCATCTTTCTGGGGCTGGCCGAGATCATCAACATTACCACCTCGCTTTCGGTCTTTTCCGCGCTCAAGTCCCACCGGGCAAAAGAGGTCTCCATCAGGGAGAGTTTCTGGGATCACAGTGTCGCCACCGGTCTTATTGCAAGATATATTGACAAGAAGCTTGGTATGAGGTCCCTGGGCAGGGAGTTCGTAGCCGGTCTCCTGCACGATATCGGCAAGATCGTCCTCGACCAGTACTTCCATGACGAATTCCTTGCAGCCTATAACCTGTCCATTGAAAAGGACAGGCCCATGTACGAGACGGAGATGGAGTTATGCGGGACAAACCATATGGAGGTCGGTTATTACCTGGCCCAGAAATGGAACCTGCCCGCCTACCTCGGGGATGTCATACTCTGGCATCATCAGCCGTCCCAGGCTACGCACCGGGATATGGTTGCGCTCATCTCCATGTCGAACCTCCTGGCAAAGGCCAAGGAGCTATCCTGCGGGGGCGACCGAATGTCCTTTATCCTGACCGATGAAGAGGCCTGGAATGTCCTCAAAGAAAGAGGCTATGCCGTTGATGACCTTGATATAGAGCGTATAACCTTTGAGATGGAGTCAATCGGCGACCAGGTGAAGAGCTATATCGACATGGTCATGGATCCCACCACGGCGGAGAAGTCAAATGGATGAGAGCTCAGTGGGCACCTGCCCAAAAATGACTGACGAGACCTTCATCCTGTTACGCGACTTTATCTATGAACAGTCCGGCATCTACTTTGCCGACACCAAAAAGGGCCAGCTTGAAACCAGGCTCGCCATGCGATTGAAGGCCAACAACCTTGCCAATTATGACAAATACTATTACCTGCTAAGATATGATCCCAAGGCAGCACGTGAGCTGATGGCGCTGTTTGACTCGGTGACCACCAACGAGACCAGCTTCTTCCGGAGCCCGCCACAGATCCAGGCTTTCCAGGAAAAGGTGCTCCCCGATATCATCTCCCGCAAAGACAAGCAGCAAGACTCTCAGCTCCGCCTCTGGTCTGCCGGATGTTCTACGGGTGAGGAGCCCTACACTATGGGCATCGTGATCAAGGAGGTCTTGAATAACAAGTGCCCTAACTGGGACATAAAGATCGTTGCCAGTGACATCAGTGAAAAGGCACTGCGCTCAGCCAAGGCTGCCATGTACAGTGACTACGCACTACGCTCAGTACCGCCTGAGGTGAAGCAGAAATTTTTCATTCAGGAAGGGAGCTCATACCGCCTTGTTAAGGATGTCCACAACCTGGTGGATCTCCAGTACCTCAACCTCAATGATGTCAAGCGGGTACAGATCATGAAGGGGTTTGACGTCGTTTTCTGCAGAAACGTGCTCATCTATTTCGATGACTCAGCCAGGAAGAGGTTTGTTGCTCAGCTCTATGACAGCCTGAACCACGGCGGTTATCTCTTCATCGGCCACTCGGAATCTTTGCACAATATTTCAAGGGCTTTCAAGCTTGTACATTTCCCCGGGGCTCTGGGGTATAAGAAAGAATAGGTGGAGGTTGCCATTCATGGAAACGGTCCTGATTGTTGATGACTCAAGTACAGTGAGGAAATTTCTCACCCATACCCTGAAGACAAAGAATTTGAAATGCATCGAGGCCTCAGACGGCTTCGACGCACTGGAAAAACTCTCACAGAACCCGGAGATAAAACTCATCATCTCAGACCTGAACATGCCCAACATGGACGGCATCGAATTCATCACTTCAGT
>CAYMDG010000084.1:0-12035 GCA_964388905.1 uncultured Bacteriovoracaceae bacterium
GTATATAAGTTCATCTCTTTGATAATGGTTTCGAGGTTAGACCGGGAAAGCACCTCCTGGGACAAGGTCCTCACCTGTTCTTCCACCCCGGAGCTCACTGTCGCCTGTACATAATTTTGCGGGATTCCCTGGGGTTGCACAAGAATGAGCGTGGTTGCCTCATATGCCCTTGGGATCACGACATACATCCATATCCCCGCCAAGACGAAAAAAATGAGCGGCATGCTTACCCAGTACCATTTCCGGATCAGTGCATCAAAAAGATCCTGTATGCTCATGGATTGTTTCTGTTCTGTCAATATCTTACCTCCATAACTAACCTATATCGGTTTTCCTTGACTGTATCTGAAGACTCATACTTTGTCTGGAGATGATCATATATAATGTTCCCTGTGAAATATTCAATGGGTCTCCAGGTCACCGAAACATTCGCTACGGAGTCCGTCTCATTCTCCCCTGGGGTTCCAGTGGTCGGCCTCCGCTTGGAAATGTTGAGCCCTGTAGAGGATGACCAGGCCTGCAGCCACTGTCTGGTCCAGGATACAGAAGCTGTCTTTGTATCATACGTGCCATAAAGGTTGGATGTGAACTCAGAGGTGTATTCTTTTGCCATGCTCAAATGAAACTGGTCTTCGGCCAGGCTCTTATCAAGGGATAGGCGCACAAGGTAAGTCGACTGACGATCCCGTTTCTCCATGATAAGCCAGCTGTAACCACCTGTTGCACTTATCACAGTTGAGGGACTTAACGTGTACTGCCCTGTCATGCTGGCATCATAACGGTCTTCATTGGGATCATGCCCCCTGTCGTCATGATTGTATACCGTGCCGAGGCTGAGGCTGAAAACCGGTGAAAAAACATGTCGAAGGTCCAGTCCGCCTTGAGTTCCAATGACATCCTGCCTGATCTTATAAAAGTAATAATCCCGACGTGCGGTTAAAGAAATTGTGTCCAAAGGATTCACTCGGTGGGTGATGCCGATATTTCCACCCGTATTTACCAAGTCCTCGCCTGTTGCCGCATCATTACTCCACTTTTCCGTAAGGAGGTTCCCTCCTGCATTGAAATGGGTATTTTGTGATAATTCATCAGTGTATTCCATGCTTGCGATGTTTCGATTGACCTGGCCAAAAGGATCGTTAAGGCTTTCTCGTGTAAATGTACGGGCAAACTCGTATGAGAAACGGGCCGTCTGCCTTGGCGCTGTAAAAGAAGCGCTTGTCAGAAGGTGTATCTCAGGACTGTCATCCTCAGTAAACCGCTGGTGAAAGCTCCTTGCATACCTGCCGGTGAGGTCAAAGGTCGCTGAAGGGGACAGGCCCCTTATATTCAGGCTCGGCCCTACATAATAGGTACTATCACTTAGCTTATCTTCCGAAACACCCTGGTAATTGTCTGAATATTCATAGGACGTATAAAGGCCGGGGTGGGCCTCAAAGGTAAGGGCCATAAGATCAAGTCCTGGCACTAGAACGGTTACCAGGCAGAAGATGCCAAGGATCGCATGCTTCCTCACGGTATTATGATGGTATCTCCAGGCTTGATGGGGACGTCTTCGTTCTTACCCTTGAGTATCTTTTTATAATCCACTTCCATCCTTATCTTCTTCTCCCCTTCTTTGCGGATGATGACGATGGACCCCTTATCGGCAAACTGGGTGAATCCCCCAGCTATGGGGATAATCTGGGTAAGATAGAGTTCTTGATCAAGGGTAAACTGACCGGGACGGGTTACTTCTCCCTGGACATAGTATCGCTTGCTCCGGGGTTCCAAGACGATTATAGCGCACCTGGGATCTTTTATGTATTTCGAAAGTCTGGACTCAAGTTCGGATTTTAGTTTGGGAGTCGTTTTCCCGGCTGCCTCGATATCACCTATGAGCGGTAAGGAGATAAAACCATCAGTCCGCACGGTTACCTGTCTTGATAGATTCTGCTCGCCCCAAACTGATATCTCAAGAAGATCGGATGCTCCGATGAGATAGCTCGATTCCTGGGCAGTCATACTTAAGGGCATCAGCATACACAAAAGCAGAAAGCATAAGTGCCTTTTCATCACCACCCCCCTCTTCATTTCTCGATCCCGCATTCTTTGATCTTGTACAGGAGCGCCTTATAACTCACCTGGAGAAGGTTGGCCGCCTTCTTTTTGTTCCAGTTCGTCCCACGCAGTGCCTTGAGGATCATGTCCCTCTCGGCCTTGACCGTTGCCTCCTTGGCTGCTACCTTGAGCGGTACGATCTCGTCCGGACCATTAGGGGTGATCATCTCAAGAACCCGGTCCTTGACGTCTGGAGATCTCTTATCCACAAAAACGCCGCTTCCGCCCTTGAGGTAAATGATCATCTCTTCGATGTTTCCCAAGATCACGAGCCGTTTGACCTGATTCTTCAGCTCTCTTACATTCCCCGGCCACTGGTAGGACAGGAGCATGGGATACATTTCTTCCTTGTTGACCTGGATATTCTTCCCATACTTCTCATTGTAGGTGTCCAGAAAATACTCAAACAGATAGGTGATATCCTCCCTCCGTTCGGTCAAGGGGGGGATATGAATACTTACGACATTCAGTCTATAATAAATGTCCTCGCGGAAGGTCCCCTGCTCGATTGCCTTCTTCAGGTCTCTGTTTGTGGCGGTTATTATGCGAACATTCACCTGGACATCCTGTTTGCCTCCCAGGCGTGAAAACGTGCCTTCCTGGAGCACCTGCAGGAGTTTGGACTGAATGCTGAGATCCATTTCGCCTATCTCATCAAGAAAGATAGTCCCGTTGTTGGCAAGTTCGAATTTGCCGGGCTTGGAACGGTATGCCCCGGTAAAGGCGCCCCGCTCGTAGCCGAAGAGTTCCGACTCCAAAAGTTCATGGGGCAAGGCAGCGCAGTTGACCTTTATAAAAGGTTTGTCCTTCAACCGCGATTTGAAGTGGAGAGACCGTGCTACGAGCTCTTTGCCCGTACCGCTCTCACCCTCGATGAGCACGCTCACATCCGTCTCGGCTACCTGGTCCGTAAGGTCCTTCACCTTCTGCATCTTGGGGCTGTTAAAGATGAAATCGCCCTTGAGCTCATCTACGCGCAGCTGTTTTCTCAGAGAAGTTATCTCGGAGAGCAGCCTTCTCTTTTCCAGAGATTTGGTGATGGCAAGTTCGAGTTCCTCTTCTTCAAACGGCTTCACCAGATAATCGGTAGCACCGGCCTTCATGGCCTTCACGATGATGGTAGTCTGCCCCAAGGCGGAAAGCATGAGAATCGGAAGGTCCTTGGATATCTTCCTGATTTCGCCCAAAGTCTCCAGTCCGTCCATGTCGGGCATGAGGATATCAAGGATGGCCAGTGAGAATTCCTGACCTGCCCTCAATTCTTTCAGGGCATCTTTGCCGCTTGGAACCGCATAGACATCATAGCCGCCCTGAGTAAGCAGCTTGACGATGTACCTCCGAATGCTCTCGTCGTCATCAACAACCAGTATCCTGATATTATCTCTCATCAATATTCTTTCCCTATATGCCGCAAGATACAAAATACATTAATAATCCTGCAACTTCAAGGGTATTGTGATTACAAAATATCCGCCCGAATCCGATGCCCTGGCCTCCACCTGGCCTCCATGGGCATGTATGATCTCCTTGGTGATGGCAAGACCGAGCCCTATACCTCCCTTGGCCCTGCCGCTTGCTCCCACGAAAAAATCGCTGAAAAGTTCCCTGGCCTCATCGACCCTTATCCCCGGCCCCTGATCACGCACAGAGATAACTGCACACTCCTGATTCAGAAACATCCTCAGTGCCTCGCTATCGGATTTTGCCTTACCGATGCTTACCGTCACCTCGGATTCCTCAGGAGAATGCTTTATGGCATTATCAATGAGGTTCGTCAGCGCCTGCTCAAACCGGATGGGGTCTATGAATAAGGCGTCTATACCGCCTGTATCCTCGAAAGCTATGGTTATTTTCTTATCCCGGGTGCCGATCTGCATGTTCCTGACTATCCTTTGAATATAGTCGCCGACAGCGACCTTCTCCCGGTTCAGGATGAACTTCTCTGAATGGATCTTGGCAAAATCAAGCAAAGAGTTGGAAAACAGAAGCAGTTTCTCACACTGTTTCTCGATTTCATCAACGCACTCTTTCTGTCCATCGCTAAGGACGCACTCCTTATCGCGAGCCAGCATTCTGCCGTACCCCCTGATTACCGTCAAAGGCACACGTATCTCGTGGGAGGCTACATTCAGGAACCTGGTCTTTAAGGTGAGCAATTCTTTTTTACTGGTAATGTCTCGGACTACCCCTACATAACACTCATCGTCTTCTATCATCAGCCTTCCGATGGAAATCTCAAGATAGACCCTCTGCCCATCCTTGCGTATGGCCTGGAGTTCGAGGTTTGGTACAAATATATTTCCTTTCTGCATCCTGAGCGTATCAGCCAATGCATGGATGGATTCTTTTGCAACGATGTGCCTGAAATGTTTATTCAGGATCTCATCCGGTTCATAGCCTAGCATCTCCTGGAACTTCCTGTTCACGAGCAGGAAGCGCCCGTTCTTGATGATGTAGACAGCATCAATGGCCTTTTCAACCATGTCCTTGTACTGATCCTTGACACGGACAAGCTCCTTTTCTTTAAACCGTTCCAACGTCACGTCCCTGATACATGCCACCACCTGCCATGACGGTTTCAGCGGCAAGGGCGAAAGGTCGAAGCTGAAGATCTTCCCCTTGGACTCAACATCCAGCGTAGTCCCCTCCTTGTCGGATACGATCTTCTGTATAACCGTATCACCGACAATATCGGCCAGGCTCTCTCCCGCCCTCTTGCCGATCATCTCGGATGCCCGCTTGTTCATGGTGGTGATGATGCCCTTTGTATCCGTGGTAAGAACCCCCATGGACATCCAGTTGAATACCTTGAGGATGCTCTTGCCGAATTCCAGCATGGCCTTGTCTGTCATGGAAAGCTCGGCCTTGAGCATTCTATTGATTTCTTCCACTTCCCTCATGAGCTTGGCGTTGCGCAACGCCAGGGCTGCAGGGGAGAGCAGTATGGAAATCATATGGAGATCATCCTCTTCAAAGGCATTGGCCTTCGGATGACTCATATTGAGAACACCCACAAGCTCGTCCTTGTTGTAAATGAGAGGCAGACTCAGGATGGAGCCGATACTGACCTTGTTGTTCCTGACCTGGAACCTCTCATCCTTTGAGGTATCGTGGATGATGATGGGCTTGCCGCCTAGTGCCGCCACACCCGCAATGCCCTCCCCGATAGAAAAAATCTGGCCGAGCGATTCTTCCGAATAACGGCTTCTTTTATCTTTCCTTCCCTTGGCGGCCTTGATCTCAAGACTGCAATTGTCGGATGTGGGCATCATGATAGAGGCATTTTCCGCAGGCGTATCGTCAATGACGATGTCCAGGATAGACCGAGCAACAGCCTCAACGTCAGGGGCAAGGGAAATGGCCTCGTTGATCCTTCGGAAGATGATGAGCTCCTTGTTTTCCATGGTCTCCCTTATCCCTACCTAACCCATAATAGATTACATGAGCTTGCTCGTGAACCGGTTCTTCAGCGATTATTTTTCTTGGACTTCTTTGAAGACTTTTTCTTATCCTTACGTCTCTTCAGATCCACCAGGTTCTTTTTGGGGGGCTTTGGTGCACCCTTTCCCAGGATGCCTGCGATATTCGGATTCACCCCGAGCTTGGAGAGGACCTTCTTCTTGCCCATACCCAGGCCCTGCATAATCTGCCGCATGGTGCCGAAGCGAGCTATGAGCTCTGTTATCTTCTGCCTTGGCTGGCCGCATCCCTTTGCAATCCGGTTGATACGGCTGTCGTTCAGGCAGTCCGGGTTCTCCCGTTCATAGGTTGTCATGGAGTGGATGATGGCCTCCACCCGTACCAGCTCCCGGTCGTCCACCTGGACACCCTGGGGCATCCCGAACTGGCCCAGCGGCAGCTTGCCGATGATGTCCGTGAGTGAGCCCATCTTCTTCATCATCTTGAGCTGCTTGAGAAAATCGTCAAACGAGAAGTCCCCCCGCATGAGCTTTGCGGCATCTTCCTCAGCCTTCTTTTCGTCAATGACCTCTTCGAAGTCCTTTACCAACCCGACAATATCGCCATGCCCGAGTATACGCGATGCGAGACCCTCCGGACGGAATTCCTCGAGCTTGTCCAGAGACTCGCCCATGCCAAGATATTTTACGGGCTTCTTGGTTACTTCCTTGATGGAAAGAGCAGCGCCGCCTCTCGCATCACCGTCAAGCTTCGTGAGAATGAACCCCGACAGGTCAAGCCTGCGGTCAAACTCCCTGGCAACATTCACCGATTCCTGGCCGATCATGGCATCCACAACGAGCAGGATATTTTCCGGCCTTGTGGCGATCTTGATATTCTCCAACTCCTGCATGAGGGTATCATCAAGGATATTGCGGCCTGCGGTATCGAAGAGCACGACATCGCAGCCCTTGATCTGGGCCGCTTCCATGGCATCTTTGCAGATCTGAGGCGGGGTCTTGCCCGGGGCAAAGAACACGGGGATATCGAGCCTGCCTCCCAAGACCTTGAGCTGGTCAATAGCAGCAGGCCGGTATACGTCGGCGGCAACCATCATGGGTTTCTTGCCCATTTTCTGGATGAACCGAGCGAGTTTAGCTGTGGTTGTGGTTTTGCCGCTTCCCTGAAGCCCAACCATCATGATGGCGGTCACGACACGTCCGGTCAGTTTCAGCGAGGTATCAACAGGTCCCATGATACCCACGAGCTCATCATAGCAGATCTTTACAAAATGCTGTTCCGGGGAAACCTTAAGCTTCTTGCCGCCATGGGTGACCTTTGTATGAACAATTTCACCCAGGGCCTTGTTTTTTACTTTATCGATAAACTCCTTGACCACATGGAATTCCACATCAGCTTCAAGCAGAGAAATTCGGATCTCTTTTAAGGCGTCTTCGATGTGCTTTTCCTGTATGGTGACCTTGCCCTGGAAGATATTCTGGGCCTTGCGAAATCCATCGGATAACAGTTCTAACATACGCTCTTCTCCAAAACGTTCTTAAAGATTGTCACGCGCCCATTTTACTCACAGCAGGCAACCAGTCCTCCATAAAGGCATATCATGCGCCTTGTCAAGGACGGTCATGGGTAGGAAAAAAATGTGGTAAGTTGTACGTAATCTTAGGCCTCTTCGCCCAGCTTCAAAATCTTCTCATAATCATGGGTGACCTTTGCCTGGATCTGCTCGATGTCCTTATCGGTAAGGTGCCTGAACCGACCCTGTCCGCTTAAATATTCCGAAACCGGGATAAGCTTCTTCTCGGACGGTTTATAGGTAATGCGGTATTTCCCATTTACCACCTCAAAAAGCGGGAAGACGCAGGAGTTTACGGCCAGCCTCCCGTACTTGATGGCATCTGCCGGTTGGATCCTCCATCCTGTGGGGCATACCGAGAGTATGTGGACATATGCCGGACCCTCTATCTCGCTCGCCCGCTTCACCTTGTCCAGGAGGTCAAAGGGGAAGCTGGGACATGCAGTGGCTACATAGGGTATGTCGTGGGCAACCGCTATCTGGACCATGTTCTTCTTCTGGGTGTGCTGACCGATGCTCTTCTTTCCGGCCGGGCTTGTGGTGGTGCTGGCGCCATACGGTGTGCTTGAAGAGCGCTGGATGCCCGTGTTCATGTAGGCCTCGTTGTCATAGCAGACATAGATCATGTCATGGCCGCGCTCCAAGGCCCCGGACAGCTGCCCCATGCCGATATCCGCAGTGGCGCCGTCTCCTCCCATGCCCACAAAATTGATCTTCTTTTGCGGGAGCCTGCCCTTGCGCATCAAGGCCTTCATGCCGGCCTCGCAACCCGATATGACTGCTGAAGGATTCTCAAAGGCGTTATGGATCCATGGCACCTTCCACGAGGTCAGCGGCAGGGGCGAGGAGATGATCTCCATGCATCCCGTTGCCATGGCCACAATGGTGTCCTTGCCAAGGGCCTTGAGTACAAGGCGCACAGCCAGGGCTTCCGCGCAACCCTGACATGCACGGTGGCCCGAGGCAAAATATTCGGCTCTTTCAACATTTTTCGGAGAAGAAACGGATGTCTTGGCCATGGTAAGTCTCCCTATCCCCTCAACCCATAAAGGGTGAAGCCTTCTGTGTCGCCTGACTGGGCCTTCTTCTTTCCGGCGAGGATGATATTTCTGAAGTCCTTGCGGGACACATCCCTGCCTGCAAGGCCTGCAACATAATTCACAATGGTAGGTGCACCGTCTTTCTTATACAGGGCTGAGCGGAGCTCCGAGGCCACCGGACCGCCGGGTCCGCCGAAACTGATGGCCCGATCTAGTACGATGAGGTGTTTCTTGCCGAGTGCTACCTTTCGGAACTCATCAAAGGGGAACGGCCTCCATAACCTGATCCTGATAACGCCGACCTTCTCCCCTTCATCCCTCAGGGCATCGACTGCCTCCATGGCAGTCTCACTGTATGATCCCATGGTGACGATGCAATACTCCGCATCGTCTGCACGATATGTCTCAATGGGATTGTAGTGCCTGCCCGTGAGCTTGCCCCACTCATCCCAGGCCTTGAGTATGTGCGAATAAGAGCCCTGAACCCCTGCTTCACGGTTCATCTGGGCCTCGGTATAGATCTCCGGCATGCCGAAGCATCCCATGGAAATCGGTTTGTCCGGATGCAGAGTGTTTTTCATCTTGAGATCAGGCAGATACGCTTTGATGACATCGTCATCTTCATATTCAACAGCCTCCACCATGTGGGTGAGGATAAAACCATCGAGGTCTACCGCAACCGGCAGCATGACGCTTGGATCTTCCGATATTCTAAAGGCGCAGAAGATGTTGTCATACGTCTCCTGTCCGTTCTCTACAAAAATATGTATCCATCCAGCATCCCTGACCATCATGACATCGCTGTGGTCGTTCCAAATGGACAGGGGGCTCGAAAGCGACCGGTTGGCCAACGCCATGACCATGGGCAGTCTCATGGCTGCAGCGATGAAGAAGATCTCGCTCATGAGTGCAAGCCCCTGTGAACTCGTGGAGGTGAATGTCCTGGCGCCTACCGCAGAAGAACCGCAACAGACGCTCATGGCGGAATGCTCGCTCTCCACCGGGATATACTCGGCATCGAGTTCGCCATTGGCAACGATCTCCGAGAGGTGCTCCACGATGTGTGTCTGGGGAGTAATGGGGTATGCGGCTATGACGTCCACATTCGCCTGCGCCACGGCATCGGCGATGGCTATCGAAACCTCAACTCCTTTTCGTACCTTGCCCATGGTTCACTTCTCCTCACTTATCATGGTTATGCACTTCACCGGACACTCTGCGGCACATATACCGCACCCCTTGCAATAGGTGAGGTTCGCTTCAAAATGCCCTTCGGCTGCTTCTCGAATGCAGGCCTCCGGGCAGTAAAGCCAGCAGAACATGCACTTGATGCACTTTTCCTTCTCGACAACAGGCCTTTCAGAACGCCAGGAGCCTGTCTCGTACTGTACGGAATTTCCGATCTCTACGACGACAGCTCCGAGCTCCAGTTCCTGCCACGTGATCTGATCCATCGGTTTTGCCATAACCTTACCCCTTGATCACGACTTCGTTATAGGCCCTTTCAAGGGCCTTCAGATTCCTCTCACCGAGCTTGGAGCCGAAACGCTCCAAGAGCGGGCCCTTGATATCATCAATGGAGATCAACCCGGTTACCTTAATAAAGGCGCCGATCATAGTTGTGTTCACTATGGGTCTGCCCACTTCTTCAATGGCAATCCTGTCTGCGTCCACCGTGGCCATTCGAATTGCCGACCCTTTTGAGGTCACTACCTCATCCGGGGTCTTCCTGGTATTCATGATGAGGATGCCGCCTTCCTTCATGCCCTCGGTCGGGTCCAGAAGCGTCACGAGCCCGGGATCCAGTACAATTACCACATCCGGCTCGTAGACCTTGGCCCTTATGTTGATCTTGCGCTCATCAACCCTGCAGAAGGCAACGACAGGCGCACCGCGGCGTTCAGGACCGAAGCTGGGAAAAGCCTGTGCGAATCTGCCGGTATTGATGGCAGCGATGGCTATGAGTTCAGCCGAAGTGACAGCGCCCTGTCCGCCTCTCCCATGGACCCTGATCTCATGCATATAAGCTCCTATGAGGAAATTGAATGGTGATTCATATCATCCTTGCTCTTGAGCTGTCAAGAAAAGATGAATCTTTCTCCCTTGACTTATATCGCCTGGATAGCAGGTAATTCCCGGCAGATATGGTATAATTATTAACTAGATAGACTCCTCAATCTGAGGCCGCCTCTCAAGGATGAACTCGTAGAACTTCATCATGAGAGGTAGAGATTTCCGCTTTTTATTCCTTACAATAAAGAACTCCCTTTTGGTGTTCAGGTCTTTTATGGGAAGTGCAACCAGGGTCTTGTTTTCCACTTCATTCTTGACGACATTTATGGAGAGCACCGCCACACCAAGGTTAGCCTCGACCGCCCTCTTTATCCCTTCCGAGGAGCTCAGTTCCATGGTGACCTTGCGTTCAATACCAAAGCGCTTGATCACATTCTCGATGATGCTCCTTGTGCCGGAGCCTTCCTCCCTCAGAATAATGGCCGACGGCTCGGAAGACAGCGTCTTCATGGTGAGGTGACCCAACCCTGCCCAGCGGTGCTTGGGGGAACACACGATGACCAGTTCGTCTTTCATGAAAAATTCAGCCTGAAGGTCGGGGTGCTTGGGTGGATCCTGCATAAAGGCAAAATCGAGCTCGCCAGCCACGCACTGTTCCACTGCCTCCTGCCGGTTCTGAATATTCAGGGCGATTTCAATCTTGGGGTATAGTTCTTTGAACTCACCCAGGAATTTCGGCAGGACATAGATCCCTACGGTGCTGGAGGCGCCGAGCAACAGTCTGCCGACATCCCCGGAGCTGAATTCACTCATCACGCCATTGATCTCATCAATGAGATGCAGGAGCTTTTCCGAGTATTCAAAGAACGTCTTCCCGGCATCCGTCAGTGTGATCCTGCGGTTAATCCGGTCAAAGAGGCGGACATTCAACGAATCTTCAAGATCCTTAATCTGGATACTCACCGACGGCTGGGACAGGTGCATCTTCTTGGCGGTCTTGGTTATGCTCAACGTCCGCGCAGCTATATTGAAGATGTGTACCTGGTGTATGTTCATAACACTCCTGCTAGGCATGATTTACTTTCATTTAACAATATCATAAGAGAAAAATATTTGACATGATCGAAATCGCTCTTATATATACACCGCAGCCTATAGCAATCCTTCTAAGGGCTATAGACCTCCTTTTAGGCCCACTACCACCTATTACTTGAGTGGGCCCTTTTTTTTTGTTAATACATTATCATGGCTGATGACAAACTCTTCAATACACCCTTTTCCGGTCTCAAGGGATTAAGGCTGCAAAAAGAGAGTAAGCCCGAGCCCAAGCCCGCCAAGACACAACAGGTTCAGCCCCCTGTAAACACCGCACCTGATGATGATTCCACAGTATACGCCAAGGCCATGGAAGGGGTCATGCTGCTGCCCAACGACCGGGTAACCCCTGAGCCCTTGGACCAGGAAGCAATTGCCCGTCAGGTGAGGGAACATTCACTTAGGCAGGACAAAGAAGTCGTGGATACACTCCATGCCCTGGTATCGGGGAAATCACGTTTTGACATCACCTGCACGGGTGAATATCTGGAAGGAAATGTTATCGCGTTGGATCCCCGGGTGTTGAAACAGCTGAAATCAGGCGAGCTCACCATCCAGGCCCATCTCGACCTCCATGGCTACGTGAAGGAAGCTGCAAAGACCGCCCTTATGACCTTCATTCATAACTGCCATGCCATGGGGTACAGATCACTCCTTGTAATCCATGGCAGAGGGCTGAAATCGGATATCGGTCCCGTGCTCAAGGAGGGGGTGGTAAGATGGCTTACCACCGGAACCCTGTCCCACCTGGTGCTGGCCTTCTGTTCGGCCCGCCCCTATGATGGGGGCACAGG
>CAYMDG010000085.1:0-11863 GCA_964388905.1 uncultured Bacteriovoracaceae bacterium
GTGGAGGTCAGCTGGTTCCACCGAAGGATGTCCACGGTGGAGACATAGAACTGTTTTGAGATCCCCCAGAGGGTATCGCCTTTCTTAACCTTATACTTGGTAGACTTCACATGCGCCTGTTTGTTTTGTGCCGATGGGATGATAAGTGCTTTTCCTAATTTCAGGCCCTGTTTCTTGGAGATCCGGTTCGCCTTGGCAATGGCATCTACACTTGAGGAATATTTCCTGGCAAGGGAATACAGGGTGTCACCCTTTCGTACGGTATGACTAACGTTCGTGGCGGATTCATCGTTGGTATCCGGTTGGGTTACAATGCCTTTCTTTGATGATTTCGGCGTGTTTCTGCGGACTTTATCCCCACCATTCTTTATTGACAAAGACGATACGTCTGTAAAGGATTCAGGGTTATTCTCCGCCAAGGACACATTAAGGCCGCTGTTTGATTTTGCGATTCTATCCAGATACTCTTGGCTATCCACTGTCTCGGGTGTCCCGGTTGCAGTGCCCTGCATGGGATTCGGCAGTCCGTAGACGTTACGGTTTTTGGCCAGGATGACCGTGGCGATATATTTCGGCACATAATCGATAGTCTCAAGCTTTATGTTCATGGAATTGTTTATGTCCCAGAATGTATACACCTCATGGTTTTTCATGAGGCGGATGAGTGTCCCTTCACCTGCGTTGTATGCCGCAATGGCCAAATACCAATCGCCGAAGATGGAATAGAGGTGTTTCAGGTACTGTGCTGCTGCTTGTGTGGATTTCTCCAGGTGTTTACGTTCATCCACATATTTGTTCACCTGCAGGCCGTATTTCTTTGCGGTATCCGGGATGAACTGCCAGTAACCCGTTGCTCCTGAGCTTGAGACTGCATGCGGGTTAGCGTTACTCTCAACCAGGCATAAGTATACAAGGTCCTTGGGGATGCCGTGCTGTTTGAATATCCGCTCCATGGTAGGGCGAATCTTATCAAGCCTGGTCAGAGAGCCCTTGAATGCATCACGGTCTTTAACCGAGAGGCGTTCGATCCAGAGTTGCACTGATGTGTTGATCTCATAGGTGCTGTCTGCAGTCTTTTTTTTCTGCTGTTTCACCTTTTTCTGAACAAGCTCATCCTTTTTCGTTTTTTCCGGGATTATTTCTTTGGATTCTTCCTGGATCTGGGGTAAGTCGATTTCTTCGGGAGGCTGCTCTTTTCGTGTCATGGGTTCCTGGATTGAGCTGAGGTCCAGGACCTGACTAGGCGGATGTGTCGGCGGAAAGTTGGAATGGAGGTCGTGCGAACATCCAAGCAGTGCGAACACAAAGGTACATATGAGTGTTGCCCTGAACGAGTTCATTCTCATCAACCTCCGAATTGTTGTTTTTTTACTTGGATTGGATGAAACCTTCAACCCTTTTTTTCATCTAAAAATACGGATTGTTGGTACCGATAGATTTAATTAGCTTTTAGGTCATACCTTATAAAGGAGATAAATGATAAATGCAACTCCCAATTGTACACAATAATGCTGTTGCGACGCTCATCGGTAAATTTGATCGATTACCTGCACTAAGCAAGGAGGAAGAAACCGAACTGGCATTGCGCTTAAAGGAAAAGGGCGATATTGATGCCGCCCAGAGGCTTATCACTGCCAACTTGAGGAACGTTGTCCGTATCGCAATGGATTATAGCGGCTATGGGCTCCCCATGGAGGACATCATCCAGGAAGGCACTATCGGCTTGATGATAGCCGTGAAAAAATTTGATCCCCATAAGGGATACAGGCTCATGACCTATGCCGTCTGGTGGGTTAAGGCCATGATTCACGATTATATACTCAGGTTCTATTCACAGGTGAAACTTGGCACTACCAAGCTGCAGAAGAGGCTCTTTTACGGACTTAACCGCATGTCGGCCGAGGAGGATGTAGTTGACGAACACATAACCGAGAAGTCCCATGCTCTTTCGGCCAGGCTCGATGCTGATCCCCACGCCATCGAGGAGATCATATCACGTCTGACCAACAGAGATCAGTCCCTCGACAGCCCCATGACAGACGGGAGCGACTCCAGTTTTATGGATTTCCTGGTGGACACAAGGGCAAATCCCGAGGATAGGGTCATGGAGTCCCAGCGGGCGTCTTTTGTTAAGGGACATATTGATGCCGCCCTTGAAAAGCTATCGCCGCGCGAGCAGGAAATCGCCCGGCAGCGTCTCATGGCAGAGAACCCACTGACATTGGAGGATTTAGGAAGGCAATATGCCATTTCCAAAGAGAGGGTTAGGCAGATCGAGAACAACGTGAAGGTCAAGCTCAAAAAGGCCCTTGCAGGTCATCTCGACCTCATGCTGCCATAAAAATTAAGGGGTATTTCCATGATAACCCGCAAGAAGGCATTTGCAGAAGATCTCCTGCTCCTACAGGACAGGATGAACAGGGTTTTTGAGGAAAGTCTGAGGGAAACCGGTATTTCCCGGAATCCAGGACAGTGGATTCCCTACGTGGATATGTTTGAGGATGATGTATCACTTATACTCAAGGTCGAGCTTCCTGGTGTGAGGCGCGAGGACATCGGACTCGATATCACTGAGGGTATTCTCACCATCAGCGGCAAGAAGCCCTTTGAGCACGAGGAAACCTCTGAGAGCTTCCATGTCATGGAGCGGCAATACGGGGTTTTCAAGAGATCTTTTACCTTGCCCGGGTCAGTGGATGTTGAGAGCATTGAAGCCGGCTATCATGCAGGAGTCCTGGAGGTGGTCCTTCCAAAACCCGTGGACACGATGTCGAGAAGGATACCCATTATCAGGCAAGGCGATTAAAGCTCGCAAGGTTCAGGGTATTCATCGCACTCTTTTCCGATATGATGTCGACTAACTCGAAGGGACGGGGGAGTTCAGGCGTGCTGAGGGTGAATAGGTAATAAAGCCTCCCTCCCGGCTTGAGGATCTTCAAACAGACATCTACCAAGGTGCTCAACGGTGAAAATGACCTTGCGATTACGGCATTGAATTGCCCGACATCATCATGGAAGGGGTCATGAGGGAGGATTTCCGCACCGGTCAGGTTAAGCAATTCGATGACATGCTGCAAGAAGGTGCATTTTTTAACGCTCCGCTCAATCAGGCAGATATGCGAGTCCGGATGAAGGATTTTGTAAGGGATTGCAGGCAATCCTGACCCTGAGCCAAGATCGGCAAGAACAGGCTCTTCTATTCGCATAAGCAGCGGCAGCATGACTTCAAGCTCATCTTCAATACCGGTAAGCATAGAAGGCCCCATAAGGTGGAGCTTGCCGTTATAACGCCTCAGCTCCCGGATCCATGTTTTTAGCCTCTCGTCCATCATTTTCCGACGCAGAAACGGGAGAATATCCGCTCAAGGATGTCCTCATCAGCGGTCTCACCGGTCATCTGTCTGAGATGACCCATTGCATGCTTCAGATCAATAGTGAGTACGTCTGCGGTGAACCCATCTTCGATGGTCTTCAGGCAGGAGTTAAGGCTGTCAAGGGCCTTGCCAAGGAGGTATGCGTGCCTGTCCAGGAACACCAGCGGCTGGTCGTGTGGAAATGCCCGCCTCATGGCGGTTAACAACTCGTCAATGCCAAGGGCATATTTGGCCGAGATGCCAACCGCATCATACCCTGGGGCATCAATAACAGCTCCTTCAACCAAATCCTTCTTATTCATTACCACAATAGTCTTTTCCGCCAGGTCCAGCCACTGTCTCTCATGGGTTTTGATCCCATCACGGGCATCCACTACATAAAGGACAAGGTTTGATGCCTTCAAGGTCTCAATGGTCTTTTCCACCCCGATCCGCTCAGGTCCTGATGTAGTTTCCCTGATTCCGGCAGTGTCGTGGAACACAAAGTCCATGCCACCCAGGTTCAGATGCTCCCTCAGGACATCCCGGGTCGTTCCTTCCTCATGGTGTACAATGGCCCTGTTATACCCCAAGATAGCGTTGAAGAGAGATGACTTGCCCACATTGGGCAGTCCGGCTATGGTTGTTACAATACCTTCATAGATCCCTTTGGCCTCTGTAGCGTCTTTGAGAAGCCCAGAGATTTGAGAAGTGATGTGGGTAAGCCTGTCGAGGATTGTCTCTTGCCCGATGGGTTCATCCTCAACGATAAAGGATGCTTCAATATCGGCCAGTATCCCCATGATAACTTCCATCATAGATGAGATCCTGCCTGAAAGCTCACCTTTCAGGAGTGCATGTGCCATCTCGCAGCCTGCAGGACTTGAAGAGCCGATGAGTGCGCCAACGGCCTCGGCCTGGACCAGGTCCATCTTGTGGTTTAAAAAGGCCCTCCTGGTGAATTCTCCCTTGTGCGCCATGCGTGCCAGGCCTGTGGATGAGATTGCTCCCATAATACGCTCCACCACCAGCGGGTTGCCGTGGCAGCTTATTTCGGCCAGGTCTTCTCCGGTATATGAGTCGGGGCCGGGGTGGAACACGATCATAGTCTGGTCTATGATAGCGCCCTTGCTATCTTTAATGAGTTCGAGGGACTGCATGTGGGGTGAGAGTTTATGGCTCGAACTGATCCTTGTAATGATATCAAGCGTATGCACTCCGCTCATGCGGATAATGCTGATAGCGCCGTGACCTCTCGGGGTCGACTCGGCAAAGATGGTGTCTATTACCGTCTCGATGCCTTCCTCGGCACAATGATCACTTTTTTATAAATACCTTCGCCAATACTCTTGGTATTAAGCCCGTTCTCATTCTTGAGGGCAAGATGAATGATCCTGCGGTCATAAGGGTTCATCTTTTCCAGAGAGATGGCCTGGCCGGTGCGTTTGGCCTTTTGCCCCATCTTCAACGCCATGGACTTGAGATAGCTCACATGCCTTTGTCGGTACCCTTCCGTGTCCAGGGTGATAAACACCGGTTCGGACCTGGATTTGTTGATGATACGGTTGAGGATGAACTGTAAAGAATCCAGTGTCTGTCCCCGTTTGCCGATTATCAGGCCGGAACCGTCACCCATGATTTCCAGGAGACCTTCTTCACGGACCTTTACCTCTCCGGGCATGTTCAGCAGCCTTAAGAGGTCGCTGACAACCCCTTGTGCCTCTAGAAGCATTTCCGGCGTTGGTGCATGGGATTCGCTGGGAAGATCCGGTTTAGGTTCTACAGAAGCGGCCGGGGGTGTCTTAATTGCTTCCGCCATTATCCTATCGGGTTTTAAGACGGCCTTTTCATGCCTGACCAGTATCTTTGCAGTTTTGTTACCAATGATTCCGAACAGACCCTTGGAGCCCTCGGAAACGACCTTGACCTCGAGGTCGTCAAAATCCGCATGCAAGGTCTTCATGGCAAGGATGACTGCCTCGTCTACGGTCTTGGCTTCAAATTCTCGGAAATCCTCTTCCATTCTTCTCTCCTATGCGGTTTTCCTGTTTATGTAAGCCTGCTGGGCAATTGAGAGGATATTGCTCACGAGCCAGTATATGACCAGACCGGAGGGGAAGCTCAGGAACATGAAGGTAAAGACGACCGGCATAAAAAGCATGATCTTCTGCTGCATGGGATCACCCGTGGTAGGCGTCATTTTCTGCATGACAAACTGGCTCGCCCCCATAAGGATGGGAGTGATGTAGTAGGGATCGCTGGCTGAAAGATCGGGGAGCCAGGTGCCGAACATATGGAACGGGGTGTGTCTGAGCTCAATGGCCTGGTAGAACACCTTGTAGAGGGCAAAGAGAATGGGGATCTGCAGGAGCATGGGCAGGCAACCACCCATGGGGTTGATCTTGTGCTCCTTGTAGAGCCGCATGAGCTCCTGGTTCATCTTCTGTTTGTCGTCCTTGTACTGCTGCTGGACCTCCTTCATGAGCGGCTGGATCTTCTGGAGCTCCTTCATGGAGGTGAAGCTCTTGAGTGTCAGCGGATAGAGAAGGAACTTGATGATGATGGTCAGGATGATGATAGTCCACCCGTAGCTGCCCACGTACTTGTAAATCCAGTTCATGGACATGAGCAGCGGTTTGGCGATGATGTCGAAGAATCCGAAATCCAGGGCCTTGTTCAGCTTGTATCCCACAGCCTCCAGGGGTTTCAGCTCTTTGGGGCCTAAGAAGATGATATTGTCCCTGATCAGGGATGAACCGGCTGCAATAGTGGCCGGGGCAAAGGCGCAGTTGAGCTCCACGGTCTTGTCGCTGGTACGTTTTATGATGAGAGTGGTACTCGAAGGTGTCTTGGGGATGATGGTCTGGAGAAAGTACTTGTCCTCAAACCCGAACCACTGGACCTCTCCGGTGAAATCCCTATAACTCCCGATATTTTTAACCTTATCAATCTTGAATTCCTCAAGGTGCTTGCCGTTCAGCAGAACAGGGCCTTCAAAGGCGTACCCGCTGTTTTTATCATCCACCTTATAGGTTTGGTTGAACACGATCCCGCCGGATACGGACATGGGTGAGGCGGTATGATTTTCAATAATAGCCTGGTATCCTATCTGATAGGTTTTGGGGTCTATGGTGAATACTTTTTTCAGGGTGATGGCGGGCGATGCCTGGCTTCGGAATTCAATGACCTGTGGTTTGTCGGCAAGTGTCATGGGACCCTGCTGGGATGATTCATAAACAAGGCCGACATCTGTGAACCCACCGGAAAGAACAAGGTTAGGCATGGGTGCTTTGATGATCTCAACCGGCTTTGCGTCCTTGTCCATGGAGGTAAGGTATTTCTTCAATTTTAAAGAGGTGATCTGGGCACCTTTCGTGCTGAAGGTGGCAGTATACAAGGGGGTGTCTATGATGACATCGTTACCGGCAATACTGAGAGTTGGCGGTGCTGTAGCCGGGGCGACAGTGATGGGTTTTGCCTCCTGAGTCGGCTGGTTTGGCGCAGCAACAACGGGCGCCGGCTTCGGCTCAGGCGCGTTTTTTATCTTTGTCTGGTCAAAAAGTAAGCCCCAACCGAACAGAATGGCCATTGATAAAATGATGGCAAGCAGAGTCCTTTTTTCCATCTCGTCTTCATCTCCAGATAAGTTTTACACAGGATCGAATCCGCCTTTGTGAAGGGGGTTGCAGCGAAGTACCCTCCATGCCGCCTTCAGGAGACCTCGTACAGGACCGTGCTTGGCAATGGCCTGGGCTGCATACTCAGAGCAGCTTGGATAAAACCTGCACGAAGGCCTGAGCAACGGAGAAATAACCTTCTGGTAGAGACGTATCAGTGCAATGAGTAAGGCTTTTCCCATGTGTGTGATCCAATGGCCTTTGCTATCTCCTGGGTGAGGTCTTGGTAACCGGTATCCGCCATGCCGTGTTTTGCGATCAGGATATAATCATGGCCTTGAGGAAACAGATGTTTGTTTCTCCTGTATATCTCTCGCAAGAGCCTTTTTGCCCTGTTTCTAACGACAGCACCCCCGACTTTTTTGCTCGCAGTTAATCCAATACGAACGTGGGGCAGATCATTTGGAGCAGCGAGGATGACCAGGTGTTTTGTGACCAGTCTCGCAACCTTGTTTTTCTCAGCCCTTTTGAATTCAATGCGTTTCCTCAGCCGTTCAGCTTGGGGGAATTTCTCGTCCGGCATCAGACCGACAGACGTTTCCGTCCCTTGGCTCTCCTCCGGTTGATGACTAGCCTTCCACCCTTGGTGCGCATACGAATCAGGAATCCGTGCGTACGTTTCCGCCTGGTATTGTGCGGTTGAAATGTGCGCTTCATGAATTACCTCAATTTCTTATAGTTTTGAGCGGTAAGTATTTACATGCAGGGTAGGCCATTGTCAAGCAACAAAAGGCACTATGGCTTCTCCTTGTCAGACACTGGACTTGTACGCTATAGCTCACATCATGCAAAGGGTATTCTGCAAACGCCAGGTGACCCGTGGTCTGGACGGGGGTCCTGATGCCGTATCCGCAAGGCTCGCTGAGCTCCTGCCGGGCAGCCGTACTGTCTGCCTGGCGCAGATTCATTCGGACAGGATCGTAAGGGCCGAGGATATCGCCCCCGGGGTGTTCCCGGAGGCGGACGGGGTCATTTCTCTGGACCCGTCCCTGGTGCTGTGCATCCGCACTGCAGACTGCGTACCGCTGCTCATGTGGGCTGATGACACGCCCATAATCGCTGCGGTTCATGCCGGATGGAAAGGGCTTGCGAAGAGGATTGTCTCCAAAACAATCGATCTCATGCGCGCACAAGGAGCGCAGGAGATCCATGTGAGCATGGGGCCATCCATCGGGCCATGCTGCTATGCCGTGGGGACAGAGGTCCTTGAGGCCCTTTGGACCGGGCCGGACCGACACCTTGGTGGAAGGCTGTATGTGGATCTGCACCGTATCTCGGCGCTGCAGGCCAAAAACGCCGGCGTATCGCCTGATATGATCCATCAGGTGAAGGCCTGCACATACTGCAACAGTGACTCATTTTTTTCCTACCGGAGAGAAGGTGAGCATACCGGCAGGAACATATCGCTCATCGGAGGACTCTCATGCTCGTTGTCGGGCTTACAGGCTCTATAGCCACAGGGAAATCCACGGTTTCGGGTATCTTGAAGGAACTTGGCGCATTCATCGTGGATGCAGACCGTGCAGCCCGTGAGGTAGTCCTTCCGGGTACGAAGGCCTTCAGTGAGATCGTTCGGATCTTCGGCAAGAAAATATTGCAGAATTCCGGTGAGATAGATCGGGAACACTTGGGTCGTATCATATTCAACGATTCAGCCATGCGAAGCATCCTCGAGGAGGTCGTCCACCCCGAGGTCATGCACACCATGGAAGAGCAGATCAGTTCCATCAAGTCGGGTTTCCCCGATGCGGTAGTGATCCTTGACGTGCCGCTGCTCATTGAGACGGGCATGCATAAAGGGGTAAGCGAGGTCATCGTGGTATATTGCCCTGAAGACATGCAGATAACGCGGCTCATGATCAGGGACAATATCAGCAGGGAAGAGGCTCTCGTAAAAGTCCGCGCCCAGATATCCATTGAGGAGAAGAGGCGCTATGCCTCCTTGCTCATCGACAACAGCGCTTCAAGGGACAATACCAGAAAGCAGGTGAAGGACACCTATGATCGTATCAAAGAAAAGGCAGGAGATGCTCAGGGGTAAAGGAAGCGATTGGGGCATGCCCTTTATCGTTTGATGGGCTGTTTGGCAGGGGGTGCTACGGTCTTCTTTGTTTCGATCGGAGGTTTTTCCGACAATCCGGCATCCAGGAGTTCTATGTCACGATCCGACAATTCATCTCCCTCTACGGTTTCGGCCACTGGCTCAGCAGGATCCTCAGGGATTATCCCCTGTGCTGCCATCTCTTTGCCGATGAGCGCCTGAAAACTCCTGGCGTCCCTGAAATGGGGGTTTATCTCAAGGGCTTTTTTCAGCCATACCAGGGCATTATTCCATTCCTTTATGTCATAATAGATCCGCGCGATATTGAAATAGAGGTGCTCGTCTTGGGGTGAGATGGTAATGGCCTTCTGATAGTTTGCCAGAGCCTCTTCCAGCATGTTGGCCTTTCTCAGTTCTATCCCGAATTCATTGAAGATATGTTTGTTGTCCTCTTCAAAGATAGCCTCGACCTCGGAGAGCTTTCTGAACACGTCCTTTGCCTTTGCGGTATCACCCATCTCCATGTACAGGGTACCTATACCGAAGTTGGCCCTGATGCTTTCGGGGTCAATTTTCAATGCATTGGTATACTCGAACTCAGCCGAAAAGAGCTCGCCCCGTGCCCTTTGTTTTTCAGCCACGGCCACATGCCGGTCGTGCTCAGCCTCATTCTTTGTCTTTACCCGGTAGTTGGGGTCAAAGGTATAACGTTTCAGGAACTCGTCATAGGCGATTTCTATGACAATGCCGGTGGGTTTTCCTTCGTTGCCCAGGAAGCTTAGTTTGACCTTTTCACCATCTATCTGTTCGGCCTGGCAATAGTTCTTCATCTTCTGGTTTTTCTGGGTATGACCGGTCCCCAGGGTAATGGTGGATTCTTCGAAAAAAACTCCTTGAATTTTCTTGATGTATTTTGTTTGGTCCATATTTTTTTATTATCGGTTTTTCATGCACAGAAGTTTACATAATATCATGACGAGAACCGGAGGTTGACGCATGAGCATGTAATATGGCAACCCTATGAAATATCACGTACATGGTAAGGGAGGTGTGATGAAACCGATCGGCTTTATCGGCGCAGGGAATATGGCAGAGGCGATTATATCAGGATTGATAAAGAAAGACCTGATAAACCCCGAAGAAATCAAAGTATTCGACATCAAGCCGGATCGTATGGATCATCTGCGCAGCGTTTTGGGCATCGAATGCGCCGCATCCATGCAGGAGCTTGTCCGCTCGCGGGATATTGTAATACTCGCAACCAAGCCCGACCAGATTTCGACCCTGCTGCAAGACATCAAGGGATCTCTAGCCGGGAAGCTCATCATAAGCATTGCAGCCGGTGTAACATTGAAAAGCATGCTTGATGTACTGGGGCCACAGGCCAAGATAGTGAGGGTGATGCCCAACACGCCGGCACTGGTGCTTGAAGGCGCCACAGTTCTTGCGGCTTCATCATCATGCACAGCGCAGGATAAAGAGATCGCAAAGGAGATCTTCTTTGCTGTGGGCATATGCCTTGAGATGGATGAGAAATACATCAATGCGGTCACGGCCCTTTCAGGTTCAGGGCCGGCCTTCTGTTTCCTGTTCCTGGAGGCGATGTGCGATGGGGCGGTAAAGGCCGGTCTGCCGAGGGATGTGGCCTTACGGCTTGCAGCAGCAACCATGAAAGGGGCTGGTGCAATGGTCCTCGAACTCGGGAAGCACCCGGGCCAGCTCAAGGACATGGTAACCTCTCCTTCCGGCACAACCATTGAAGGGATATCCGTTCTTGAGTCAAAGGGTTTTCGCTCAGCCGTTATTGATGCAGTTACTGCAGCCTACAAGAGGGCTGAGATCATGTCCGGGAAGGGATGATATCTTAAGACTCCTACCATGCTTTAAATCTCGGCTTAATAAACCTGCCTGCACAGAATGATCATCTCGCCATGGCGAGATGATCATTCTGTGCAGGCAAAATAAAGCATCCTTGCAGCAAACGACAGGGTATCCAAGGTTGTAATCAATACACCTTTGAATTCTTGATGATCTCCACGGCGTCTCTCGGCGAGTCCACCAGGGTATAGATGGACCTGTCTTCAGGCAGTATCATGCCGTCTTCCAGCATGGTGTCCTCGATCCATTCAAGCAGGCCGGCCCAGTATTGCGAACCTATCATGATCACCGGGAAGGGCTTGAGCTTGTCGGTCTGGATCAGGGTGAGGGCCTCGAAGAGCTCATCCATGGTCCCGAATCCGCCGGGGAAAATGACATAGCTCATGGCATACTTGACGAACATGACCTTTCGCACGAAGAAGTAACGGAAATTGATGTGTATGGTGGTATAGGGGTTGGACTTCTGTTCAAAGGGCAGGACGATATTCAGCCCCACTGACTGTCCCCCTGCCTCATGGGCCCCTTTGTTTGCCGCCTCCATGATGCCCGGGCCGCCGCCTGTTATTACCGAGAATCCTTCATTGGCCAGCATCCGTCCCAGCTCTTCGGCCATGGTGTAATACTTGTCGCCGGGTTTTGACCTGGCAGAGCCGAAGATGGTTACTGCCGGCTCCAGGGGGGACAGCTGCTCGATGCCGTCCACGAACTCGGCCATGACCCTGAAGACCCTCCACGATTCCTGCGGCTTGATCTGGTCAATGATATATTTCTCGCTCTTCATCGAAGCTCTCCTTAAATGCACACACAATCAATTGCCTTATCGGCATAGAGAGTGGTAGGGTTTATCCGCCGTGTACGACCTCCACATCCATACATCACATTCTTCGGACGGGCAATACGGGCCTGGCGAAATC
>CAYMDG010000086.1:0-4200 GCA_964388905.1 uncultured Bacteriovoracaceae bacterium
TCCCACCCGGGCAGCTCATCAAAGACAAGATCAAGGTCTGAATACATATCGAGATTTGCAGGCATGTTCTCTATGATGGTATTGCCTGACTTGTATGCGGTGGCCACCTTTATGGTTTCGAAACCTGAGAGTACGTCGAGCTTGGTAATGGCAAGATAAGAGATGGAACTCAACCGTATGGAATGCCGCAGGGCAACGAGATCGAGCCAGCCGCAACGGCGTGGTCTGCCGGTTGTCGCACCGTACTCGCCGCCAAAGGCACGAAGACGCTCGCCTATCTCATCACTCAGCTCGGTGGGCAAGGGGCCTCCTCCGACCCGTGTGGTGTATGCCTTGCAGATGCCAAGCACGGAGGTAATCTTTGTGGGGCCTATGCCGGTGCCTACACATGCCTGTCCGGCAACGGTATTGGAAGAGGTGACATAGGGATATGTACCGTGGTCCATGTCCAGATTGGCGCCCTGCGCCCCTTCGAAGAGGAGGTGTTTACCCTGTCTCATCTTGGAGTCAAGCAGTACAGGGACATCAGTCACAAAGGGTTTGATCTGGGTGCCCATCTGTGCAAGCTTGTCAAACATGCTGTTTTTATCCAGGGCCTTGATCTTGAGGATCTTGGTGATGTACTCTTGTTTTTCTTCGAAAGCGGCATCGAGCTTGGTTTTTAAATAGGGTTCGTTGACAAGGTCTATGATCCTGATACCAAGGCGCCTGGCCTTGTCCTCATACGCAGGTCCGATACCCCTTCCTGTGGTGCCGATGCCCTGGGTGCAGTCCCGGGCGGTATCTATGATCCTGTGGTATGGCATGATTACATGGGCCCTGTCGCTTATGGCAACGGTAGCAGGTGAGACATCATACCCCTTATTTATCAGTGCGCTTATCTCTTCCAGGAGGGTTTCCGGATCCAGGACAACTCCTGATCCGATGACGCAGAGCTTGCCGGGATGGAGGATTCCTGATGGGATCAGGTGAAGAACAACCTTCTTATCGCCTACGACAAGGGTATGACCCGCATTATTGCCGCCTTGAAACCTTATGATAAGGTCGGACTTCTCGGTGAGCAGATCAACGATCTTACCCTTTCCCTCATCACCCCACTGGGTGCCTACCACCACGATGTTTGCCATGCGTAAGGATCCTCCTTGGAGATAGGCCTATATGAAGACCTTCTGAATGGAAAGGGCATTCCCCACCTTTCTGGTCTTCTCAATGACCTTCTTCGGTACTTCGGCATCAACCTTAATCATGTTAATGGCTGAGCCTTCCTGGCGGTCCCTGCCCAGGAACAACCGCGCGATGTTGATTCCAGCCTCGCCGAGTGTCATGCCTGCGGTTCCCACGAGCCCCTTGGGTTTCAAGCCGGTCTTCACATCAACCGTACAACCACCGTTCTTAAGGATTTCAACTCCCCTATCAGATAGCTTGTCGCTTATCAATATCTTCAAGGTCTCTCCTTAGCCTTAAGTTATAGGTTCGGAGCACTTTTAACAAATGGTTCTTGAGGTGTCAACCACAAGAGAGGAAAGAAGGGTGATGAGCAATATAGATTCTCTGAGCCAATAGCAAAAGCAGAGTGTCCGGCGGATCTACACCGGGCACTCTTGCTTAAACGTAAAATTTTTTACCGCGCTTTTTTTAAAGTACCCTGACCCCGATTACGCCTTCGACGGATCCGATTTTTTTTATCAGATCGTCGTTAATGTCGGTTTCGATATCAATAATATTATAGGCAATATTACCTTTGCTTTTGTTGAGCATGTCGGCGATGTTGATCTTGTTATCGGCGAACAGGTGTGTGATTTTCTCAATCATGCCCGGCGAGTTCTGGTTGGAGATGGTCAATCTCTGATTGCTCGACCTGTCGAGAAAACACTCCGGGAAGTTGACGGAATTCTTGATATTCCCATTCTCCAGGAAATCCATGAGCTGCAGAGCCGCCATAATAGCGCAGTTTTCTTCAGACTCCTCGGTCGAAGCCCCCAGATGCGGAATGGCTATGCACTTATCCATCTTAATAAGCTCTTCATCGGGGAAGTCTGTCACGTAGCAGCTCACGATACCATCGGTAATGGCTTTCTGCAAATCAGTTGAATTCACCAGCTCCCTTCTGGAGAAGTTCAAGAGCTTTGCCCCGTTGTTCATGACCGCAAATTTTTCAGCATTCATGAACCCCCTCGTGTCCTTGTTAAGAGGAACATGCAGCGAAATGTAATCACACTCAGCCAACAAACGGTCCAGGCTTGCCGACCTCTTTATATTGCGGGACAGTCTCCATGCGGCGTCAATGGACAGATACGGATCATATCCGCACACTTCCATGCCGAGTGATTCGGCGGCGTTAGCCACCATGATGCCAATCGCGCCCAGTCCGACTACCCCCATCTTCTTGCCAAGTATTTCCGTTCCGCCGAACTTGGATTTTCCCTTTTCGATAAGATCAGGCACCTTGTCGCCTTCACCCACCAGCCCTTTGGCCCAGGAGATTCCATCCGTCACTTTCCGTGAGGACAGCAACAGGCCCAAGATGACCAGTTCCTTTACCCCATTTGCGTTTGCACCCGGGGTATTAAAAACGACTATGCCTTTCTCCGAACATTTGTCGATGGGGATATTGTTGACACCGGCGCCGGCCCGGGCAATGGCTTTAACGCTGCCGGGCAAGCTCATGTCTTTCATTTCCTTGCTCCGTACCAATATACCGTCCGGTTCAGAAATATCGGAGCGGTACTCATATTTTTCCGTGAACAGACTTAAGCCTTTTTCCGAGATGTTATTGAGCAGATCAATTTTATACATAAAGCCCTCCTATGTCTTACTTAAGATATTGCAGAATATACTTTTCTTGCCAAGTCAAAAAACACGGTCTCGATCTGTATACAGAAGGGTTAAAGCCCAATTTTGCAATTGAATGTATCCATAATAGCTGCATGCATCTAAAGGCGGCCTTAAACATAAAACACAAAAGCGACCATGGTATTGTTATTAAATTAGGTCCGTTCAAAACCTCAATCTTGCAGCCTTTGTGGAACGCGAATTATAACGGTCCTTCAAGCCTGCAAGATTGAGGTTTTGAACGGATCAAGATTTTACTCATATAAAACGCAAAAATCCGGGCTAAACGCAGCATCTGGGGTTAAAACGGTAATTGACTGGCAACAGGTTAAAGAAAACAAGAACCGTTCACTTTTCGGCCATTTGCCTCAACAGCGCCTGCAGATAATCCCAGAATCGCTGCACGCTATCAATATTCACCCGTTCATTGGGTGAGTGGGGCTGCTCGATGGTGGGGCCGAACGAGATCATATCGAGTCCTTTAATCCTTTCACCGATTACTGCACACTCTAACCCGGCGTGGATTATTTTCACCATGGCCTCCTTTTTTAAGAGCTCATGATAGAGATCTGTGCATTTTTTTAGAAGGGGAGAAGAAAGGTCCGGCTTCCATGCAGGGTAGGAATTGCCCTTGTTGACACGGCAGCCTGCCAGCTCGCCCACTGAGGCCACTTGCAAGGCCATGTCGTGCAGCGCGCTCTGGGTGATGCTCCTCTGGCTGGTAGTAATCACGAAATTGTCGAGCTTGAATGAACACACCGCTAAATTTGTTGAAGTGACTACGGTGTTGTACATCTTCAGGTCGGTCTTCAATGGCCCATGGGGCAAGGCCTGGAGCAAGTTTAGTATCTTCGCCGTATCTGCGGGTTCGATTACTCTGCTTGTGCTTTGGTCCAACTCCTCAAGCGTGAGTGCAACCCCGTCATCAATATGACTGAACTCTGATCTGAAGATATTGTTCCAATGAACCGCTTCCCTCTTCAGTGCGTCAACGTCTGGCCTTGAAACATGAATTACCGCTTCAGCCTCGCGCGGGATGGCGTTATGTTTGTTGCCCCCCCTGATGGATACAAGGTGAAATCCATATGCCTCATACATGGCATGAAGGAAGCGGTTGAGCAGCTTAATTGCATTTGCCAGCCCCTGGTGAATGTCAACACCTGAATGACCGCCCCTAAGCCCGGTTATCTTTACCCCCACAGGGACGGTATTTTCCGGGACCGTCGTGAAATCAGGTTCAAGGATGAGCTCAGTATCCATGCCTCCGGCGCACCCGATGTAGAAGGTTCCCTCATCTTCTGAATCAAGGTTGATGAGAGTAGGGGCGGAAAATGATCCTCGGGAAAGGTTGTATGCCCCGGTGAGGCC
>CAYMDG010000086.1:4300-6256 GCA_964388905.1 uncultured Bacteriovoracaceae bacterium
TCGCGAGGTATCTGAGAGATCTCCCAGAAGTTGCGCCAGAGACTCTGCGGATGTAAACCTTGAATAACCTTCATTATGAGCACCTCGCCCTTAAAGGACTACAAGGTTTTTTTTAATGTGCGCTGAAATATCATTGAACCGGGGCAGGAGAGACCTGCCCCGGTAAGAAAATTACAGCCTCATTACGTTTGATGCTTGCGGACCTTTAGGTCCATCGGTTACTTCGAAGGTAACCTTATCTCCCTCGGAAAGCGTCTTGAAACCATCTCCCTTGATTGCTGAATAGTGGACAAAAACATCGCTGCCGCTATCTTGTGTGATGAAACCAAAACCCTTTTTCTCATTGAACCACTTCACTGTTCCTGTAGCCATTCAATCCTCCGTTCTTTTGGGCCTGCTCCCCTGGAAAGAGGGTTTAAGACCCTGGTGTTAATGTCCGGAAAAGGGGTATTATCAAAATCCGGGGAAAACTTTTGGCGGGTTTTACCACGGTTAAATATGATAATGACCATTGTCCAGGCAATCTTAGTGTAATGATTATCGATGTGTCTGTCAAGAAGCATCAATAAAAATTAAAGATCATAAAATGATCAGCCCAAAGTGTCCGAGAGAGAATTCTTCCATTGATTGAATGCCAGAAATGCCCTTTCGCTCCTTTCTTCGGATCGTTTGTTCTTTGGTACATCAGGTATGGCCATGATGCCGAAATTGATGTTCATAGGTTGGAAAACTTTTATCTGGCAATCGGTTATATAGTGCATCAGTGCCCCCATGGCCGTCTCGGTACCCGGGGGGTGGAATGGTTTGCCCTTGATTCTTCTAAGCAGGGAGATGCCGGCCAGGATACCCGTGGCTGCTGATTCCATATATCCCTCTACCCCCATGATCTGGCCGGCGAGATAGGTGTTTGACAGGCCCAACAGCCTTAAGTCGCTCCCGAGAACCCGAGGCGAGTCCAGATAGGTGTTCCTGTGGATGCTCCCATACCGGAGGTACTTGGCGGATGAAAGCGCCGGGATCAGGCCGATGATCCTCTTCTGCTCCGGGTAGGTAAGGCGGGTCTGAAAACCCACCATGGTATAGGCGTTCCCCAAGAGATTTTCTTTGCGCAGCTGAACTACGGCATAGGGTCTTTTCAGGGTTGAGGGATCTTTCAGTCCTACCGGACGCATAGGACCGAAACGCAAGGCATCCGTGCCCCTTGAAGCCAGAACTTCTATGGGCAGGCATGCCTCGAAGAACCTGGCATCCTCAAATTCATGGGAGCCCACCTTGTCCGCCTTCAGGAGCTCCCCCATAAACAACCGGTACTGATCCTCATCAAGGGGGCAGTTGAGGTAGTCCGGATTGTCATCAGACCACCGGGCCCCGAAAAATGCATGGCCCATGTCTATGCTCTCAGCCTCAATAATGGGTGAGATGGCGTCATAGAAGAATAACCTGCTGCTGTCTGTCAGGCAGGCAAGGTCCTTGGCCAACACATCAGACGTCAGCGGCCCTGTGGCAATGATGGTGGGGCAATCTCTTTCAATGGTTTTTACTTCTTCACGCCTAAGGGTAATCAGGCTTTGAGCAGTGATATATTCGGTAATCTGCGAGGCGAAGGCTGTGCGGTCAACGGCCAGTGCCTTTCCCGCAGGGACGCATGTCTTGCCGGCAACACCAAGGACGATGGAACCCAGTGATTGCATTTCACGCTTTAAGATGCCGTGTGCGGTCATGGGGTCAACACCCTTGAATGAATTGCTGCACACGAGCTCGGCCAGCAAGTCAGTCTTATGGGCAGGAGTCGCCCTGGCCGGGCGCATCTCGAACAGGTCTACATGGACTCCTGCCTTGGCGAGGATATGCGCCGCTTCAACCCCGGCCAGCCCACCTCCGATGACACGGGCTCTAGGAAAGGACATCTTCGCTGTACGTGCACTCAGGATTCGGGCAGATCAGCTTGGTCCCTTT
>CAYMDG010000086.1:6356-9487 GCA_964388905.1 uncultured Bacteriovoracaceae bacterium
CGCTTGGTGTTCTTGCATTCCGGGTAGTTGCTGCATGCCATGAAGGGTCCGAACCTGCCGCGTTTCATTACCATGGTAGAGCCGCATTTCTCGCAGACTTCCCCTGTTTCTTCGGCCTTTATTGCCTCAGCGGCACGGATTTTTCCTGATTCGTCGCGGGTGTACTCCTGGGTGTTGGTACAGTCAGGGTAGCCTGCGCAACCGAGGAAATAACCGTTTTTACCGAGCTTTATGAGCATCTCCTTACCACAGACCTGGCACATCAAACCCGACGGACGCAGTTCTGCCTTGAGATTCTCCATATTCACCAGCGCGCTTTCATGCTCGGTATTATAGGTTTTGTAGAAGTCGGACATTACCTTTGCATAAGCCTCCTGGCCATCCTCGATGAGGTCCAGGGAGTCTTCCATCTTTGCAGTAAAGCCGATATCGAGAATATGGGGATAATGCTTTACCAGCAGGATGTTCACATCCCTTCCAAGTTCCGTGGGCATAAAGGAACGTGCCTCCATTCTTACATAACCCCTGTCAACGATGGTGGAGATGGTGGGGGCATAGGTGCTCGGCCTGCCGATACCTTTGTCTTCAAGCTCCTTTATGAGGCCGGCTTCGGTATAACGTGGGGGAGGCTGAGTGAAATGCTGTGCCTTATCGACCTTCTGTAGACTGAGGGTGTCTCCCTCCTTGAAGGAATCGGGAAGCCTGCTTTCATCTTCATCGCCGTTGGTGTCATAAATTTTCAGGAAGCCGTCAAAGGTCATGATGGAGCCAGTTGACCTCAGGCCCACTTCTCCCGCAGAGATATCCACACTTGTCTGATCAAAGGTGGCGCTATTCATCTGGGATGCAATGAAGCGTTTCCATATAAGATCATAAATGGCGAACTGGTCATCATTCAGGTATGGACGTAAGGATTCAGGGGTGTTCGCAAGGCTCGTGGGCCTGATGGCCTCGTGGGCCTCCTGGGCGGACTTCTTGGCCTTGTAACGCCTGGGTTTTTCCGGCAGATAAGGATCACCGAAGGTCTGGGGTATGAATTGCCTCACCTCGCCTATAGCCTCTTCCGAGATTACCGGGGAATCTGTTCGCATATAGGTGATGAGACCTGTGATTTCGTCTCCCCCAATGGGCAGACCCTCATAGAGCTGCTGCGCGAGCATCATGGTCTTTTTGGCTGAATACCTCAGGCGCGACGATGCCGCCTGCTGAAGGGTCGAGGTGATAAACGGCGGGAGCGGATTCTTTGTACGCACCTGCCGTGTTATCTTTTGGATGGTGATGGCAGGGGCGGAATTGATCTTTTCAAGAACCTCAAGTGCGCTCCGGTCATCTTGCATCTCCTTGGGTATGACTACCTTGGCAATAAAGGTATCGCCTGCAGGTGTCATGAGCAGTGCCTCCACTGTCCAATACTCCCTTGCAACAAAGGACTCGATCTCCTCCTGGCGCATACATATGAGCCGAAGCGCTACGGATTGCACCCTGCCCCCGGAAAGGCCCCGCTTGACATTCTTCCACAACAACGGGCTCATGGTGTATCCCACGATCCGGTCCATGGACCTTCTGGCCATCTGTGCGTCGTAGAGTTGGTGGTTCAGCTCCTTGGGGCTTTTCAGGGCCTCATCAATGGCCTTTTTGGTAATTTCATGGAAAGTGATGCGATAAACAGCCGATTTGGGCTTCTTGATCTCTTCTGCAACATGCCATGCTATAGCCTCACCCTCGCGGTCAGGGTCGGATGCGAGATAGACGTTATCGGCCTTATCCGCCAGGCTTTTTATCTTCTTCACTACATCACGCTTGGCTGGTATCACTTTGTATGCCGGCAGAAAGCCGTTCTCAAAGTCTATGTTGATCTTGTTTTTCGGCAAGTCCTTGATGTGGCCCATGGTGGCCTCCACCTCGAAGCCTTTTCCGAGGTATCGCTTGATGGTCCTTGCCTTAGCGGGTGATTCTACAATTACCAGAGATTTAGCCATTCATGCTCCTTAGTGTGTATCTATTTCCTTCAATCCGTTCTACAGCCCCGGTAAGTTCAAGCATACTGACCCTTCGGCTTGCTTCCATAATATCTATATTGAGTTGAATAGCGATATCATCGATACTCAACGGTGATGCAGCCACCAGGGTAAGAATATCATCGGTTCCTGTCAAGGAAGGTTTACATTTATCGAGTAGGCCCGTAATCTGGGGTGCAATCTCAGCCAGTACGTCATCTGCATCCCGAATAAGGACCGCGCCCTGGCGGATTAGTTGGTGCGTGCCCTGTGAGCGTGGATTCGTAACGTTGCCCGGGACAGCCATGATGAGCTTGCCCTGTTCAAGGGCATATCGTGACGTGATCATGGCCCCGGACCTCAGGGTCGCCTCCACAACAATCACACCCTGGCACAGACCTGAAATAATACGGTTCCGCCTGGGAAAATTCTTGGCATCAGGGCTGGTTCCCGGAGGGAGTTCCGTAATGACGGCGCCTTTGGCTGTTATGCTCTCGAAGAGTTTAGCGTGTTCCGGGGGGTAGATAATATCGATACCGGAGCCCAGCACGGCAACCGTCTGGGCAATACCATCCAGTGCACCAAGGTGCGCCTGCCCATCTATGCCGCGGGCAAGTCCGGATATAATGGATATGCCTTGGACGCTCAAGCTCTGTGCAAGCCTTAAGGCCATTTCCTTTCCATAATGGGAAGGATATCGTGTTCCCACAATGGCTACGGATGGCTCTAAGTCATCAAGGCTGCCCTTGATATAGAGCACGCTCGGAGGGTCGTCTATCTCTTTCAATTGAGGAGGATAGGCGGGATCATCCAGGCAAACTGCATAGGCACCTAGGGAATCGAGCTTGCACAGCACCTCCTTGACTCGCTTATAATCAGGACCGCTTGCAAGGGAATCGAGCTGTGCCTTATTCAGGATACTCAAATTTTTGAGTTCAGAAATCGGTTTGGCAAGGATGATTTCAGGGGTTCCATAGATCTGAATGAGCCTCTGCGCTGTTCTTGGGCCAATGGCCGGCAAGAGGTCTAATGCGATCCATGCCTCAATCATGCTCATACGGATCAATCTTTCTCCAGGATTTGGGAGGCTATAAGAACTCGACTGTTCATGTCAAGGATCATTATAAATGGATA
>CAYMDG010000086.1:9587-11858 GCA_964388905.1 uncultured Bacteriovoracaceae bacterium
ATAGTTATGAAGAGAGTGTTGATTATTCTGGCTGCCGTGACATCTCTGTGGATACCTGAATACTTGTGGGCAATGGATGGGATTTCTGATGTCCTATTCTTATCTTGTCCCCAGCAAGTTATTGTATACATGGACCATAGATAGTACCTTAATGATCCGAGTATGTTTTGCTGTGATGAGCCTTAATTCGCAGAGCTAACCGGCTGCTTCCATGCCTTTGCCATTTCTTGCGCCTGTGCAATCTGGGCCGGCGTCATCTGTTGTGCCATGGTTTCGAGATAGGTGTTCGCAGTTTCTATACCTTGTTCAGCTGCCAGTTTGAAACACAAGTAAGCCTGCATATAATCCTTTGGTACCCCGCTGCCGTTGCTGTACAGAAGCCCTAAGTTGTATAAAGCCTTGTCATAACCTTGCTCTGCAGACTTCTGAAACCACTTGGCAGCCTCTTCATAATTTTGCTGGACGCCCTTGCCGCCCGAGTACAGGAGGCCGAGGTTGAACTGAATGACGGCATCACCCTGTTCAGCTGCCATGAGATACCACTTGGTGGCTTCAGTATAGTCCTGGGGCACGCCCAGGCCGTGGTCATAGAAATAACCGACATAACCCTGTGAAAGGTTGTTGCCCTGCTCTGCGGCCATGCGGAAGTAGTAGGCGGCATCGGAAAAATTCTGATGTACGCCCTCGCCGTTGAGATAGATAAATCCAAGGCTGCTCTGGGAATGGGTGTTCCCCTGTATGGCGGCCAAGGAGTACCACTTGATGGCCTCTGCATAGTTTTTTGCTACACCCGCTCCGTTACTGTATATGTCTCCGAGAATGCTCTGTGATTCAACATTGCCTTGATCCGCGGCTTTTCGGTACCACTTGACAGCCTCTTTCAGATCCTGGGCTGTATCCTTTCCATGATAATAGATATTTCCCAGACGCCTTTGGGCCTCCACATCACCTTGATTTGCAGCCTCTCGGTACCACTTTTCAGCCTTTACATAATCCTGCTTGACGCCCAGACCCCTGTAATACATGAACCCGAGATTGCTCTGCGCCTTTACATAACCCTGTTCCGAGGCCTCGGTGAACCATTTGGCAGCCTCGGCATAATTGCGTGTAACTCCCATGCCTTTATAATACATGATTCCCAGATTGAACTGGGCATCCACGTTACCGTTTTCCGCTGCCTTCTGGAACCATCTGGCTGCCTTGAGAAAGTCCTGAGGCACCCCCCAGGCATTGATATACATGAGCCCAAGGTTATACTGGGCTTGGGCATTTCCCTGCTCGGCAATGGGAAGTATTTCTATGAGGGCGTGCTGGTAATCTTTGTTCTGTATAAGGGAAACAGGGTTATTGCCCGTACTGCAGGCACTGACCAAAAGTGCCATTAATACAATCAGGCATGATGTTCTTTCCATTGGGTATCCCTCCCGTCATTACATTAAAATGATACAGTATTAAAATGATACAGTATGGAGCATCCGATCGTGTCACCTTCCATGCTGCATTAATCGTAATGCTATCTTTTAGCATAATTCTGCTTGAAATGCAAGCCCATAGTGAGTTGCATCTTCATAAGACGCACTAAAATTCACATTGCCAAGATAAAAAGGGGGGCAACGAAATAAATTTCCCCCCAATGGCTAGGCCTTGTCAACCAGGACATGACACTTGGCGGCTCTGACAACCTTATCGGTAACACCGCCGATGTCGTGTTTCACCCCCTTTACCTTGCCATGGGCGGCAATGACTATAAGGTCGGAACCGAGTCTGTCGAGTTCGTCAAGTATGACATCAGCAGTGTCGCCTTTTTTTACCATGTAAGAGATGTCTGCTTTTTTAGCGTCTTTAAGAGAATCGATCAGTTTCGCAAGACGCTCATTTGATGATTTCATGAGTTCTCGTTCAAAGGTAGATACGAAGTCATCGCTGATACAATAATCCACCATGTAGTCTATGGCGCATTGCTTAACATTTTGCTCTACCACATGCAGGATAGCAATCTTGGCGTTATATTTGGCTGCTATTTCAACGGCATGCTCTACTGCCTTGTGTGAGGGTTCGGAAAAATCGGTTGGGACTAAGATTTTCTTCGGATTAAACATGGTTCCTCCTCTTGCAACGTTTAATTTTATGTAATTATTTTCACATATCTCTTGCAGATAATCTATCTTTTGAGATGAAAACCTTAACGGAACGATTCTTCAAAGGTCTCCTTATGATTTTTTACTCAAGTCCTTTGATCAGCCTTGAAAAACCTCTTGACAGAGAGCCCCT
>CAYMDG010000087.1:0-11780 GCA_964388905.1 uncultured Bacteriovoracaceae bacterium
GCCGCCAGGATATGCAGGCCGTAAAGGTAAACCGGCATATGCTTGAAATCGGCAAAAGACCATCCTTGCAAGTTCTAAAGGGCTATAACCACGTTATGTACCAGATGAGGCCCTACCGCCAGATAAACTTGAAATTCAGAAATTTTACCAAAGCCGAGCTCATGGACTTCTGTACGAATATCACTGCAGACGGCCTGGAGAGCCTGAGGGCCTCTATTGCTTCAAGCACAGGGTTTTCCCCAGCATGGAAGGGTACTATAAAGGGGCGCAAGATTGATATCGTGAGAGTGACTCAGTTCAGCTATCTTGTTTTCGGCCTGGCTGATAAGCCACTTTTCCTGGGGCAAGTGGATCTTGCCAAGCGTCTTGGCATGGAAGACGCGGCGGTAATGAGCAACTTGATTCCTTTGCAGGACAGCTGGCTTGAAAAATTCAAATCAGATGCATCCTTGGTCAAGCATTACCCGGTGGTCTTTTTAGGAGAATCGCACGATAATCTTATTGAATGGCTTGGTACGCCCGCGGGATGATTGACAAATAAATTCGCTTTTTTTTCTCATGATTCATGAAATCAGCCTTTAATCGGTGAGGGGAATATCATAGGTTATCTTTGCGCTCACTCCTACCCCGTAACTTCGCTGTTCATTTGTATCAAGATGATTGACCTTAATAGTGACGATTACCGTGTCAGGGTTATCACCGAGGAGTCTGGCTGAAAGTTCAAGGTGTGTGCCTGCCGCAGCAGATAAAGCATAGGTCCACGGCCTTGTATGGGAATCAATATTTGTTATTTCTTGGTCAACCCCGTTTTCATCACGGTAAATAATGGTTGTATTGTAGGCACCGGTGCTTACCTCATACTGAATGGTTGGAAGATTATTATCTTCACCCTTGTCAGAGCTGCATCCGAACAGCATCAGCATGATTGGAATGATAACTTTCAGCCGCCATCTCATATGCATAAGTAATTATTATCATATTATAAATAATTAATATTTACAAGAGGAATGAATTGATTGAGTTATATAGATAAAAATGGTGCCGGGAACAGGACTTGAACCTGCACGAGCTTGCACCCACTAGAACCTGAATGCCAACCTAATACTTTACCATAGTATTATTATCTTGACTATCTTAGTATCTACGGCGTATTAACTTAATTACGGTATGTATATTGTTTACCCGCATTAGACCTCTTAATATGCGGGATGACACACCAATGACACACCCTGATTAACTGTGGAGGTAGGATACATGGCCATTTTCGTAAGGTGTAGCACTTGCAAGAGTGATTTATCAATAGGTGGTAAGGTATGTCCGAAGTGTAAAACACCCCTGCCTAAGAATCGAAAATATCGTGTAGTGGTGCGGGATGGCATAGAGCGAGTCACCCGCATTGTGGGCAATCTTGAGCTTGCCAGGGAAGTGGAGACAACCATAAAAAATGACATTCTCCGTGGTGAGTATAAGCTCAAAAAGACCAAGATTCACACCTTGGGTGATGTCTGGAAAAAGTATCTCCCCTGGGCAAAGAATAACAAAACAAAGTCATGGGTCACCGATGAACATTATTACAGGAAGCATATAGAGCCGGTATTCGGTAGCACCACGCTTGATAAGATCTCACAATTTGATGTGGAGAAAATCCTCATTTCAATGAAAAACGGCACCTCTCCATATAAGAGGAAGTATGCCGATGCAACCAGGAAGCAGGTTCTTTTTCTCCTATCTCATCTATACAAGATGGCCACCGACGAGTGGAGCATGTACTCAGGCGCTAATCCCTGCGTACGAGTTAAGAAGATAAAACTTAACAACCAGATCACCGAGTTTCTAACCATGAATGAGGTTAAGCGCCTCATGGATACCCTTGCCGTATATCCTGACAGAATGGGTGCCTCCATTATCAAGTTTGCCATTCTAACAGGTCTTCGGAGAGGGGAGATCTTCAAGCTCCAATGGGAGCACATAGACGAAGAGCGTTCCCTTGTGATGCTCAAGAACCCGAAGAGCGGGAAGGATGAAGTGCTACCGCTATCAGGTGAAGCGCTCAAGGTGTTGAAGGATGTTCCTAAGAGGGATGATACCCCGTTCATCTTCTATGGCATCAAGGGTGCTCAACGGAAGGATGTGGGGAGTGTGTGGGAGTCTATAAGGAAGATTGCCGAGCTCCCTTCAGGTTTCCGATTTCATGGTTTACGGCATCATTTTGGAAGCGCTCTTGCTAATGCCGGTGTTGACTTATACACAGTCCAGCGCCTTCTCAGGCATCGTGATCCTTATACAACAATGAGATATGCGCACCTTCAAGAACAAAGGCTCAAGGACATGGTGAACCTCTCAGATAGCCTATTACTTCCGAACAAAGGGAAGGTAAGGAGTATTAACAATGGCAACTAGCGATTACATGCACATGCAGAATCTTGGTGACTGGTTGGTGAAATTATACGCCCCTGATCTTCGAGGATGGCAAATGCGGGGCTTGGCAAAGGAAGCCATAGCCCTATTGGATATATCTTTTGAGATAGGGAAAAATGATGTTTTCCTGATAGATTTTGAAACAAATGAAGAAAAATTTAGTAAGTTACTCGCCCTAGATTATAGAAGACTAGGAAGTGAAG
This sequence comes from uncultured Bacteriovoracaceae bacterium, assembly GCA_964388905.1. Lineage (GTDB taxonomy): Bacteria > Desulfobacterota > Desulfomonilia > UBA1062 > UBA1062 > MWEI01. Next base: position 2,622 of record CAYMDG010000087.1, read on the forward strand.
ATCAGAGAGAAAGATTCTCTTTAAATTTGCCCTTAAATATTCAAGCATGGAGAGATTCAGAGGGAAGGGGAGTAGGCCCGTTGTATTTCCAGACATACTATTCACGTTTTCAAACTTTGAGCATTTTGAAAAATCTCATATCCTTAAATAAACCTTGGCAAATCTGTTTTGATAAACAGCCATTCAGTCATTGGATGCAACAGATATGTGAAAGCAACTATGGCAACGTGATAGAAGTTTATAAATTAACAGGAGATAAAGGATTCATAAAAACAAGGTCAATCTCTCCTAAGTGCCTAGGCCAGTATTCTATAATAAATCCCGATGGCCCGGATGAACATGGAGACCTAAAAGAGATAGGATTCATCTTCCCCTGGCACATCATTATTTCCAGAATGTTCATCGGCTTTCTTGAATTAGGCGGGCAGGACTATTTCGGCTTTTGTAAACATTGCGGGAAATTTTATCTTGTTCAACGCATGGGGAGGAGGCAATTCTGCTCGAATAACTGCCGGGCGTATGTGTCCCTGATAAAGCATGGTAAGATAAAGCCAAAGCAGGAGAAATAAAAAAAACGGGGTCAATGCCTCGCCCAGTGATTCTGTCAACCGTTGAGTATGGCACGTGAGTTATGGTTTAGGTAAACGCACTTACTCTATTGGAAATCTTGTTTTATCTGGGAATATATTATCAAAATAATTTGTTGGGTTATGTGCTAATTCTTTGAAATTAATTGTTATTCCTTGTTTTTCATTTTTTTCCATTTCTCTGTACCAAGCATCTGATTTATTTCCATGAATAAAATAAAGCCAATATCGCCTTGTTTTTTCACAATTTTTGCAATTGATACCTGCAAAGCCAAAATATCGATGCCCCGCTTTCAAGTATCCATAACCAAAAGAAGTTGGTCCCTTTTTATCGAGCCCTCTAATATATGATAGTTCTCTTGCTGGTTCAGGTACAGGGGTCGGGGTCTTTTCATCAATATCAACTATTGCAAACCAATAGAGTGGCTGTTCAGCTAAAACATCTTTTGTGTTCTCAATGGTAAAAGACAAAGAGTCTGGGTTTGAAAATTCTAGTATTAAATCAGGTTGTTTAAAATGGTCTCTTATTTGTACATATCCAAGAATAGTTGTAATTACAATTGTGGGGAAAGCAATGATCCCCAATAGGGATGCCCAAGCACTCAAAGAACTTGATCTACTTATTATCCACTTATTCAATGAATTCATCAAAGATAACCTATGTATTCCTATAGGCTTTTAAACAAAATCATTTATATTATATCATCACCAAATTATCAAATCAAATTGTAATAAACATAAGGCTTTGATGCAGTATCTGTAATGTATGTTTCTGCGATAAATCATCACTTGAAATAATATCAATCCAAGTTCATTATAGAGTCATTGCCATGTGGTGTGCTCTAAGCCCTCCTTATTTCCGGGGCCCTCAAGAAGGCCGCATAGAATCGATTTAAGCGCATAGTAATAGGAGAGTTTCATGACGGTTAAAATATTTCATTCAAATCTTGATACCTTAGAAGCAGATGTTCAGGAATGGCTTTGTGCAAACCCAAACATAAAAATTCATTTCATAACTCAATCGCAATCTGACTCTGGTAGGATGGTTCTTACAATTTTCTACACGATTTGAGTGCGATTGATTTTTTTGAGGCTTTCTTGCGAGCTGACCTAACACACGGTAAAGAGTTGCTAAAGTACTAGAGAATCATCCCCGCCCCATGATTCCGTCAACTGTTGAGTTTGGCACGAACTCTATGGTTTAAGTAATATAACAGCATGTTGCCTTGCCCTTAATATCTGGATATACTGCAATTGTGACTCGGATAATTATATAAGTGAAGCAACTTGCGGTATAATTATTTTAAGCCTGAAAGAATGATATGACACAAAGGGAAGAAGCCGAAAAACTCATCAAGATTATTAGGCCATACCCCGTCCCCTTCCTTTACAAATACAGATCAATGGCGTCCGTGGGGCTTGAAGATATCTTTCAGCAAAGGAAACTTTATTTGAATGATTCAAAAAAATTCAATGATCCTTTTGAATGTCGGCCGGTCTTGACCGTCCACCATAGTTCGCTGAAAAGAGAAATATATTTGAAAAAACTAACAAGAGATCGATTCCCAAATACCGACAAAAGAACCATAAAGAAATTGATGAAAGGCAAGGGACCCCAATTAACAAATCAAGAGGCTCTAAGGTCCAACTATATTGGATTTGTCAGCACTATTGGAATCTACTGCCTCTCTGAAAAGAAGGATGATTTGCTCATGTGGTCACATTATTCAGACTCTCATAGAGGGCTATGCCTTGAGTTTAAGGCGTCAATAGAGAATACCTTGTTCTGGGAGTCATTCAAAGTGGTTTATCAAGAGGATTACCCTACAGTCAACATAATGGACATAGGTAAGGCTGAGGAGTTTCGCAAAGCACTATTGACTAAGTCTTCCCATTGGTCTTACGAACAGGAGAGGCGAATTCTCAAAATGGAGAAAGAGGGAGGGCCAGGCTATTACAAATTCTCCTCAGAGTTGCTGACTGGCGTAATCCTCGGCGCTCTTATGAGTGAAACCCACAAGAAAATCTTGATACAATGGGTAAAAGACTACCCGACAACGATTTCTTTATACCAAGCAACGTTGAACGGAAGCAGATACCAATTAGACATTACAAAGATTTCTGAGGCTTAAAAATCGTTACGATGATCTTTTATATTAAGCAAAGGAGAAAATTAATGAAATCAAATTTCATTGCATTTTTACTGATATTTTTGGCAGCTTCCACCCTACTATCTGCTGGTAATATCATTCCGATTCATAATGGATTTTATACCGGACAGGACTACATCGAAATGAGTGAATCTCAAAAACGCGCCTATGCAGTAGGTGCAATCAATGGGATGTTAATCGCTCCCATTTTTGGTGCACCAAAGAATGAAATGAGATGGTTAGAATCCTACATTGAAAATATGACAGATAAACAAGTTGCCGCCATTCTTTCAAAATTCTTGCAAGATAATCCTGGCAGATGGCACGACGGGCTACAGATCCTTACGTACGTGGCGGTAAAAGAAGCTTATAGTAAGAGTCGTTCTGGAGGTAAAAAATAGATTTATGCATAACATCTCACTCCAGCGGATAGCTGAGCGCCACCGCTGAGCTCAGCATTCCGATATGATGATTCCTGCGATAAATCTTCACTAGTAAATAGAACATATTGATGAGGTTTTTTGCCCTTTATAGCCTGGTTTTAGCGCAATAAATGACAAAATAAGGTCTAAAATGATCATGCTTTCATTATGACTACATTTACAACTGATTTATATTACTATTATTTTTAACTTCACTCCCCCCCCCAATTTTATGAATTTCGCGAAAATTCGCGCGTAGACTACAGGGGGTACATTTTGGCATCGAATCCAGGGAATGAACCTATCCCCGGGGGATTGGCTCTGGAAGCACCCGGAGAGGGAGCCGCCTCTCCGGGCTTGTTGCATGTTACTTAAAAGGAGTTGGGGCAAGCCTATCCTGCCCCTTCTAAATGGACCGTGGTAAAGCCTTTGTGTCATTAGTCGAGCACTACCGCCCAACTCAGTGTATCGCCGCCGCCCCTTGGTGTTACCGGGTCCGTCCACATGGGCCACCCATTGAGCCGTGTGATAATGCGGAAGTGACTTTTATCTTGGTGCCACCCAACAGCATTGGTCTTTTCAATCGCCATCTCTTTACGCATGACGATGATATATTGGCTAGGATCAACCAACATTAAATCGCCCTCATTGCCTAGGCTGGGCATTTTTTCAGACGGGTAAACAGTGATACCGAATATCTTACCGGGTGCTGAAGTCGAAGCATTAGGCACCCATACAAGATTTCCTGCCGTATCTTCCATCTGGCAAAGGTGGGGTATGGTAGAAGGTGAAGCAACCCATATTGCGTTCTTATAGCAAGCAGGGTGCAACCTGCCGACCATAGCGCATACATCAGCATACTTGATAGTATTTGCTGTGCCGCGGCCTACAGAGATCCTTGAACCCGAATTAAATATGGATATGGGTTTTGCAACTCCATTTCCTTCAAAGAGAAACACTGAATCAAGGCCAAAGGTGAGCGCCTTAGAGAGAACATCTCCCAACTGTCGCTCAAAATTCTGCCCATCGAGTAAAAGGTTATTGCTGCAACTTGTGAAGATGCCGCATTTCTCAACACCAAGGTCAAGAGAGTCCATTCCACCTTCCTGGTCTGTGGCAGTTTTTTCCTCGCCTAACCACTCCAGCCAAAAACCTCCATAGACGCTGTTCGTATGGTCTGAATTTCTCCACTGTGGCACATGAACGCTGTTACCCATAGTGATAGGGTATTTACTCGCCCTTGACATAATAATGGAGTCCTCAAGGGGTATCGACCATATCTGTTCAAGCCAAGTTTCAGGAACGCTGAACCCTCCAAGAGCGCCAACTCCGGTTATCATCGATCTTGACTCCAACCGAACATCATGCCGGCCACTATGAACAGACCTAAAAAACTCGTTCAGGCTCTTGAAATCTCCGTGGTCAAGCGAGCCCCGTGGATTATCAGGGCAGAAGAGGTCACGATAACTGCACTTGATAAGACCGGTACGCTTGGTTTCTCCATCATAAGGAGATGCAATCCCGCCTTCAAGCTGAACCCTGGTGCCTGGGTTAATAGGCTCAATTGGCGATTTGGTATTATAAAGCTCACGCCTCTCAAACTCATGAGCAATGCCCTTCAAGAGACCATCGGCATACATACAACCGACCTCCTCCTGTTCGGATAGGTCGCGTTTGTCAGTCTGCGCCCTGTTAAGGATCTCTTCGTATTTATCACCCAGCTTAGAGCGCCATTCATGCAAACTTTCCCAGGGCAGCGCCGGGGTATCGGGTTCCTCAAGTTTGAAAATCTTCCTATATGCCAGTTTCTTTTGATGATCATCAATCAACATTATAGTTAAACCTCTCTTATTTTTAGTTAGTTATGTTGTCGGATACGTCAAAGGTTCGGCTCAATGTACCTGTGGCGTATCCGTTGTTCGGGAACGCACCGCCAAGGTACTCGGCCTTATAAGGTGGGCTAAAGTGCTGCTCCTGCCTCCGATACTCGGCCGGGGTCAGGTGATGTCTCTGCAACACTTGATAGTTTAGATACACCACATTCAAAAAGGATTCAATATAATTATACATAGTATGCATTTATTGAATCGTTGTGGGTTCGGGTGCACCATCGGTGAGGATGTCAATCCGTAATGCCGCCACCATCTCTTCAATCGCACTGACCACCTCATTGAAGAGAAGAACCCTATCCGCGGGGTCATGGGTTTCTTTAACGTCCATAAAGCCGCGCTCCATCGTTGTGAGAAGATAACTGAACCTCATCCAAGTTTCGGGCCTCATGTTCATCTGGCACCTTCCTTTCGTTCAAAACCATCATGCTCTTTTTCAGAAATGACCTGTCCTATGATCGGTGAGAGGTAGAAGACAAAGCCTTCTAGGATCTGTTCAAAATCTTCCCTCGTGCCGGTCCTGTGCAATTCCTGTGCTGCCCTATCCAGGGCAACGAATAGAAACTTATACTTTCCATATGTCCCTGAAGACACCTTCAGGCTTTGGCTGTCATCACACGCCTTGTGCATAATGTTTCCCCCTGGCCGGCATCCGCTTTTTATTACTTCCGAAATCGCATTCATTTCTTTTCGCCCGCCTGATCTGTTCACGCATTTTCCGCCGTGGTTTTCTTCCCACTGTGTTTACCTCCGTATTTTTTTAGAATAGTCTCATATTCCTTAAATCTTCCGGTTTTGCATGAAAGCATTTCTCTTGCAGAGGCTTATCCTGTCTCATTCGGAGAACGCCCTTGATATGTTTCGACCAGTGAGTACAGACACCCCGCCCAGGATATTGCCAGCACTCAACCGGGGCCGTGCTGTAGTGCTGACAAGAACCACATTGTGTTTCACCCATGATTACCTCCGAGAATGTATTTTATTGTGTCGCCGTCTGTTTGTTGACCATCAATGGTCATTATTGCGAATCGCTCTTGTGCCGCTTCATCAGGTATAAGCCCGGCAATTATCCAGGCCTTGAGGTCAACCCCTGCCTGTAAGGCTTCACCAGGATCTTTACTGCTTGGCACGAGCCACCGTCGGACCTTATCGCCGTAATTCTGCAACCATCCTTGATATGATGCCTTGCCCCCGGCCTCATCAGCATCCAGGGCATTAAGTATCACCCTTGACCGTTCCATGAGCCTGTGAGCCTGCACATCAGGCCTTGCCGATACGTTCCCCAGGGCAATGACGTTCACCACATCACTCGCCATTTTCCAGAGGGCGATTGCATCAAGCTCGGATTCCACCAGGACCACGGCAAGGGCATCATTGCTTAGTACCATAGGCCTTGTGTCGCTACCCTTAACGAGCAGATACCGCGGGTCTGCAAACTCATGCCGCCTGATACGGATACGCACAGGAAGGTTATTGACTACATGGGGAATGACAAGGCCTTCAGCTATCCAAACGGGTTCAGGTAAACCCCAGGATGCCCCCAGGTCATAATGATCTGTCCATGACCATCCAAGGCTGAATTGTTTTGCCGTTTCTTGAGATATGCCTCGCTGTTCTAACCATTGTATTGCAATCTTGTTCGTCAATAGCTCGGCTGCAGCATGGATGATAAATTCGCCTGCCCTTTTCATCCAGGGCAAGGCGGGTGCCGTTGTTGTTCTCGGTTGATATGAGAGTTGCCTTGTTCCATTAGATACCGCTGTTGATAATCTAGGCTTCACATCAAGAAAGGTGCAGGCCTCAAGATACATCATACCCCGCTTGTCTCGTAGGTATTGGATGGTATCGCCCTTTTTATCGCAACCTCGGCACCAATACCGCCCGGATTCGGGCCACACCCTGAAACGGTCTTCACCACCACACCAAGGGCAAGGTCCAGCATGTTCACCACCGTTGGTACTCGCAACCTTGCGCCCGGTCCAATTATCTTCAAGTAACAGGTCAATAAGGTTATTCACTGAATTTTTCCCCTGTGAGTGTAGCCATTTTTGTAGCCACCATCAAAATGACCGTTTTGACTTGGCATAGAGCCAATCTACAAGGATTTGGTACCCCTAGAGGGGTATATATATTTTTCACTTATACCCCCTATCTCTATATATATTTGGCTACATTTAATGATTTCATAGACTTAGGCCCTGTTTTGACATGGCTACAATTTTGGCTACACCGATGAACTGGAAAGATGGAACATGCCGGCCTGATTATCCCATTTGACCTCGCGTTCTTCCTGCAGATTCTTCAAGGCCGTCTGGTATATCCATATTCCGTCACGATTGGCATGTGTGGCTTGCTTTAGCTCCCTCGGTTTCTTGTCATTCTTCGATAGTTGCCGCCTGATTTTCTCTTCCATTTTTGCAATGCTGTTTTCGGCATCAATAGGGTCATGGATTCGCCTAACCTCAAGTTGCCATTCAAGTAGAGAAATGACCTTCTGCATGGTTTCAACATCAATAATTTTCTTGCCGTCATTGGCCGAAATCAGAATCATGAGCCTGTGACCATAGGTGTCTAGTCGTTTTTGATGAACTGAGTTGTCCCGGTTCATATACCATTCATGGAAGAGCCTGTGGGCCTCGCATTCAACGGGGATTCGTGGTGAATCCATAGCCGCCGCAATTACATCTCCTAGCTTGTTCTTTAACGCTACAACTAATCTTTCGGGAATGGTCTGTGGTATGGAATATTTCCTCTTGGCCGTTCCCGGCACCAGAAAGAGCCTGTTACCGAACCCGATGTCAGTGAATGCCGATGTCCATGTCTGTTGATAGGTGTCTATGGTGGATGCTGCAAGGAAGGATAAATGGGCATTCTGCAGAGTGACCGTCTTGTGCTTAGTGTGTGATTCAAAGCTGTTTGACTCAAAAAGTGTAGTTACCGCGGGCAGGAGCACACTCCCATCAATCCTTGATTTGGATACAAAGGATTTGAACTCATCATGAAGCAAGACAATCCGTTCGTTCAGTTCAAAGAGTGTTTGCAGGCCTTCAGCGCTCCCCACGGTCCAACACATTTTGAAAGAATCAACCGACTCTTGAAAGAACTGTACAACCTTTTGAATGGCTGTGCTCTTCCGATCATCGGCACTTTCACCAAGGAGAAGGGTAAAAAGCCGCGGCTGTTGCTTCAGTTCAGAATCAAGAGTGATATGGCCTGAAAGGATATTCCCCAGGCATGTGAGGAAGGACATAAAGAAGAACTGAAAGCAGGGTTCCAGATATGAGCTATAAAGCCCGGCAAACTCTCCTGCAATGCCAGTACAGACCTTTTCGGGAAACAACAAATCCCGTTCAATCGGATTAAGGACAATAACCTTCCCGTCGGGTGATATTTTGGCTTTCTGTCCATCAATTGATTTTGCCCCATATAGCGCCCGTTCCGTGTTGACTCGTGCATTAACCTTCTCGGTAATTACAGATAGGTCATCCATCTAATTGACCTCCGAGATAGTGCTTGAACGGCCTGCCAGGGCTTGAGGTTCGCCTTGTGCTCGTTGTGTTTGTGCGTTCGGTTGCATGATGTTCACTACGCACGCTCGCGGTAAACCCTGGCTGATTCCTGAATGTGTTTTTCTCTGCTTTGCTCTGCAAACTGGTCCCATTTATCCAGGTCGAAATACAATCGACCACCAACCTTAAAAATGATACCCGGATACTTTTTCATGGAATGCCATTTATAAAGTGTTGCTTTTGAATAGGGTAACTTCTCTTCTGGATCAAATACGGATATGAGTTTCATTGATTCCTCCATGTTCTAAATTATACTAGTATTACGATACATAAAGGAATACCGCTATACAAGGTCAAAAAGATATAACTATAGGTAATTACGAAGAATTATAACATGCGGGTAGTTAGCGTAAATCGGAAGAATAGCGTAATGATATAAAGGGGTAGGTTTTACTGAAGTGTGTCATGGTGCGGGGTTACAGGTGGCCGAATGACACACCCTTGACACACCTGAGATTTACTAATTTATCGACCGGCTGTAAAATGGTGCCGGGAACAGGACTTGAACCTGCACGAGCTTGCACCCACTAGAACCTGAATCT
>CAYMDG010000088.1:0-5310 GCA_964388905.1 uncultured Bacteriovoracaceae bacterium
CCGCTCTTGCTACTTCTCCAAAACCCTCTCGACCTGACCGATCTTATCCTGAGCTTTGCCGGTTATCTTTTCAATGGCACCTTCAGCTTCCAACTTTGGATTATCGCTGAGTTTCCCGGCTACCTCCTTGATCTTACCTTTTACCTTGTGAAACTTGCCTTCTGCCTGGTCCTTCGTACTGGATTTCATGTTATTCCTCCCATGGGATTTAGTTTGACTGCTGAGCTCTTTTGTTTCGAATGATAATTTTCCGGCAACAGAAGATACGTCAGAGAATCAGATCCTAGATTAAATCTTTCCAACTCCGCCGGACGGTAATCGGTATGGACCCCCCATTCATAGGGCTCTTCGAGAAGATTCATCGCACCATGGAGTACCCTGAAACGCTCCGGCTTCAGATGGATCATAAGGTTTTCCTGGGTATCCCATTCTTCAAGAAGAAAGAGTCGATTTTCATCTTCCGTGCTCTGGCAGAAATCCCAGCACCGGCATCCTTTCTCCATTCTTGTGGAGCTGGACTGTGAAGCAATCGTCTGTGACAACTCTATGTGCTTTTCAGAAAGGACCCTCATGCTTATGATTAACCTGATCATGCAAATGTTACAGCAAATGGCCTGCCAATAGCTCAAAGAAGATCAACAATCTGAAATAAATATTTATTAACAGATGGTTAGATTCATTAGCAAGAACGGCAACAAAGTATGAAATGATCCGTTCAGCCTCAATATTTGGTGGAACCTCAATATAAAGTGGAATTAAGATGACGTGAAGGTGGTATCGTCATGAAAAGAGCGAGGCACTTCATCGCCTCAAGCTGGGATCCTCTTTTTCGAAGCCGGGGAGAATAGCCATGAAGAAGGCGTTCTTGATGAGCTGACCAATGATCTGGAGAGTATTTGTTTTTGGACTCCCCACCGGCCCGGAGATATCTGCTTTGGTTGCGACCTCGCCTCGAGGCCTGTTTTCGAGAAGCTTGGCGACACCGCCAACCATCATCTCGTACATATTATGGAAAACGCTTTTCTTTTTATCTTTTCGCTTGTCGTATACCTTCATATCTCTGAAAAGAGGTTTAACGTAGCCAGTGATGGTGTTGTTCTTGACATGCAGCTCGGTGTAAAATGAAAAGAAGCCGGCAGTGACGTCGAAATTTCCTTAAGTTCGAAGCAGATCGTTCATTGAGACCAGCTTTGTATCCTTTATTTTAAGATCGATATCGAAATCGGGCCCGTTCTTTTCCGGCCGGAAGTGTGCCACCGCAGCCGTATCGCCGCTTCCCATGAATTTTCCCCGAAGCCGAGCTTCGGCAGGACCCTGTGCAAACTGATTGGACAGATTGGTAAGATGAACATCAGTGTCGGCGAGGAAGATACGGTAAGTCGGACTGACGCTCTTGTTGATCATGCCGATGGTGGTCCCGGTCAGGTTCAGCTGGTCGATTCGGAGCAGCATACCCGGATCGTTGCTCAGTTTGCCTGCTGCAAGTTTGATTTTGGAGGCACGTTCCCTTTCGACGGCGGCAGTTCTTTCAGTGTGGATGTAATCTATTTCCAGGTTATTAATAGTGAGGTCGTTCACGTGAGCTGTCTTTACTTTCGGAGCATACTCCGCCCTGCCTGAAGCGAAGAATTCACCCTTGCTTATGGACAGATTTGCGCGAGCGAAAACCGGACTGAAATAGTCGAGCGGGATCTTTTTCAGCTTGAAATCTGCATTTATTCCCGGAACCGGTTCGGCCAGGAAGTTGGCTTTGCCGTCGATGACTCCATGACCAGTCCCGAAAATTACTGTTTCCAGATGGAAAGAGGAGGGGTAGACCTGGTCCGGAGCTTGTATATTCCGGATGTTTTCTGCCTGCAGGTTCATATGGCTCAGGAGAAGCGGTCGATCGGGATCCTGATCTATGTAAACCATTTCGCCGTTAGTTATCTTCAGGAGGTTGATCTTCAATGGATAAATATCTTCTACCGCTTGTTGCCATCCACGTTCCTTTATCGGTGTTTTGCGGGCAGCTTCAGCGAGGAGCTGTTGCAGGTTGAGATGAAATTTAGGCCTGTCGAGTTGAAACTCGGCAACAAGTTTGCCTAAAAAAATCTGTTGCCAGTGAATGCTTGCCTTGAGATAGGGAAACTCAGCCACGGGAGGTTTCGGGTGTTCCTGTTGCAATACGGTTAACCCCTTCAGGGTTACCGATAACCCTATCACCCTGAAGTGCAATCCGGGCAAACGTACCGAATAGCCTTTCAGATGGCGATTCATGTTACTTTCCATGGATTTTCGCAGCGGTTCATCAAGGAAGCAAGGCGCAATGAAAAGAAGAAGCACAAGACCGAAAAGGGTCACGGAACTCCAGCGCAGCCATCTAGGGATGGAGCGGAATATTATTGTCACACGTTCGTTCGCTGTTTCCCGGCCTTCCTGTCTTTGCTGTACAACCTTCCTCTTTTCTTCGACAGCCATGTTATTCTTTCAAGAAGACCTTACACCTCACCATAGCACGCATACCTCTAAAACAACTGCGGTCCCCTCAGGTGCATCCACGTAGGATAAACAGCACCACTAAAACCGGGATCGGGATTCCCAAGAGCCAAAGTAAAATCCACCCCACGCTCCCTTCTTCAGAGTTGAGATTAATCATTTGCCTCGTATGGGACCTTCGGAATTTGAAGTAAGAGGGTCGCGGCTTCTTGTCTCGACAGATTCATCTGCTCTTGACTCTTCATAACCTGTCCGCTGAGGGGTGTTGGTTCCAGGTCTGTCGCTTGCATCATAGTCTGCGTGGGATTCTCCTTTATAACCTATATCTTCAGCCCCTGTACGTTTCAGTATGTCCTTCCCTTTATTTTTCCAACCTCTATCATCGGCGTGAATAGAAAGTAAAATTCCCCCTTTCTTGATACGCCCTTCATATCGGTTAGCCTCATATTCGGGAATACCCATGCCAATAAGCGCTCCGGCTATTCCTCCGACCAAACCTACTGCACCGACACCTGCAAGAGCAGCCATGATGGGACCTGCCGCAATGAAGAGCCCAAGACCCGGGATAACCAATAAGCCAACACCCATCAGCCACCCCAAAGCGCCGCCAATGACCGCACCGGTTCCGGCTCCTGTCGCTGCACCTTCAGGCGCCTTAGTTTCCTTCTCGATTGCGAATTCTTTGGTTCCTCCACTCTCAGGGAACAGCACCGAGATATCCGCATTGCGAAATCCAGCATCTTTCAATTCTTCAACCGCTTTTTCAACCATTGGCCGGTTCGGATAGATTCCATAAACAGCTATGTTTTTAGAGGCCATAACTTTACCTCCGTCCTCTAGACCAATAGTAACCGCCGCCCCCGCCGAACACTAGGAACAACACGACGATGAGAATAATGAGAGTTGTATTATCCATGGTAATTTCCTCCTTTTACTTTGTTGAACAGCTCTTTCAGTTTCGGATTCTTCCGTTAACATCTGGTACATGATAGGCCAGCTCACTACTTCTCCAAAACCTTCTCAACCTTACCGATCGTTTCCTGAATTTTACCGGCTATCTTTCTCCTGGGCCTTCAGCTTCCAACTTAATATTATCGCTGAGTTTTCCGGCGACCTCCTTGAACTTCCCCCTTTACATTGTGAAACTTGCCTTCCGCCTGATCTTTCGTACTGGATTTTATGGTACTCCTCCTATCAGGGTTTGAATTGACGATTGGCATACCTATCCATCCTTGTTGAATCGCACAGAGATGCAATTGCCTGCGACAACTCCAGGCGCTTCTCAGAAAGGACCTTCATTCTTATGATTACCAGGATCATAAAAATGTTAGTGCAAATGGCCAGCCAACAGAAAATCAAAGATCAGAAGATCGAAAACAATATTTTAATAAAGTGGGTTAGATGAAGAGGAGGGAATAGCAGATATGTATGGAATGATTCGGTTGGCCTCAAGATTTAGCGGAACCTCAACATATTGAGGGGTAATTGAAAGAGGAGGGCAGTCTAATCCGTTTTATTTGTTTTCTGCCGGACTATCCCGAGCTTATGCATTCTTACCCTTAAGATACTAGGGTGCAGGTCCAGGATCGCTGCGGCCTTGTCCTTACCCACGATTCGCTGCCTCGTATCAGAAAGGATTTTAAAAAAATGGCAATAAGCATATAATGTTTAAAATAATAGCGTTGAAACGGATATACTACAATGTGAACATATCCTATACGGTTTTTTGGTGAGGTATTAGGATAGTTTTTATGGCGAAAAATGGAGTTCATATCATGGGAGGAATTGCCTATGAAGGCTAAGAGTGTTGCAAAAGACTTTCCTATCGTTTGCGTGGGCGGTTCGGCCGGTGGCCTCGATGCCTATATCCGTTTACTAAGCCATCTGCCGGCCGATATGGGTGTTGCTGTCGTCATCGTAAATCACCTGAGAACCGTAGCCACCCACCTCCACGAGATTCTCCCACACTACACTAAGATGCCGGTTGAACTGATCTCGGATAAATTACTCATCGAGCCCAACCATGTGTTCATAATCCCGGAGCAGCGTGATCTGCATGTTCTTGATGGAGAGTTCCGTCTCAAACCGATATCAAAGCCGAGGGGATGGCCCGATGTGATTACAGTTTTTCTGCGTTCCGTAACTGAGTACTGGGACGGCAAACTTATTGCTGTCATTGTCTCTGGCTATGATGGTGATGGGGCAGCAGCGCTGTGCGGCATAAAAGAGGCGGGAGGCATTACCATCGCGCAGAAGCTCGACACTGCCGGGCAGCCGGATATGCCTGAGAGCGCAATTGCAAGCGGGTGTATAGATTTTGTTCTTTCACCTGAAGATATCGCTCAAGAAATTGTACGAATTGCACACACGGTGTCAAGGGAGGAGTAAACGGGGACCACCAAAAGAATCAGAAAAGAATCAGGGTCAGAGACGATTTTATAATATTTGGAATAACTGGAGATTCAATTTCATAGCTGCTTTATGATGTCTATAAACTGAAAAGATTGATCAGGATTATTCATAGTGGCTAAAGTGATGATTTATCCTGATGCTGCCATATATTCAAGCCCACTCCATCAAGGTACTTGAAAATTATTATTTATCCTCTATCAAGTAAAATAATATCACGACAACCGGGATAAGCTTCAAGGAGACTATAATGTCATTATTCCTGCTTACCATTTTCAGCGTTTATAGTGCCGTGCATGTCTATGCCTTCTTCAAGGTGAAGGCCGCCTTCCCCTTTGGGGCCGGTGCTGGCATAACCCTGGGGTTCTTCTTGGCAGTCATGACCTTTGCCCCCATTTTTGTCCGCATACTGGAAAGGCATGG
>CAYMDG010000088.1:5410-6635 GCA_964388905.1 uncultured Bacteriovoracaceae bacterium
CTCGCAGGGTTGGCCGAGGCCTTTCAGGAGATACAACCTCGATACGGGAAATACGCCATTACCGGCAACCATGAATTCTATGCAGGGCTCCCGCAGGCCCTTGAGATTACAAGGAGGGCCGGTTTCACCATCCTAAGGAACGATGCAGTGACTGTCGAGGGCATCATCAACATTGCAGGTGTCGACGACCCTACCGGCAAGTACTTCGGCCAGTCTAGAGGTATGCCAGAGTATGAACTGCTCAATTTGTTGCCAAAGGATAAGTTCACCCTCCTCCTCAAACATCAGCCTTCTGTTGATCAAAGATCGCTCGGGAGCTATGACCTTCAACTCTCAGGACATACCCATAGAGGACAGATCTACCCCTTCCGTCATCTGGTACAGCTCTACTTCTCGCATATTGCAGGATGGTATGACCTCCCAAAGGGGTCCCACCTTTATGTTAGCCGAGGAACCGGCACGTGGGGTCCGCCCATACGCTTTCTTTCCCCTCCGGAGGTCACGATGATCGATCTCATCCATGGCTATTGATTTTCATACTGACTGAAGTATCTTTATATAGTCTAATTATTTGCATATAGATTCTTTGTAGATGCTGTCGAGGGTTTCTTTATAATTATTTAATGGTTACCTTTTTATTTTTCATTACACCACCATGAACCCCTTGAACGGGAGGGTTTATGTCAAAATCATATATGAACGGAGGCGAATCTGCCGGATTGGTTTATCTTGTATTTCGAAGATAACACTTGGCAGAAGAAAGTAAGAAAGGAGGTAGTAAGTATGCCAAGAATTCATAAAAGGGTTGAGATCAATGCACCAGTAGAGAAGGTCTACTCTTATATCGAGGAACTCAGAAAATATCCGGAGTGGATAACGAACCTGGTGGAGGTTAAAGATGTTAAAGGATCTGGTCTTGGCGCACACTACACCTGGACCTGGAAGATGGCAGGGATGAAATTTAAAGGAGAAGCCACCAACATAGAAGATATCCCGAACAAACGTGTTGTAGTTAAAAGCAAAGGCGGTATCGATTCCATTTGGGAGTTCAAGCTTGAGACTCATAAGAACGTGACAACTTTGGATCTGGATATTGATTATTCAATCCCAGGTCAAGTTTTGGGAAAAAATGCAGAGAAATTAATCCATCAGAATAATGACCGAGATGCTGATATGACCATCATGAACCTCAAAGATAGATTTGAGTCATAAGCTCTCATCCCGG
>CAYMDG010000088.1:6735-11753 GCA_964388905.1 uncultured Bacteriovoracaceae bacterium
CCCTCTTCCACTAGTCGCAGCAGTTCCCCCACCTTTGGACCCGGCTCCACTGATAAGTTTTCCATGATGTCGTGGCCTGTTAGTAACGGGTTTGCCACCTGGGCCTTATAGGTTCCCTGGAAATACTCCCAAAGGGATGCGACGCGAGTCCGGATGGATACATCCCTTGTCCCGTTTGAGTCCTTATGGACTGCAAGGGCATCAGAAGCTAGAGCCAGCAGGAGCATCTCCGGCAAACATTGCTGATGCGCAGACAAGAGACGGTGCATGCCTCTGCCGCTGAGAAAGAGGTTCTCGTCAAGGTTAAGCACCTGCAGCATGCCTGAGATGGTCTTTGCAATGACGCGGCCTGCCAGGGAAGAAAGGGCCAGCCTCGTGCACCAGGTGCGCACCAGGTCTTCATGATAATTGAGCTGCGACGATCCGGCCATGCCGGCAAAAAAGCCTGCTAGCCGCAGTGCGCCGGACCTGGTGAAACCGTGCTCCAGCTCATCTGCAAAGGAGTCTTTTATGCCGGGGAGGTATGAGGGCACATCCATGAGAAGGTACTCTATACCTGATACACACTCAAGGATCAGACCAATCCGATCTTTATCCAGCGGGGCCTTGAAAAGCACAGGGGGGTACCCCGCATCTACGAGGAGGCTGAAAAATGCAGCGCTGGCAGGACACATCAGTGCCTTCAAGAATTCATATTTGACCCGTTCAGGGGCAATCCTTTGAAGGTTTTCTGCATTTTTTTTGATGACTTCCATAGTGAGGCTATCAAGGGAAAAACCAAGCTGCACCGAGAACCTCAGACAGCGCAACCCCCGAAGCGGGTCGTCCCTCAGGTTCTTTTCCGCAATAAGCCGGATCCGTTTTTCCTGCAGGTCCTTTTGTCCTTCAAGCGGGTCGATGAGTGTGCCATCAAAGGGATTCAAGGCCATGGCATTGATGGTGATATCCCGCTCCGCAAGGTCTGCTGCGATGTCGTTCCCCTTAGGAGGTGACACGTCTATGGTCAGGTTTCCGTGGTTCAGTGCTACCCGTGCCATCTGACGTTCCTGGTCCATGAAAAAGGCCTTGCCGCCCAAAATAACCCCGAGCTGCCGTGCCAGGTCCATGGACGATCCGAAGGTGACAAGGTCGAAGTCTGATGGCTCGGCGCCCAGCATCAGGTCCCGTACACACCCACCAACAAGATAGGACTTCCCCGGCAGGTGAGGCAGGATACCTTTAAGGATTATGTTTCTTTTGGCGGCATTGAACAGATCGTGCATGCGCCTCCAGATCCTCGGATTGGGCGATGCGCACCGCCATGGGCCCTAATGCATCGAGGGTTTTCTGTGATATCCCGATGACCGAGGTGCGCTTGGTGAAATCATAGACCCCCAGCGGCGAATAGAACCGCGCCGTTGATCCGGTTGGCAGGGTATGGTTTGGTCCGGCCACATAATCGCCCATGGCCTCCGGCGTCATATAACCCAGGAACACGGCGCCTGCATTCTTGATCCTGCCGAGATACTCATAGGCGTTGTCCAGCATGAGCTCCAGGTGCTCAGGCGCCACCCGGTTCGCGATATCGATAGCCTCATCCAAGTCTTTTGTCACGATGCACGCGCCATGGTTATCGAGGGAGGCCCTGATGGTGTCCTTGCGTGGCAGGGTGGCTATGGCCTTTTCCAGCTCCTTCAATACCGCCGCAGCCAGGTCCGCCGAAGGCGTGATCAGGATAGAGGATGCCTGGGCATCGTGCTCGGCCTGGGAGAGAAGGTCGCATGCAACAACATAAGCGTCAGCCCCGTCATCCGCGATCACAAGGATCTCGGAAGGGCCTGCAAAGGCGTCGATCCCGATGGTCCCCTGAAGGAGCCTCTTGGCATGGGCCACATAAATGTTGCCCGGGCCGACCACCTTGTCAACCCTGGGGATGCTCCTGGTTCCGAAAGCCAGGGCGGCTATGGCCTGGGCGCCTCCGACACGGAAGATCCTCCCAACCCCTGCAATATGTGCAGCAGCAAGCAGCGTCTGGCAGACCCTGCCCGAAGGGGTGGGGGATACCACGACGATATTCTCTACCCCGGCAATCTTCGCGGGAATTACATTCATGAGGAGCGTTGATGGAAAAGCGTTTTTCCCTCCCGGAACATAGATGCCCGCACTGCCTACAGCCGTGACCTTCTGTCCAAGGATGGTGCCCGATTCATCGGTGATGAACCAGGACTGCTCCTTCTGGTGGGAATGGAACTCATCTATGCGCCTTGCTGCACACTCGAGTGCCTCGATGATGTCTTTCGGCGCTTCCCGGTATGCCTTTGCGACCTCATCCGGTCCGAAGCTGAACCCGTCTTTTTCCGGGTCGAACTTATCAAAGGTCCTGGTGTATTCGAACAGGGCCTCATCTCCCCTGATCCTGACTTGCTCGATGATCCCTCTGACAGCACCGTCTACCTCATCAGGCATGGACCTCATCCGGTCCAGCAGCCCGAAAAGTCTTTCATTCCAGCCTTGATCCTTCGTATCTATGGTTATCATCAAAGACCGCCCTTCTCCCTGGACACCACTGCGCCGAGCTTGATAAGTTTCTTGTCCAGCCCTTCATAGCCCCGGTCGAGATGGTAGATCCTCCTTATCTCGGTATATCCGGTGGCATTTAACGCTGCAAGCACCAGGCTGGCCGAGGCCCTCAGGTCTGTGGCCATGACGGATGCCCCCTGGAACCTGTCAATGCCGCGCACGATCACGGTCCTGCCTTTTTCTTCAAGGTTGGCCCCCATGCGCACAAGCTCTGTACATGCATGAACCGGTTCTCGAAGATGTTCTCCGTGATGTCGGAAACCCCGGGCGAGATACAGGCCAGGGCCATTATCTGGGCCTGCATGTCCGTGGGGAAGCCGGGGTAGGGCACAGTCATTATGTTAACAGGCTTCAGGTCGCAGTCCCCGTTAACCTGGACCACACCATCTTCACCTTCGCTGATCTGGACACCCATCTCGGCAAGCTTATCAATGATGGCTGCAGCATGATCCGGCCTTGTGTCCCTGATGGTGAGCGACCCTTTTGTGATGGCGGCTGCAACAATGAGGGTGCCCAGCTCTATCCTGTCTGGTATGACCTTGTAGTTAAGGCCTGAGAGAGAAGGTACCCCTTCGATGACCATGGTGCTCTCTCCAATTCCCTCGATTCGGGCGCCCATGGCATTCAGTGCCCCGGCCAGGTCTACTACCTCGGGTTCCCTCGCCGCACCCTCTATAATGGTTGTGCCTTCGGCCAGGCATGCAGCCATCATGACATTTTCCGTGCCGCCCACCGTTGTGTTGTCGAACACGATACGGGCGCCCTTCAATTTGTTTGCAGAGGCCATGACATACCCATGGGAAAGCTCTATAACCGCCCCCATCTTGGCAAAGGCCTTCAGGTGCATGTCAATGGGTCTCACCCCGATGGCGCATCCACCGGGGAGTGATACCTTGGCCTTTCCATATTTGGCAAGGAGCGGCCCAAGGACCAGGATGGATGCCCTCATGCTCTTGACCAGGTCATAGGGGGCCTCAAAGGCATTGACGCCTTTAGGGTCGAGGACTACGGTGTTGTGTTCGGGCCTGTCCGCCTTGACGCCCAGTTTTGCAAGCACCGCGCAAATGGTGCTGATATCCATGAGACGCGGCACATTTGTATAGGTACATAAGCCATCAGAGAGCAGCGATGAGCAGAGTATGGGCAGCGCTGCATTTTTGGACCCGGAAACGCTCACCTCTCCCCGTAGAGAATTGCCTCCTGATATAATGAATTTATCCATGAATCCTCTCTACGATCACGACCCTTTCCATGCCTGCAAGGTCATGTATCCAGGTCCCTATCTTCAGCGATTTTTGGGATCCTACCAAAGAGTCGATGGCCTCTTTCTGGTCCCGGCCGGCCTCCATGATGAGCATGCCGCCTGAGGTCAGATGCCCGCTCAATCCTTTGATGATCTCTTTTACAATATCAAGTCCGTCTTTTCCACCGAAAAGGGCTTTTGCCGGCTCATAAAGACGGACATCATCATCCAGGCTGTTCATTTCATCCATACGGACATAGGGCGGGTTTGCTATTATCATAGGCCAGGAACCGCCAAGGGCTTCCGTGACATTGCCCGCAAAGAGACCTAGCCTCTCTGCGACACCATGGGTGGAGGCATTGACCCTTGTAGTAACAAGGGCAGGGATGCTGATGTCATTGCCCACACCTTTGAGGTCTTGGCGTTGGCTCAAAATTGAGATGATCACCGCGCCGGAACCAACCCCAATCTCGAAAATCGTAGTGCCTTTTTGTGCCAGCGCAATGGTCTGCTCAACCAGGATTTCGGTCTCGGGCCTGGGGATAAGAACGTGAGGGTTGACCATAAACGGAAGGCCAAAGAATTCCTTGATGCCTGTTATGTATGCCACCGGCTCGTGAGAGATCCTGCGTTCAATAAGGTCGCTGTAGTCATCCATCTCCTCGTCCGTGAGCATGCGTTCCCGGTGGATGATGAGGTCGACCCTTCTGATTTTGAGGGTGTGTGCCAGGAGCAGGTCGGCATCAATGAAGGCCGAGTCTATGTTCTGTTCTGCAAGGAGGCCTCTGGCGTTTGTGAGCGCCTCGGAGATGGTTTTTGCCACTCCTTTTAGCTCCCGGTCTTTTTGAGTGCCTCGGCCTGGTAATGGGTGGTGAGCCCGTCGATGATCTCGTCGATGTCCCCCTCGAGGATCTGGGGGAGCCTGTGCAGTGTAAGGTTTACCCGGTGATCCGTAACGCGGCCCTGGGGATAGTTATAGGTGCGGATTCGCTCGCTCCTGTCTCCTGTGCCAACCTGGGAGCGTCTCTGGGAGGCGATCTCGCGGTCTTGGTCCTCCTGCCTCTGCTGGAGGATGCGGGTACGGATCACCCGTAAGGCCTTTGCCTTGTTCTTGTGCTGGGATTTCTCGTCCTGACAGGTAACCACGATCCCGGTTGGGATGTGGGTGATGCGTATGGCCGACTCGGTCTTGTTCACATGCTGGCCGCCTGCCCCG
>CAYMDG010000089.1:0-3203 GCA_964388905.1 uncultured Bacteriovoracaceae bacterium
ATTCCATGTCTTTGTCCGCCTCGGAGTAGACAACGATGGTTTCCAGGCCCAGCTCCCGGGCTGTCCTGAGCACCCGCAATACCACTTCGCCCCTGTTGGCTATGAGGATCCTTTTCATAGAAGAGGTTGTATGATGCCGCTACTCACAAGTCAAGACAGGCGTTGGGGACAGAGCCATTTTATGCCTTTGTTGGCTCTTAAAGGGTTTAAACCCGGATTTTGTGTTTAAGCACGGATGGTACATGTAAGAGGTGAAAAACTTTTGGTCACTATGAGTTATTTGCGAAAGGCTGTCCTGTAGTGCAGAGAAATTTATGGGTACATTCAATTACAGATTCGGGTTAAAAAAACAGCTCTATTTACTTGTAAATCATAATTTATGGATATAGCATCCGAGGCCATGAATGCACATGGATTTATAATCATAACGATCTTTGTCTTGGGATTCAGCCTGATGAACTCATGCGTGCACAAGGAGCCTTCAGTAGAAGAGGCCCTGACGGCCGAAGTCCAGTCTGCAGTGCAGCCCGTAATAATGACCAGCTCAGGCCTGAATCTGATCAATGAAGCCCAGGCAAAAGGGTATGTGGAAGATCTTATAGCAAGCAAAGGCCTTGACAAGGTTCGTGCACATGACCTGATGAGCGACCCCCGGGTGGTCTTTGATGAGAAATTTGTCCTTAAAAACCTCAACTTTGTCAGACCCCCGGCCTCTGCAAAAAGTCCTGGGCGTATGGAATTCGACAATAAGTATGTCATAAAGGGCAGGGCCTTCATCGAAGAAAACCAGAATCTCTTTGATGAAATACGTCAGAAGTACGAGATTTCCCCTGAGATCATCATGGCGATACTCATTATTGAAACAAGGATCGGGACCTACCCCATGAAGTACAATGCATTTAATGTCTATGCGAACATTTCCCTCATATCCGACCCGGCCATAATGGAACGGCTCAAAGACTTTACAGGTGTGGACAATATCCCCCTTCATGACGCCGAAGGTATGAAGAAGACCCTTGCAAGGGGTAGATGGGCTGCGGGCGAACTCTATAACCTGATCCTGATTGCCGATACCCTGGGGCTCGACCCACTGGAGATAAAGGGTTCAGTTGGAGGCGCCATGGGTCCGGCTCAATTCATCCCATCCACCTTCATGAAATGGGGTGCTGATGGCGACGATGACGGCGTGAGGAATCCCTTCTGTATGCCGGATGCCATTGCGAGTATTGCGAATCTCCTGAAAAAATCAGGCTGGAGGGAAAACGGTGATGAAAAAAAGAATCGCGGCGCCATATGGCTGTACAACCACAGCGACGTCTATGTGAACACCATAATGAAGCTCTATGAGGACCTCTCAAATACATAGAGGGCAAATGCTTTTTCGTTCTCTTTTTACGCTGTTGAAGATTGTCTTTGGCCGTGGTATTGCCTGTTAAGGGGTATAATCGTGGATATTGGCGTATTGATCGCGACCAAGAAGGCGGTCTTTGATGAATACCTTGACGGCTACCTTCTTGAACAAAAAAGCAGCTCCGGGATTTTCGAGGCCTATTCCTACAGCCTCAAGGCAGGGGGAAAGAGAATCAGGCCTATCCTTGCCATGCTCGCGTCCGAGGCTGCCGGAGGACCAGACAGGGCTGCTTTGCCTGTAGGGCTTGCCATTGAGATGATCCACACCTTCAGTCTCATCCATGATGACCTGCCGGCCCTTGACAATGATGATCTGAGAAGGGGCTTGCCCACGTGCCACAAGAAATTCGGAGAGGCCACAGCCATCCTGGCTGGTGATGCCCTTATCTTCCAGGCCCTGTCGGTTATCTGCACAAGCACGTATCCGCTGCAGGTCAAGGTTGACCTGTGCACTGCCTTTGCCGATATCTGCGGCACATCGGGACTGGTGCAGGGAGAATACGAGGATGTGATGGCCGAGGGCAAGGACTTGATTCCCTCAAAGATTGAAGAGATATATACCCAGAAGACATCGCGCCTTTTCGAGCTGAGCATGTACGCAGGTGCCCGGATTGCTTGTGACGACGATGCCCTGATCAGTGCCCTGGCCGGTTTCGGCACACATCTGGGACTCGCATTCCAGGCTATAGATGACATCTTGGACATTACATCCAACAGAGAAACACTGGGCAAGAGCGCAGGTAAAGACCTGGCCCAGAACAAGGCTACCGTGGTGAAGGCCCTTGGTATCGATGAAGCGCGCTTGTGGGCACAAGCGGCCACCTTCAGGGCCATAGCCTCACTTGACGGTATGCACCCGGATAAGATGGAGATCCTTAGAAGGTTGGCCTTGTGGATGCTCAAGCGGGTAATGTGACTATGGATATACTGCGGACCATTTCATCACCAGCAGACCTTAAGTCGCTCGACATCAGCCGGCTCGAGACCCTGGCCCATGAGATAAGGGAGTTTATAATCGAGTGCGTGAGCAGAACAGGGGGACACCTGGCATCAAGCCTCGGGACCGTGGAACTCACCCTTGCCATGCACTATGTATTCAACTCGCCTCTGGACAAGATACTGTGGGACGTGGGTCATCAGGGGTATACACATAAGATCATCACGGGCAGGAGAGACGCCTTTCACACCCTGCGCCAGCATAGCGGCCTGTGCCCGTTCATGAACCCGGAGGAAAGCCCTTATGATGCCTTTGTCTCCGGCCATACCGGGAATGCCCTGCCTGCTGCCAGCGGCATCTGCGAAACTCTGACCAAGGCCGAGAGCAAAAACCGCGTGATAGCGGTTATCGGCGATGGGTCACTGTCCAACGGGCTCACCTTCGAAGGCCTGAACTTTGTGGGTATGAGGAAACAGAAGCTCATCGTGGTCCTGAACGACAACAATATGTTCATCTCCAAACGTGTAGGCGCGGTAGCGGACTATTTAAGCAGGATCATGACCTCAAAACGTGTCCGGGACGTAAGGGAAGGGATCAAACACACGCTGAAGCGCATCCCGATGGTGGGCAACACCATCTACAGGCTAGCCAAGCTCATCGAAGGGAACCTCAAGGGAGTAGTGACTGAGGGGTTGCTCTTCGAGGAGATGGGATTCAGATATGTGGGCCCCATAGACGGACACAACATGGCGCATCTCGTGGAGGCATTCCAGAATATCGCCACTATGGATGAGCCCATCTTTCTCCACATCATCACACAGAAAGGCCGCGGATACCATCCGGCAGTAAAGGACCC
>CAYMDG010000089.1:3303-6335 GCA_964388905.1 uncultured Bacteriovoracaceae bacterium
CAGCGCGGCTTTGACTCCATCATCCATGATGTGGCCCTGCAGAACGCGCCGGTCATCTTTGCCATCGACCGTGCAGGCCTTGTAGGCCCTGATGGGCCCACCCATCATGGCACCTTTGACCTAGCCTATTTGCGGAGCATCCCGAACATGGCCATCATGGTGCCCCGCGACCAGCTCATGCTGGAGAAGATGCTCGAGTACGCCCTGAGCCTCCAAAGGCCCGTAGCCATAAGGTATCCCCGGGATAAGATCGTGGCCTCACCCATAAAGGCTTCAAGACTGAAGCTGGGCAGGCCCGAGATTCTGAAAAAAGGCGGCAGCGCGGTGGTATTCTGCGCCGGCCCCTTGTGCTACAAGGCGCTCGAAGCTGCCAGCGACCTGGATGATGTAGCTGTTGTTGACCTTGTTTTCGCAAAACCCATGGATGTCAAAGCCATCAGGGAACTGGTGATCGCCGCACAAGGCAGGTTTGTTGTGGTAGAGGACGGGTGTGTTCATGGAGGCATTGGCTCGGCAGTCCTCGAGGCCCTGCAGGATATTGAAATACCTCTCAAATTCAGGCTCGTGGGAATACCAGACAGGTTCATCGAGCATGGTTCATTGAACGATCTCAAGAAGATAGTGGGCCTCGATGCACAGGGAATCCGCAAGGCCCTTAAGGATATTCTATGAAGGTGCGCCTGGACAAGCTTCTGGTGGACAAAGGTCTTGTTGAGACCAGGTCCAAGGCCCTTGGCCTTATCATGGCAGGCCACGTACTGGTGGCCGGACACCCGGTGACCAAGGCCGGGAGCCCTATCGAGGACGATTCCCTCATATCCATAAAGGCAGGGAACGCATTTGTAAGCAGGGGGGCGCTGAAGCTGGAAGCCGCGCTGGATGCATTTTCCGTGGAGGTTCAGGGCCTGGTCGCCCTTGATGTAGGCTCGTCCACCGGGGGCTTCACCGAGCTCATGCTGAAAAGGGGAGCGAAGAGGGTATATGCCGTCGATGTCGGCCACGGCCAGCTCCACTGGAGGCTGAGGAAGGATCCCCGGGTAATATGCCTGGAAGGCATCAATGCACGCTTGATCAACCGCGAGCATGTTCCCGAGCCGTGCGACATGGCTACCTTTGACGTGTCGTTCATATCTTTAAGGCTTGTCGTGCCGCCCGTGTTAAACCTACTGACGGATAATGCCCACCTCATCGCACTCATCAAGCCCCAGTTCGAGGCCGGCCGGGACCAGGTGGGCAAGGGTGGTGTGATCCGTGATCCTGTTGTCCACGAATCGGTCATAAACGGCATCAGTTCCTTTCTTTGTGACCTGGCGTTGGAAGTGGACGGGGTTATCCCCTCACCGATCAAGGGTGCCAAGGGAAACCAGGAATATCTTATCCATGCAATGAAAAAGGCCTTGCAATGAAGATAACCATCGCACGCCATGCAGGTTTCTGCTTCGGTGTCCGCAGGGCCATCGATATCACCTTCAAGGTCAGGCAGAAAGATCCCGGGAAGAAGATATACACGCTCGGGCAGATCATCCACAATCCCCAGGTCATCGAGGCGCTTACCAAGCGGGGAATAGGGATAGTCCACGACATCAACGACCCGAAGCTGCACCCCGGTGACATAGCCATCGTGCGCGCCCACGGAATCTCCCCCGATAAAAAGGCGGCACTGACGGATCGCGGCGTGGAGGTCATCGATGCAGCATGCCCCATGGTGCTCAAGCTGCATACGGTTATCAAGAAGGCCACCAAAACGGCGGACCTCATCGCCATAGTGGGTGACAAGGACCACCCTGAGATGGACGCCCATATGGGGGTGGCAGGCAGCAAGGGGATCATCATCGAGACCGCCCAAGACGCGAAGCAGGTCCCCCGGGTGAAGAGGCTTGCAGTCGTGGCGCAGACCACCTTTGATGTGGCCCTTTATAAGGAAATCATTGATATCCTGCGGGAAAAGACCGAGATCCTGGACGTGTCCGACACTATCTGCCGTTCCACAGTCGACCGTCAGAGCGAGGTGATGGACCTGGCGAAAGACCATGACACCTTCATCGTCATAGGCGGCAGGACATCGGCCAACACAAAGCGCCTGGCCGAGATCGCGGCCAAAGAAAACCGTTATGTCATCAAGATCGAATCACCGGAACAGCTCAAGGACATCAACCGCTCCCAGATGAATAAGATCGCAGTCATAGCCGGCGCTTCAACGCCTCACTGGGTAATCGAGGAATGCATCGATGCGCTCAAGAACATTCATGCGTCATCCGGTATCGAGAACGCCCTGATGGACACCTTTGCCGAGTCGCCGCTCATGCCCTCGCTGGGTTGCCTCGGTACAGCAATGATTGCGCTTGTATTCTGCGGCCAGACATACCGATGGGATGTTCTTTTGGCCGTCTTCTTCCTTGCATTCTCTTCAACTGCACGCACCAAGAGGCCGAGGCAGTGGCCTACATGGGCCATTTCCACGGGCATTGCCATCTCCATCAGCCTTATGTCGAACGAATTCACCGGTGCCCTTGTAATCGTCGGCGCCTCGCTGCTGCGCCCCCTGGTGGATGTAGCCGGGGTACAGGATTACCTCAAGAGCCTCTTGGGCGCTGTCATTTTCATCCTGATTGCAATCGTGGTGCCGTTGACGCTGACCCGCACGGCCGTACAACCCAATATTGCCCTGCTTACGGCCTATGTAGCAACCCACTACCTCACGGCCGAGGTTCTGCTGGGTCTCAAGAACATGGAGAAGGACGCCATTATGGGCCGTATGAGCCTTGCCAGGTACATCAATGAGGACAAGGCCACCATGCTGCTGGAATATACCATCATGGGTCTGTCCCTGCTGCTTTTCCTGAGCTTCCCCCTGAAGGTCGCCCCAGCCCTGGCATATGGCTTGCTGCCGCCGCTGTTCTTCCTGGCCAAGGGCATAGACTTCTACACCGAGCAGACTATCTTTGACAACAGGATGTACACTATCTACATAATGGGTCTGTGGGTCATTGTCCCGGCTATGGGCCTGCTGTGGCTGGCAACCATGATGTAGG
>CAYMDG010000089.1:6435-11568 GCA_964388905.1 uncultured Bacteriovoracaceae bacterium
GGTCGTTATATTGCTCCATGATAACCCGGCGTTTGAGCTTCATGGTCTGGGTCAGCATCCCGTTTTCCAGGGTGAACGGATCCGACAGGAAAAGGTATTTCCTCGGGATCTCGTAGCCGCCGTATTTTTTCTTCAGGGTATCGTTGATTTCACCCGTAATCATCTTCTGTACATCTTCCCTTGCTACAAGCGCCTTCATATCCGTCGGCAGGTTGTTCTTTTGCGCGTAGACCTCAAGGGCAACGAAGTCCGGCACGATCATGCAGACATTGTATTCCCTGCCGGCGCCGTAGATCAGAGCGCTCTGGACATAATGGTTAAGGCAGATGTCCTCCTCCAGGGCTGCCGGGAAGACATACTTGCCGTTCTCCAGTTTGAACTGTTCCTTGATGCGGCCCGTGATCCACAGGAAGCCGTCCTCGTCGAGGCGTCCACGATCACCTGTCCGGAAGCCGCCGTCGGACGTCATGACCTCCTTCGTCGCGTCGGGTTTGTTGTGGTAACCCTTCATGACGTTGGGCCCGTAGCAGATGATTTCACCGTCCTTTGCTCCCGGCTCCACAACAGACTGGTCGATGACAACCTTGATCTTGTCCATGGCGGGCCCGACGCTTCCGATTCGGAATTTCCTGAAGCTGTTCATGGTGATGCCCGGCACTGTTTCCGTTAATCCATAGGCATCGAACAGCGGCATCCCGATATCGTGGAAGAACCTTGAGATCTCAGGATTCATGAGAGCGCTGCCCGTCATGGAGCCTTTCATCCTGCCGCCGAAGAGGTCGCGGATCTTCTGGAAGACGATCTTGTCGATGATCCTGAATTTGAGGTCCACCAGGAAACTCGATTTTCCCTGCTCGGCGAGGCGGCGTTTCTCCTTGCCGGCTTCCACACCTGCATCGAAGAGCTTCTTTTTAAAACCGCCGGCCTCGTTCACCTTCGTAACGATTGTGTCATAGACCTTGTTGAAGATACGGGGTACGGCGATCAGGAAGGTCGGCCGCACCGTGGCCATATCCGACACGACGGTAGCCACACTCCCCATGAAACCCATAGAGCCGCCGATGGCCGTAAAGGTATGCAATTCGCCGAGGCCGAAGGCATGGGCCCAGGGAAGAAGGGACAGGGACCGATCATCGGAATTCAGCTCAGGGTAAGCCACCATTCGCGCATGGTGGTTGCTTGTCCAGTTGCCGTGCATCAGGAGAACCCCCTTGGGGTCTCCCGTGGTTCCGGACGTATAGATGAGGACGGCCACTTCTTCCGGCTTCGGATAGATGGCCTTGACCGGATTCTTTTCCCCTATGCGCTCCAGTTCAGCCATGGTGGATTTTCCTTCACCCTGTATGACAAAAAGCTTCTCCAAGGTGGGAATCCGTGACGGGAAGTCCTTGACCTTTTCGTAGATCTCCGGCTTTGAAACCAGGACGACCTTGGCAGCGCTGTCCTTGATGATGTATTCCCAGACATGGGTCAGCTCGGCTTCATACATAGGGACATAGAATGCCCCGAGCCCGACTACGGCAAAGTGGCCCACAGCCCAGTCAATGCTGTTGTTGCAGATGATACCCACTGCATCTCCGCGCTTGACGCCGAGACCGGCCAGTCCGCCGCGCAGGTTATCGACACGGCGGCCGATCTCCCGGTAGGTGACCCACTCATATTCGCCTAGCGTGTTTTTCGTCCCGAGATACTCTCTGTCAGCATACTTTTTCACACTGTTCTCAAAGAGCTCAACAAGATTGTCCGGTTTTTCAAGCTGATATTTTTCAAACATGATTACATCCTTTCCTTTTTTTTAGAATTGGGGGTGGTCCATACCTTACTTATCCGGTTCACAAGGCGGTTGTGCGCCATGCCAAACAACTATGATCCAAAGCGTGTTTATCTTTTTGCGTGATAAAACTACAAAAATGGATACACTATTACTTCGCGAAAGGGAAGACCTGGAAACGCTCAGAACAGATTGCATATGGAAATGCCTGGCGATTTAGCCTATGAATGCATGGGTAAAGCCGTTTATGAATAGAAAAATGGATACCCGGGAAAGGTCTTAAAGGGAGAAACAGATCCGTATGTCTGAGAGGAAGCTCATCGTCTTAGGGACTGCAAGCCAGGTGCCAGGCCGCACCAGGAACCAGAACGGCTATGTGGTCCGCTTCGATGATGCGGGTTATCTCTTCGACCCCGGCGAGGGTACCCAGAGGCAGATGATACTGGCCGGTGTTTCGGTAACAGAGATCACGAAGATATTCATCACCCATTTCCATGGCGATCACTGTCTGGGCCTGGCTGGAATAATCCAGCGCATATCCCTTGACCGTGTCCTGCATGAAGTCCATATCTATTATCCCGCTTCAGGGCAGGTCTATTATGAACACCTGAGGGACTCATGCCTTTTCCATAATTCCGCCCGCCTTCAGGGTCACCCGGTTTCTGCCAATGGGGTGATCTTTGAGGATGAAAGGGTTACTGTCGAGGCGAAAAGTCTCGATCATGTTGTTGATTGCTTCGGTTACCGCATACAGGAAAAGGACACCTTCACGCTTGACCCTCAAAGGCTGATACTCGAAGGCATCAGGGACAAGGATGCAGGGAGGCTGAAGGCCTCAGGCACGCTTGACATCAACGGGAAGACGGTCTGTATTGCGGATATGGGTGTTGCCCGTCCGGGTCAGTGTTTTGCCTTTGTCATGGATACCAGGGTGTGCGAGGGGGCATACGAGCTCGCACAAGGGGCCGACCTTTGTGTCATGGAGGCCACTTTTCTGACGGATATGGAACAGGCTGCCCATGAGTATGGGCATCTTACTGCAGCCCAGGCGGCGCTGATAGCCCGTGATGCAGGGGTAAAGAAACTCGTGCTCTCGCATTATTCCCAGCGATACAGTTCTACCCAAGAATTTGTCAGTGAGGCATCTGTTCATCACAGGGATGTTATTGTTGCCGTCGATGGCCAGACCATCTCTTTCCCCACGAGGAAGCGGGCGATTCGCGTGAACCAGGCCTGATAACAATTTACGACATGTGGCCTTAAGCAAAAAACTCATAGCGTTCAAAAGAATTGTTTTTAAAATAGGTCCGATAAAGACATTCATCTTGCAGCCTTGAAGGACAGTTGAAATTAGCATTCCGCGAAGGCTGCAAGATGAATGTCTTTATCGGATCAAGTCTTTACACTTTTTTAAACGCAGAATCTTGATTTAAGGGTTTTCCGGATAGACCTCCTCTTCCTCCTCAATAAATCGTTTTCTCCTGATTCGATAGCGCACATAGCCAGCCATAGTGGCAAGGGCGGCAAGGAAGAAGATGATGGAATAGATATTGCCCATGATGAACACCAGCAAGGTGACCCATGTTCTGATGCTTTGCCGCCAATCCCTTTCAAGCTCGGATAACGGTGTGCCGAGTGATATCATGATTGCCTCGGGTATCGGCTTCCCGTTCTTCAGGGCTGTGAGGATATTGGTAATGCCGTTTTTGCCGTACCGGAAAACGATGTAATCAACAATGCTCCTGCTCTGTTCATAAGCCAGGACAAGGCTCGGTTCATCCTGGGGAAAACCATTATCCAAGGCGCTCAGGGTCATAAGGCCTCCACTGATGGTGGCCCACCTCAGGTAAGATTCCCTCTTCTCCGAGAACAGTTCGGCAAAGCCCCCGCTTACCCACTGAGACACCCCCTCATCCAGCCAGCGGGGCAGTTTTTTTATATGACGGTGGAGCAGAAGGTGGCAGAGCTCATGCTTGAGGATGGTCCGCATGCTGAAGGGGTCTTTGCTGGAGCGTGCATAATCGATGACCATGAGCATCTTATCCGGCACTGCATAGGCCACAATCAACCGGTTACCGACGATCTGCTCGAATGCAGCCTCGTTTGAGACCAGGATGACAGCAGGCCGGAAATCCACAGAGAAACCCAAAGAAAGCTCAAGCTCTTTTTTTACTGATGGGAATGAACCTGCAAGTTCTTGTGCAGGACCTGCCAGAGGTTGTTCATAAAAAATTGAGGCATCGTTCGTATTGAGAGTCTCAAGCTGTCCTGCCCGGACAGGTGTCGTGGATATGAAAAACTGAGCCATGCAGATACCCAGGGCAATGAACAAGAGCCGATGACGGGTCATCACAGAGAAGAATAGATTGCCCATATGTATGGTTTTCCCGGACATGCATTACCTTATAGCATGAAACGGAGATGCTTATGCAGGCACATTGTGAGACCTCACATCGGGTTACACCCGCTGTTATCAATGGAAGAAAGCCTTAGGCGCACAATGGTCTGGAAAGGTATCTCCCGTGCTGATATGAGAGTTCCATGGATAAGTCATTCGTCTTTTCTCTCGATGGGGTAGGAGATGTGCTCGTAGAACACAGCACCAGGGCGCGAAGGGTGAGCATCTCGGTCAGACCAGGCAGTGTGAGGGTAGCCGTGCCATTGGGTGTTGCGCTTGTACGCGGCAGAAAATTCGCACTTTCCAAGAAGGATTGGATCAAGAACCACTGCAACCGCATGGAATTGAAAGCCAGGGACCTCTCGGAGGCTGCCTGCAATCTGCCTCCTATCATGGATTCTGCAGCAGCGCGGAACAAGATCATTACCCGGCTGGACGAGCTTTCAAAAAAGTATAATCTGCCTTATGCAGGTGTCACGGTACGTAACCAGAAGACCCGTTGGGGGAGCTGCAGCATACGGGATACCATAAGCCTCAATATCAGTCTGGCGAGACTGCCAAGTAAGCTTATGGACTATGTGATTATTCACGAACTGCTCCATACCAAGGTCCGGGGTCATGGTGACGGATTCTGGCAAAGACTCGACATGCTGGTTGGTGATGCGCGAGGGCTGCGCGGTGAGCTCAGAAAATATTCCTCAGCACTGATATAAGCTTCGGCAAGGCAATACCCATTTAACCGATCGATTTCATTTCATGAAACCACGTATTACCAAGCAGTGATAAGGCCTGGTAGGCAATCCACTATGCAGTTAAGTTTGGAGGGATAAAGTCCGATAGAAAAATCATCACAGGACCTTAAGATTCACATCCCGGGAAATTTAGATAAGTGAAACGAGTAGGGAGCACCCATGAAAGAAAGTTCCAAGATCTTATTCCACAAGCCGTTCATGTATCAGGAAAC
>CAYMDG010000090.1:0-4519 GCA_964388905.1 uncultured Bacteriovoracaceae bacterium
CCATATTGTTGTGATTGTCATCATTAAGGGTCACCGTGCTCTTTGAGAGGGCATATCCATACGGGTCGGTGATGTTCGCCAGAGTCAAAATGTAGATGGTATTGCGTGATATTGCGGAGAGATTAAGGCGGAAGGTATTGCTGCTGATTTGAATGATATTGGAACCTCCCGGACTCCTGAACGCAAGGCTGGGGCTGAACCGGTAGTTCGCCTGCACGGTGACTCCCTGCATACCGGCCTTGCTGAAGGAGATGTCTATGGTGTTTGCCGAGAAATTGATGCGAGGGGTTCCTGTTACATAGGGTGGGGTGATCGTTGTGGTGAACTGATCTTCAAGGGAAGGGTTTGTTGGGTTCTCATTCAGCCCCGGCCCGTTACCTGAGGCGTCCGTGGAACCCACAGAGAAGTAGTACCTTGTCCCTTCGGAAAGCCCGGTGACGGTCACGCTGTGGATCGTTGAAAGGGTGGGATTTGATCTGGATGAAGGATAGGTCTCCCATGCTGAGCTGTCAGGCCCATATCGGACCACGCTGTCGGCCGGTTCATCCGTTGTCCAGTTGATCGTTGCCGTACTTGGTGTTGCGGCTACGGATACACTGGCGATGATCGGGGCATCCGATAAAGTAGTGAAGGTAAGTTCTTCTGAAGGATTTGTCTCGTTGGGACTGTTGGAGGGGCCATTGCCTGAATCGTTTGTAGATCCCAGAGAGAAGAAATAGGTCGTGTTGTCTATCAGTCCTGTAATGGTGATGCTATGATCTGTCTCCATTATTGAAGAGTATGCCTGGGTCGGGTAGTTCTGCCATGAGGAGGTTGCAGTGCCAAGGCGGATGATGCTGTCTGAGGCCTGATCCGTGGCCCAGGAGATGGTTGCGGTCGTATCGGTCAGGGATGAGATCGTGATCCCTGAGATGGTGGGTGTGGGAGGAAGCAGTTTGGTTGTACCATAAACTCTTAGTGTCCATGATTGGAAGGTTCCGGCATCATTGGCAGCAAGGTCTCGTACCCGGAGCGTCCATGTGCCTCTGGCATTCTCCCCGTAGTGGCGGACACTGCCGAATACCCAATGATCGTAACTCCCTGATGGTGTGTTGGTGGGTACATGTTTCTCTGCCAATACGCTCTCGGTGCCGTCAGGAGAGATGAGGACGACTTCCAGGTCAGGCCAGAGGACGACTTCTTCAGGCATGTTGGGAGGGTCTACAGCAGAGAATTCTACTTCCACAAATTCGATGGATATGCTGTCATTGATGGTGATGGTGTCGGAAACCCCTATAGGATCATTGTCAGGAATAGGCCTGTTAGGTGATGATGTAAGACTGGCTTGTATTTCAGTGTCTGCATTTATCCAGGTTTTAGCTGCCGTCACTGCCGCCAGTGCATCCACCCGGCCGAAGCCATATTTATGATTAATATGATACCCTGCGCCATTGGTGGTCCAATCAGAGTCAGCGGGGTCATTCTTCTCTGCCGTCTCAGCAAGGATGTTTTTTACGTCCCTCCATGTGAGTTCCGGGTTTGCCTGGAGCATGAGGGCAACAATGCCTGCCACAAGGGGTGTTGCAGAAGAGGTGCCCCCAAATGTCGAGGTATAATCTCCCGATGAATAACCGGCTGATCCTGTGCGATCTGTAGTTGTGATGGACTGGGTGCCGCCGTGGGATGGTGCGTTAACAAGGATGTTTGCTCCTTCTTCTGAATAGGAAGCGCGCGTTCCATTGTTCGTGCTTGCAGCTACCCCAATGGCATAGCGTAAGTTGGAGAAACCATCATAGTTCGAATTGTCGATATCTCCGCCATTACCCCCGGCCCAGAGGTAAATATTGCCGCGACCTCCTCTACCGGTGCTGGTAGTATTTGCCAATGCATCACGAACGAGCGGTGATGGGCCATCGAGATAATATCCGCCCTCTCCCGGGCCCCAACTGTTGCTGTAGATATCAATAACAGATTTATTATCGGAAAGGGCAGACACCAATACCGAGTCAGCAAGATAACTGGGACCATTCTCCTGGAGAATCCGATGACCTACGAGTCCTGTATTCGGGGCAGCACCGCAGATACCGAGTCCGTTGAATCCTTTACCTGATGCAACGCCGGCACAGGAGGTGCCGTGTTTGCCGTCTGTTGTATCGTTATGGTTGTCTATGTAGTCCCAGCAAAGATTGGCACGTACATTGTCAACTAGATCAGGGTGGTCTATTTCGAGGCCGTCATCCACAAGGGCTATGATCTCGTTAGGAGAGCCTCGGTATGTATCCCAAACAGAAACAATATTCACATCTTCGCCCGAAAGTCCCCCGCCCTGTCCCGTATTGAGGAGATGCCACTCGTCTGAGAAAAGTGGGTCGTCCGGGATGGATCGTTTCATGCGGACCCTCATCCAATTGGGGTATGCATAATTCACTGACCCGGATTTCTGGAGCTCATTGGAGATCTTCAGGCCAAGGAAAGGGTCATCCAATTCATAGAGGAAGGTATTGCGGGCAAAGGGGAATGATCGGATCCGTTTGAGGCCATAACCGGATTCGATTTTTACAATGGCATTTAGAGAGATATTTGCCTGGAATTGGACAATGATCTGCTCGGTGAGCACCATCTTGGATTCCGGATTTCCGGCAGGGCTTGCAAAAAAAACCGGACGGGCTGTCCTGATCCCCCATGAGCCTTTGTATTTTTTCAGTCTGGCTGAATGCTCTTGAGGATTACTTAAGCGTGGCAGGCGTATGCTCATGCTTTGGGCATGTTCAGCCGTAATTACTGCTTCAGGGTTATAGGACCTGATGGTGTTGCGTGCATTATCATGAGAGCCGGGTTCTTTTTTCAGGATGATTTCAGCCTCGTCCATGGCCATCCATGCATGCTTTTTTGCCCTCCCTTCATTCCAGGAATAAGTGATCTGGAGACCTGGAGATACCGGATGCTTCTTCGAGTCAGCAAGGACATTGGAATCCGTTAAGGATATGAGGATGTATATAAGCGTGATAAGGGTCAAAAAGCCTGAAGTCTTCTTCACTGTTATCCTATTATACCCAGATTCTTATCAGAACAAGACATGCCATGAACATACTTTTGTGAAATTCTTTTCGGTACATGGGATTTATTACATAAGGTGTAATAATAAACCTGAAGCCTGTCATGTTTTCAGTGACTATGAATTGAGACAAGGACCAAAGACGATGATAATCTTCACATGAACAGGTACTCTATGTGTCTTGTCGGCCCTCCTTGATGTTTTTTTGTGCATGGTGGCCAATGCTGGTAAGCATGATCACCACATTGGTACTGGCGCGTGCACGGAGGCGCTTGTTTGCGATGATGGCCCCGGGCTTCAGATACTGTTTCGTTGTAAGGCGCATGTCATCATAATCAATCTCCACGATCCCGTGTTTTAAAATGGCCACGCTACCATTGGGGGTTACAGGAATTTCCTGGCCCTTGGCATAATTCAGGGTTGTAATGATTTCGGGCAACGACTTCAGCGGGCCTTCAGCTTCAAGGTCTTCCACAACCTTTTTCATGATGCGTTCGCTGTAGATACTCTCAAGGATCTGTCGCAGGCTCACATGACGCTCTTTAAGTTCACGCAAGGGTCCTGAAGAAATCCTGACGAGCATGCTCTTTTCGATTGTCCTTACGGTTGCGCTCCGGGCTGTCCGGGCGAAAAAGCCGATCTCGCCGAATACATCACCCGGCAGCATGATGCCAAGCCGTCTCGAATCACGGTAAGCCTCACATGAACCTGAGAGTATTACATAAATGTCCCCGCCATCATCCTTGCGTTTCAAGACAATTGTTCCCCTGGGATAGGTATTGATGTCCATTATAGAGAGCAGGTCAATGAAAACATCTTTCTCTAGGGCCATAAAGAAGCTCAAGGAGTCTTTTTTCAAAAGAGATGCAGCAGACTCATACTCCTGCTGTGCATCCCCAAGGAGGCCTGCCATAGTATATGACCGGATTATGAGTGCACTGACCTTCGGTATGTGACCGAGAACCGTTTTTGCCTTTTTGGAAACTGCCATGGCCTTGAACAGCAGTTTCCTTTTAAGATATTCCTTGATGCACTCATCAAAGAGACAAAGTGCCGTATCCACATCTTTGCGTGATGCAGCATGCTGTGCATCAGCCAACAATGCGCGCGGATCTTTCATGTCTTGTCTGGGTTTGTTCATGGAACCCTCCTTTCACAGCAAAACATTCTATGAGGAGGATCTGTTCGTGGGGGTATGTATCAGGATGTGTTAGATCCGGCCTTTAAATAAAATAGTGATCCCTAATGAATCCGGCGATTTTGCGGCTTGCATGTCCATCACCAAAGGGATTATCCGCCATTTCAATACATTTGTCCATCATATTAATTACAGCATTCATAATCGTTTCCGGATCGGCTTCAACAAGGAGGTTGGCCCCTGCCTGTACGGTCTCCGGCCATTCAGTGGTGTCACGGACGGTTACACATGGACAGCCCAGCAGGAAGGCCTCCTTCTGCACCCCTCCGGAATCGGTGATCATGCAG
>CAYMDG010000090.1:4619-8857 GCA_964388905.1 uncultured Bacteriovoracaceae bacterium
ATGCCTGCAATACCTTCGGTCTTCAAGATATTCACTGCGTTGATGGTGGGGCAGAAATGGTGATCGCTTACATGGTCCGTCACCACGCGGTTGATCTCCTCGGGCATCTTCTTGTCATAACTGCGGACGCCTGCCTCCACATGACCTACCTTGATCCCGAGTTTGGCGGCACTGAGCGCACCTGCTAAAGTGGAGTTTGTATCGCCGTATACAAGGACCATCTTTGGAGTTTCCTTGACCAGGACGTCTTCGATTCCTTGAAGCATCTTTGCGGTCTGCCGGCCGTGAGAGTCTGATCCGATCTCGAGGGAATAGTGAGGAGCCTCTATGCCTAAGGAGGTGAAATGGAGATCCGACATGGTGTAATCGTAATGCTGACCTGTATGCAGAACCTTATACGGTATGCCCGATTCCTGAAATGCCCGTACAACAGGTGCGAGTTTAATGAATTGGGGGCGTGCCCCGACGATATGAAGGATTATGGCTTCTCTCCTAAAATAAGATTGCTACGTTACGCCGCAGGCCAATCTTTCGCGGTCTACATCTTAACAACCTTGCATCCATGCTGGATCTTCGCAGCAAGTTTTACGCAGTCCCTTGCAGCCGACTCCTGGGTCGTGAATGTGTTCCACCTCACACAGTATGATTTGCCCTCCTTGTCTACCCTGAAGGAGAGCTTGCTTTTATTCTTGAGCTCCTTAACAAAGTTGTCTGCCTTCGCCCTGCTCTTGAACGCGCCGACCTGGATGGTATAGCTGTCCTCGCTACTTGAGGGTTCCTTCTGGTTGAGGGTTTCGTAGAAGGTCAAGTCAATGGGGGCTACCGAGCTTGTCTTGGTTTTTTGTTGTTCAGGGACTGACTGGGGTTTCTCTTTTTCTGAAAAGGCGCTGTTCCATGTGCTCTGAATAGGGTCAAGGGAGAGCTCTGAGCGGTGGGAAAAGTAAGAGAAGACAAAACTGACACCCGTAAGCAGGCCTAAAGAGAGGAAGAGCAGCGCCACATTTTTTACAAGGGACAGTTGCTTGACACGGCGGCCTTTTTTCTTGGTTTTTTTCCTTATCATCTTATTACATGCTTTCCGGGGCATCAATGCCCATGAGCGCTAAGGCATTGGCAATTACCTGCCTTACTGCATCAATGAGTACCAGCCTGGCTGAAGTCAACGGCACATCCTCTGTTATCACCCGGTTTCTATTATAAAACCTGTGAAAAGCCGTTGCAAGGTCCAAGAGATAAAAGGCTATTCTGTGGGGTTCAAGGTCCGATGCAGCCGATACGACGATATCGGGGTAGCCGGCCAGTACCTTGATGAGGTCCAGGTCATCTCCACACACAAGCAGTTCCAGATTTGCCTCTTCAGGGGTTGGTGCAAAGCCTTGTTCGGCCGCATTCCTAATGATGGAACAGATCCGGGCATGGGCGTACTGGATATAGTAAACAGGGTTTTCATCACTTTTCTTTTTTGCAAGATCAAGGTCGAACACGAGCTGTGCATCGCACTTGCGCATCATAAAGAAGTATCGGGCAACATCCTTGCCTACCTCATTGATGATCTCTCTTAGGGTCACGAATTCGCCGGAGCGTGTGGACATGGACACCGGCTTGTGGTCCCTGACCAGCGACACGAGCTGGATGAGCAGTGCATGGAAGCAGTCTTCCTCGGCACCCAAGGCGGTGATGGCCGCCTTCATCCTGGGCACATAGCCGTGATGGTCTGCGCCCCAGATGTCGATGACCTGCGCAAAACCCCTGTCAAGCTTGTCTTTGTGATAGGCAATATCAGGGGCAAAGTAGGTGAGAGAGCCGTCCTGTTTTTTCAGCACGCGGTCCTTCTCGTCGCCGAAGTGTGATGTCTTGAACCACAGGGCGCCGTCCGCTTCATAGCTTAAGTTTTTTTCCTTGAGATATTCAAGGGCATCCTCGACCTTGTGATCGTGATACAGGCTCGACTCACTGAACCACCTATGGAAATGGACATTGAAAAGGCCCAAGTCCTCCTTTATGCCCTTAAGGATAACCTGAGCCGCATACTCCCTGCAGACCTTGACCGCCTCGTCATGGTCTTTGTCAAGAAGGGAATCTCCCTGGATCTTGATTATCTCTTCGGCAATGTCCTTGATGTAATCGCCCTTATAGCCGCTTTCCGGAAACAGGGAGTCCTTGCCGTGCATTTCTTTGTACCGAGCCAGCACGGACAGCCCCAGATTGTTCATCTGGTTGCCGATGTCATTGATGTAATATTCGGCTGCCACATCGAACCCTGCCGCATCAAGGATTCGCACCAGGGTATCGCCCACCGCAGCCCCTCTTCCGTGGCCTATGTGCAGCGGTCCTGTGGGATTGGCGCTGACAAACTCCACCTGCACCTTCTTTTTGGCACCGTAACTGCTCTTCCCGTAGTCCTGGCTCAGTGTGGTGATATCCTGGAGCAGACCCGCCCATCTGACAGGTTTTATGAAGAGATTTATAAAGCCGGGCCCTGCCACTTCAACCTTTTCGATCAACTCGCTTTTGGACTCGATTGCCTGTTTGATGATTCCGGCCACTTCCCTGGGAGGTTTTTTGGCCTTCTTGGCGGCCATCATAGCAAGGTTTGATGAAAAATCGCCGAATTCCTTGTTGGTTGGAATGCTTATGGAGATGATATCAAGATCCAGTTCAGGGAGAGCGCCTGAAGAGATAAGGTTCTTTGCCGTATCTTTCAGTAGCCTTTCCACCTTGTCCTTCATGGGAGCCTCTTTACTCTGTTTGGTCCTGGAATTGAACCGGTTGATTTAAGTGCCTCTTAATATCAATTGTGCTGTTTGTCTAGAGAGCAAAATCAATATTCTGCGCGTTATTAACAGCCTCCAGTGGTTGTGTGCGCGCCAGGCTCCTGTATAACCGTCATGCTCGAGAAATTGCACAACGAAGCACAAGGCCTCTGAGCAGCCCGGATGTGATTCAGGCCAGTGCGCAACCCTAAAGACGTTGAGATGCAGACTAATAAATTGGCCTGTTCAAAACATGAATCTCGGCTTCTCCGAAATTCATGTTTTGAACAAGCCAGGTTTTTACACCCTTAACAATTATTTCGGACCGTAATGCAGGGATCTAAAGGTTATAAATTGTGCAAAGGTCTTTACAAGAGAAATAAGCGTAGCGGCAAAGGGTAGGTTGAATATTGACATTGGGAAAGAGAGATTCTATAAGATGCCTGTTAGCAGATAAGGGAGACGAGTGCTAAGGAATGATAATATGCCCGAGCTAACTCATCGAGATAAAAGTATATTAAATGCAATCATCCGTGAGTATGTGGATACCGGTGAACCGGTAGGGTCGAGGATTATTGCAAGGAAGTACCTTAACACCCTGTCTTCGGCTACCATCCGAAACATCATGGCCGACCTTGAGGAGATGGGCCTGTTGTATCAGCCCCATGTATCTGCCGGCAGGATTCCGACCCCCGAGGGATTCCGGTACTATCTGAATGATATAATGGAACTCAAGTCGCTTCCGAGGGGAGAAAAGACCATGATCTCCCGGCATATGTCTCATGGCACCGGAGATATCATGGATACCCTCATAAATGCATCTGTGCTGCTCTCTAAAATTTCCCAGAATGCCTCCATCATCATCCTTCCCAGGTTTGACACGTTTTTCTTCAAGCGTATCGAGTTTGTCAGGCTGGATGAGGACAGGATCATGGTCGTACTGGTG
Organism: uncultured Bacteriovoracaceae bacterium; assembly: GCA_964388905.1. Classification (GTDB taxonomy): domain Bacteria; phylum Desulfobacterota; class Desulfomonilia; order UBA1062; family UBA1062; genus MWEI01. The sequence goes on from CAYMDG010000090.1 coordinate 8,319, forward strand.
AGCCGGGCGGGAATGGTTTACAACCACATTGTCCATGGAGAGAATATACGGCAGGGGAAGCTCGATCAGTTTGCGAACTATCTGAACGAGGCCTACGCAGACCTCACCATACATGAAATGCGCGACAGGCTGTTGAGAGAGATGTCCAGCGAGAAGGCGAAGGTGGATACGCTGATAAAGCAGGCCCTTGACCTTGGTATGACCGCGCTCAGGGCCGTTGAAGATGTTTCTGAAATTGTTATCCAGGGAAAGGATACCGTATTCAACAAGCCCGATCTTTCAGACTTAGGGAAGCTCCGTGATGTCGTGAATGCCTTCGAGGACAAGGGTCGGATCGTCCGGATTCTCAACAGGGTGCTCGAGGTGCCTGGTGTATCGGTCCTGCTCGGTGAAGAGATGAAGAATATCGGAATAGATAATTTCAGCATGGTGGCTACTGGCTACCATAAAAAGAATATCCCTGTGGGTTCTCTGGGCGTAATCGGCCCGATGCGCATGGATTATACAAGGGTGATACCGCTCGTGGGATATATGGCAAG
>CAYMDG010000090.1:8957-10407 GCA_964388905.1 uncultured Bacteriovoracaceae bacterium
TATGCCGATGTGCTGAAATACGGCAAAGAGGCTGTCCTGAAGGATTTCCTTCTGGTTTTCGACGCCATTGAGAAGTCTATCGCTTCTGCAATAGAGTTATTTCCTGATGACCTGCATTTCATAACCGGCTTGAGGATGACTGAGAAACTCCTGCTGGAGACCTTGAAAAAAAATGGAGTTGAACCTATAAAAACAACCAATACAGCCTTTGATCCGAATTATCACGAGGCCCTCATGCAGGTTATGAGGGATGATATCGCATCCGGCATGGTGGCCGACGAGATCGAGAAAGGATTTTTATTGAATGACAGGGTATTAAGGCCAGCAAAGGTAACAGTAGTTTCTTAACTCAAGAGGAGAAAACATAAGGGAGGATTATTAACATGGGAAAGATATTAGGAATTGATCTGGGTACCACCAATTCCTGTATGGCTATTATGGAAGCCGGTGAACCGAAGGTCATCCCCAATGCCGAAGGCGCGAGGACGACCCCATCGGTGGTTGCGTTCACAACAAGTGGAGAGAGGCTTGTAGGGCAGGTTGCCAGGCGGCAGGCCATTACCAATTCCGAAAAGACGATGCATGCAATCAAGCGCCTTATCGGAAGGAAATTTGAAGACAAAGAAGTCCAGAAGGATATCAAGGTAATGCCCTTCAAGATCGTCAAGGCGGATAATGGTGATGCCGCGATTCAGATCGAAGACAGAAAGTATGCCCCACCCGAGATCTCGGCCATGGTCCTGCAGAAACTCAAGATGGACGCCGAGGCATATCTGGGTGAAAAAGTCGATGAGGCCGTGATCACCGTGCCGGCATACTTCAACGACTCGCAGAGGCAGGCCACGAAGGATGCAGGTAAGATTGCTGGCTTTGATGTAAAGAGGATCATCAACGAGCCCACTGCCGCGGCACTGGCGTACGGTCTTGACCGGAAGAAGGAAGAGAAGGTGGCGGTGTTCGACCTCGGAGGAGGTACCTTCGATATCTCTATCCTTGAGATCGGCGATGGCGTGTTTGAGGTGAAGTCGACTAACGGCGACACCCATCTGGGTGGTGAAGATATCGACTACCGCATAATCGATTTCCTGGTCTCCGAGTTCAAGAAGGAGACCGGAGTTGATCTGGGCAAGGACCGCATGGCCCTCCAGAGGCTTAAGGAGGGTGCGGAAAGGGCAAAACACGAATTGTCCTCCATGATGGAAACAGAGGTAAACCTCCCCTTTATCACTGCCGACCAGACCGGGCCGAAACACCTCAACATGAAGCTTACCAGGGCCAAGCTCGAGAACCTGGTGGAGGACATCATTGCAAATCTCGAGGGACCGTGCAGAAAGGCTATGGCCGATGCCGGCCTTACGTCCAAGGAGATCGACGAGGTCATCCTTGTGGGCGGGCAGACACGTATGCCCAGGGTAGTGCAGAAGGTCAAGGAGATCTTTGACAAGGAGCC
>CAYMDG010000090.1:10507-11565 GCA_964388905.1 uncultured Bacteriovoracaceae bacterium
AGGATCACCAGCTCTTCGGGTCTGAACGAGGATGACATCAATAAGATGATCCGAGAGGCTGAAGAGCATGAGTCGGACGACCGCAAGCGCAAGGATCTTGTGGAGGCGAAGAACACGGCAGACAGTCTCGCATACACAACCGAGAAGACGCTGAAGGAGCACGGCGATAAGGTTGACTCCATGACCAGGGCAAGTATTGAGAATGCACTGGCAGACCTCAAAGAGAGCCTCAAGAGCGATGACGCCGAGCTGATCAGGAAGAAGATGGAGGCACTCACTACTGCATCGCATAAGCTGGCTGAAGTGATCTACTCGTCAGCGGCACAGGGCACTGCCGGTGCGGCAGGTCCCCAGCCGGATCCAGGCGGCTCCTCAAAGCAGGCCGAAGACGTAGTGGATGCAGAATTTGAAGAGGTAAAGGGAGACAAGGGATAAGAACAGAAGGCGGGGTTCCTAAGGGAGAAGTTGGACGGATCTCTAGGCGCCCCGCCTGATATATATCCTTAGTAATTCATACAATGCCGATATATGAATACAAGTGCCGGGGTTGCAGTCATCTGACAAGTTTTTTTGTCCAGGGTTATACGTCCCCTGTTGATCCCACATGTGAGAGTTGCGGATCACAAGACCTCAAGAGGGTTATTTCCAAGGTGAGCTTTCATTCATCAGGATCTGATCGCGTATCTTCCTTTAACTCCAATGCACGCAAGTCCGATGGTTTTTACAAGGACTCAAGGAACATAGGCCTGAATGCCGAGCAAATGCTTAAGAATGCAGGGGTCGAACCCACCGAGGAATTCAAGAGCAAACTGGAAAGGCTCAGAACAGATCCAGGCAGTGTCATCAAGGATAGTGATGATTAACCCAGAGGCCTTCCAGCCTCCACTCTCGAAGAAGATCAGAGAAATGTAGAGACCGGTGATGCATGAAATGGTTGTAAGGCCATGCCTTGTGCCTGGACTTCTGTAGGAGAACAGATCTCTTCATCTAGTATTACCCCCATGTAAACAAATCCTTTTCCTCATGCGTCTGTAAATTAATATGTTTGATCTGGAAAA
>CAYMDG010000091.1:0-3840 GCA_964388905.1 uncultured Bacteriovoracaceae bacterium
GGCCATGTGTCCATAATCAAGTCCTACGAGCGGACCTGGATGATTCACCACCTCGCGGCTAAACCAATGGGAACAAAAAGGACCGGCCTGTTTGTACTGAATCATATCCTCAACTACTTTGACGGTTTTTACCGAATGCCTTCAATCGGCATGGACTACATGATCTTCTACTTCCGGCCTGACAATAAATTCCCGGATCATTTTTTCGGAGGATTCTGCAGAGAATACAAAAACCCACAGGGTTGCTCAATGGATTGTTTTGCTTATATCACACACCCCATGACGCCAACCAAGACAGCACTCCCAGAGAATTGGACTCTGAGTGAGACTTCCGCCAAAGACATCGCCGAGCTGCGATCAAGTTATAAAGAGCTTTCCGGCGGCCTTATGGTCGATGCTTTCTGTCTCGATGGCCGAATTGATTCCGCAGGATCGATCAGTGACCTCTACGGCAAATATGGGCTCAAGCGAAACTATAGGGCGCATGTCTTGAAACATGATGGAAAGGCAAAGGCGTATATGATCGTAGACGAGTCGGACATGGGAGTGAACCTTTCGGAATTACTCAACAGCATCAAGATCATAATAACGGATAAGACGGATCTTCCATGGAGTATACTGAAGGCCTCTATCGGGATGTTTTCAGGGCTCTACAGGACCTCCAATGTCCCTGTACTTGTTTACCCGTACCAATATGCCGATGAGCAGGCAATACCATACAGTAAAAAATACAACCTCTGGGTTCTCAGCGCCCGTGCTAGTGATGATTATTCAGAACATTTGAAGACACAGGCAAAGATCCGCCCTGCAAGACTTTTCTTGAAGATCCTTCTTTCAAAAATATTCAAAAAGTGAGAGTAACATAACCGTCAATAAGTCCACAAACCATGCATTCATGATCCTTTGAAGCATGTAGAATAATGTCATGTTCCTTTTTCATAATGCCGATTACCAAAGTAAGGTTTGATTGACGTAACATCGAATTTCGAACCTGGAGTTTTCGTGGGGAAGGAAGCCTTCTCGATCGGGGCTTCTTTAAAACGGAATAATGGATCGATGCATGAATGATGTCGGGCAACAGGATGAACATCTCTATCATATAAAAATTATAAAGACATACCTAGAGTATGTCCGAAAGAATTATCCTGAACTGAATATTGACCACCTCCTTGATTACGCTGGTATCACGAAACCTCAATTGGATGACGACGGTTATTGGTGCACACAGGGACAGGCCGATAAATTTCATGAGATTGTAGACAAACTCACTAGGCACACCAATATCGCACGTGATGTAGGCAGGTATGGCACGACATCTGCCTCCTATGGCATAATCCGCCAGTATATCTTCAGTTTTATCGAACCATCAACAGCCTATGAGGTCATGGGAAAGATCGGATCAAAGCTTACAAGAGGCACCAAGATCACCATTAAGAAAATTGCATCAAACAAGGTTGAAGCTATTTTTGAGCTTAACCCAGGGGTAAAGGAGAAACCCTATCAATGCCAAAACCGTCTTGGATCAATGGAAGCCCTGGCCATGCCCTTTACCGGGGAGTATGCAACAGTTGAGCATCACGAATGCATTCACAAAGACACAAACTACTGCAGGTATGTTATTTCCTGGAAGGAGCCGTTTTCGCTCAAGCTTAAACGATTGAGAAACATTATTCTTCTCTTAAGTATACTAGCCACTGCTATCAGTTCTTTCTTTCTATCCATTACTCACACAGCAGACATCGGACTTGGATTGCTCTCGATGATTTTAGGATTTTCAGCATATATAGGGCTTAAGGAGAAGCAGGACCTCAGGCGTCAGATCGAGCACCAGGGTACGGTTGCAGAACAACTCATGGCTGAATCGAACCGAAGATACAGCGATGCGGAACTGATACAGGAGCTTGGCCAGGCCATCTCCAGCGTGCTCGACATAGATGAGCTCTTGAATATCGCAATGATCACCCTCAAGAAACACCTCGACTATGACCGGGGGATGATCCTCCTTGCAAACCATGAAAGAAAAAGGCTTCAGATCAAGGCCGGATACGGGTATACTGCCGGGCAGCTGGAATCGCTGAGAAATACAGAGCTCCATCTTGACAACCCCGGGTCCAAGGGGCCATTCGTGATGGCCTTCAGGCAGAAAAAGCCTTTTCTAGTGAATGATGTGAATGAAATCATAGACAACCTGTCTCAGCGGAGCAAGAATCTTGTCCGGACATCAGGCGCCCGATCATTTATCTGTGTCCCGATTATCTATGAGGATGAGCCGCTGGGGGTTCTCTCTCTCGATAATACAAAGACTATAGGCCCGCCCAAACAGAGCGATCTCAATCTCCTCATGGGAATTGCCCCACAGATCGCCATCAGCATCCATAATGCACGCACCTTTGAAATGATGCAGGCAAGTGAGGAGAAGTACCGTGTGCTTGTGGAGAGCGCCAACAGCATCATCCTAAGGATCAATACCAAGGGTGAAGTAACCTTTGTAAACCGGTATGCCAAGGAGTTCTATGGCTATGACGAAGCTGAGATGCTCGGCAGGAACATCCTGGGCTTCATCGTGCCGGAAAAAGATCTGAAGGGCAGGGACTTGACCTCTGCCATGAGTGCATTCCTCTCAAACCCGGAAGGTTATAACGCAAAAGAGACTGAAAATGTCCTGAAAAACGCAGAGCGGGTATGGATAAACTGGAGCAGCAAGGCCATCTACAACAAAGATGGCAATCTTTCCGAAATCCTTTGTGTGGGCTATGACACCACGGCGCGTAAGAAGTCCGAGCAAGAGAAGCGACAGCTTGAAATGCAGCTCATCAGGGCACAAAAGATGGAGGCTATCGGTTCATTGGCTGGTGGTGTGGCCCATGATCTGAACAATATCTTAAGCGGTATAACGAGTTATCCCGAACTCCTCCTTATGGAAATCCCGGAGGGAAGCCCCATGAGGAAGGCAGTACAAACCATCAAGAAGTCCGGAGACAAGGCTGCCGCCATGGTTCAAGACCTCCTCACCCTTGCACGAAGGGGGGTCAATGTCTCGAATGTAGTCGATCTCAACGCAATAATGAGAGAGTATTTCGAGAGCCCTGAATTCTCAAAACTCCAGGAATATCATCCCCACGTCAGTTTTGATATACGCCTTGATGAGGAACTCAAGTATATACTCGGTTCAGAGGTGCACCTCGGCAAGACCCTGATGAACCTCGTTTCAAATGCAGCCGAGGCCATGCACAAGGGCGGTACTGTTATTGTGAGCACCTGCAACAAGCATCTTGATAAGCCTCTCAAGGGCTATGACACGGTATCCCAGGGAGAATATGCGGTGCTGTCAGTCGCAGATAACGGTATTGGAATTTCAGAAGATGACTTGAGGATGATCTTTGAACCGTTCTTCTCAAAGAAGGTCATGGGCAGGAGTGGTACAGGTTTGGGAATGACCGTCGTGTGGTCCACGGTCAAGGATCACAACGGGTACATCGATGTGGAGAGCAAGGAAGGTGAGGGCACTAGGTTTGACCTCTATTTCCCTGTTACCAGACACATTATCAAAGAGAAGGCTGACAATGGGTCGATCCGGGATTATTCAGGCACGGAGCACATCCTTGTGGTGGATGATGCTGAGGAGCAAAGGGAAATTACGAAAAGTTTGTTAAAAAAGCTCGGGTACCAGGTGGATACGGTTATGAGCGGTGAGGATGCCGTGGAGTTCATCAAACTCAATGCAGTAGACCTTGTCATACTCGACATGATTATGGACACCGGGATAGATGGTCTGGATACCTACAAGAAGATGCTTGCCGTACAGGGTCGCCAGAAGGCCATCATCGTCAGTGGTTTCTC
>CAYMDG010000091.1:3940-7804 GCA_964388905.1 uncultured Bacteriovoracaceae bacterium
TTTTACCAAGAAGCTCATCAGGGTCAATCTGGTCATTATCGAGCCTATTATCGCCCTGTGGAGCACCTGGGGACTGGCCCTCACCCAAGAACTTTTCTGGCTGCCTCTGGCCGGCCTCTTCCTGGTGATGTCGGGCATGTTTTTCGGCAAGGTATTCAAGGGCATGCTCAGCCTTTCAGAGAAAAAGGGTGCAACCTTCCTGGTCAGTGCAACCCTGGCCAACCACGGGTTCACCATGGGGGCCTTTCTGTGTTACCTCCTTATAGGGGAACAGGGGCTCGGGCTGGCGTTTCTCTTTCTTTCCTATTTCATGCCCTTTATCTTTCTGGTCATCTTCCCCTATGCCCGCAGGCAATCAACGGGGAAAGGCCTTGACCTTGCATCTGTCCTTGACTATTTCCTGAGCCTCCAGAACATGCCGCTGTTTGCCATTGTCCTATCGCTTGTCTTTCTTGCCCTTGGATTTGAAAGACCCCATATTTTATTCCCTGTGGATATCTTCATCATCATATCCATGGCGCTGTACTACTTTACCCTGGGGCTCAATTTCGAGTTGCCTGCCTTTTTTGCCTCAGGAAAAGAGAATGCAGCCCTTGCAGCAATAAAATTCTTGTTTGTGCCGGCTGTGACTCTCCTCATTCTTAAGGCCCTCCATCTTAACCCTGCCATCGAGACCGTGATATTCATCCAGTCATTCATGCCTGCCGCCATTTATTCAGTGGTATCATGCGTCCTGTTCGATCTGGATGCAGGATTTGCATCCAATATGTTCGTGTGGAATTCCATTATATTTCTTGCAGGGATACTGCCTGTGCTCTTTACCTTCAGGGGCTTTTTCTTAGGGCTCCTGGTCTGACAGAAGGAGAGATTGATGAACATAAATGCAGTATTGTTCGACTTTGGAGGGGTGATTGCAGAAGAGGGGTTCCGAAACGGGATTATGCATATCGCTTCGGTGAATTCTCTGGATGCGGATGAATTCTTTCATGCAGTGCAGGGCCTGATCTTCTCAAGCGGGTACCTCACCGGCCACGGCAGCGAGGCCGCCTTATGGGAGCATCTGAGGGCGCGAACAGGGATTACAACCAGTGATGAAGAGCTGAAGGCCATCATCCTGGACCGTTTTATCCTGAGAGACTGGATGATGACACTGGTAAAAAGGTTGAAGGAGGCATCTGTTCGCGTGGCTATCCTGAGCGATCAGACCAACTGGCTTGATGAGCTTGATTCAAAACTGCATTTCTTCAGCCAGTTTGAGCGTGTTTTCAACAGCTTCTATCTGGGCAAGAGCAAGAACGACCCGAGCATCTTCTCCGATGTCATTGCAGTTATGGGTCTCAGGCCGGACGAGACGCTCTTTATCGACGATACCATAGGCCATGTTGAAAGGGCGCGTTCAAGAGGATTGCATGCCATATGGTATACAAATAAACGGCAGTTCTTAGAAGAAATGAAAAGGTTCTTTCCCGGCATGACGTTTTCCTGACAATGGTGAGACACCTTGATTTTTGAGCCTTGAGCACTTATGTAATCCTATGATATCCGACATAATTTAAACACCAGAACAAACGGAGGCGCTATGGAGAAGGCAGAGCATAAGAAAGAGACACACCAGTTCAAGGCAGAGGTTCAAAAAGTTCTGAAGCTCATTATCAATTCGTTGTATTCGCATCCCGAGATCTTCTTGCGGGAGCTCATCTCAAATGCCTCTGACGCCATCGACAAGATCAGGTTCAGTTCGCAGACCGACCAAGGCATACTTGGCAAGGACACCGAATTCAAAATCAGGATAATCACGGATCCCAAAGCCAGGACCATCACCATCGAGGACAACGGGATCGGCATGACGTATGACGAGGTGGTGGAAAACATCGGGACAATAGCCCAGAGCGGCACAAAGGCCTTCCTTGAAGCCATCGACGCTATGAAGAAAAAGGAAAGCATCGCACCCGAGCTCATCGGCCAGTTCGGTGTCGGGTTCTACAGTTCGTTCATCGTGGCCGAAAAGGTCTCCCTCATCACGAAGGCTGCAAACTCCAAGACAGCTACCAGGTGGGAATCCACAGGAGACGGATCCTATACCATCGAAGAGACCACAAAGAAGGGAAGGGGCACGTCGGTTACCCTCAAGCTCAAGGAAAAGAACGAAGATGAGCCCGACTATACGGATGAATGGACCATCCGGGATGTGGTGAAGCGCCACTCCGACTTCGTGAACTACCCCATTGTCATGGATGTGGAGCGTGTGGAACCAATCCCGGATGCCGAGCTCCTCAAGGACAGCCAAGGGCAACCCATGGGTGAAACGACCCATAAGGTAAAGCGCGAAGAGACGCTCAACTCCATGAAGGCCATCTGGACCAGAAACAAGGCTGATGTCTCAGAAGAAGAGTATACAGAGTTCTACAAGCACATCAGCCATGATTGGAATCCTCCCCTGGAGCATATCCACATCAGGTTCGAAGGGACCACCGAATACAACGCCCTGCTGTACATCCCCTCCAAGATCCCCCTGGACTTTACCATACGCGAGCGCAAACACGGGATACACCTCTACTGCAAGCGCGTGTTTATCATGGATGACTGCAAGGAGCTTATGCCCGAATACTTCAGCTTCATCCAGGGTGTGGTGGATGCCCCGGACCTGAACCTCAACATCAGCCGCGAGATCCTCCAGCAGGACAGTCTGGTGAGGAACATCCGCAAAAACCTCATCAAGCGCCTATTCGACCTTCTGGAAGGCATGGACAAGGAGAAATACGACCAGTTCTATGCCGAGTTCGGACCTGTCTTGAAGATCGGCATCCCCACCGACCACGATAACCGGGAGAGGATCTCGAAGCTCCTGAGATACCAGACTACAAAGTCCGAGGGGGAATTCATTTCACTCAACGATTATACAGCCCGCATGCAGCCTGGCCAGGAAATAATCTATTATATCACAGGCGAGAATGTCGCAGCCCTGCTGAACAGCCCCCACCTGGAGCTCCTCAAGGAAAAGGGCATCGAGGTGGTGTTCATGACCGATCCCATCGATGAGTTTGTCGTGCAGGTTTTAAGGGAATTCGACCACAAGAAATTCACGAGCGCGGAAAAGGGCGACCTCAGTCTCACAGAGGTAGATGAAAAGAAAAAGAACGAGTTCAGCGACTTCTTCGGCTTTCTCAAGGAAGAGCTGAAAGACCGGGTAAAGGATGTGAAGGTATCCACGCACCTGAAGGATTCCCTTGCGTGCCTGTCCGGGGAAACCTACGATATGAGCCCCTATTTGGAGAAGATCATGAAGGCGAGCGGGCAGAAGACTGAGCCTGCCAAGAGGATCCTCGAACTCAATATCGACCATCCGGCCGTTTCCAATATCAAGTTCATGTTCGAGAAGAACCGGAAGGACCCTGCCCTTAAGGATTATGCCCGTCTCCTCTTTGATCTGGCGCTCATATCTGAGGGTTCGAAGCTGGATGACCCGTCGAGCTTTTCAAAGATCATCGGCAACATCATGGCCGAGGCCATCACCGTGGAAGAGCTCATAGCAGGAGATGCCATCGAGGTTTGAAAAAAGAGAAAAATATCTCATTTGACAAAGGAGCAACAATAATCCGTAAGGCTCCTCACCTTAAGGCTGAATTTGGATTGGGCCGGCACTTCAAAGGCATCAGGGCCTTTTATGCTCTTCCATTCCTGTTTTCCAGGCAATAAGACATCCAAATCGCCGGAATAGATCTCCATGATCTCGCTTTCAGCCGTGTTGAACTCGTAAACACCTGGAAGCATGATGCCAAGCGTTTTCTTTGAACCATCTGGAAAGATGATCGAGCGGCTGGTAACGTTACCGTTGAAATAAACATTGGCCTTTTTGACTATTGT
>CAYMDG010000091.1:7904-10025 GCA_964388905.1 uncultured Bacteriovoracaceae bacterium
TCGAGCGGCTGGTAACGTTACCGTTGAAATAAACATTGGCCTTTTTGACTATTGTCACATCCCTGAATTCCGACATGGCATGTTCCTTTCTGTGCACGATGTTTTTGTTATAATCCATCAACACTGGGGATTAAAGAGAAAAGAATGATTAGCTCGATGGACTGATCATACAGGTCCTGCTGAATATCAAGGGTATAGCCCGGATTAATTTTAAGCTGTGATAATTCCGATAAAGAATTGATGTTCAACAATATATTGAGGATGAATATGGAACATTCATATCATACTGAAAATATTAAAGAATTTAAGTCAAAGCAGATCTTTTCGCAAAATGCGGCAAGATCGATCCGGCGCGGTATGATGACGTGGATTCCCTGTTCAAACCACGGGGTCACCTTCATCGAGTTGATGCTGGTTGTCTGTATTATCGCCATTGTCAGCGGAATAGCCGTCCCGGCGTATACAGGGTACAAGGAAAAAACTGATGCCGCACAGGCTATGGCGGACATGACCGGCGTTGGGCTGCTGATTGAGAAGTTTTATGCCGAGAACAACCGCTACCCCAATTCGCTTGGTGATATCGGCAGGGGTGGCCTGAAAGATCCTTGGGGTAGGGAATACAAGTATCTAAACAATACGTTCATCATGGCAAATGACAAGAAACATAAGTGCACCGGTTGCAGGAAAAACGGGCCTGTACATCCCATAAATACGGATTATGACCTGTTCAGCGTCGGCAAGGACGGCAAGAGCAACGACACCATTCAGGCAGAGCCAAGCCAGGATGACATCATCAGGGCATTCAACGGGTCATACCTCGGCATTGCCAGAGACATTATTTAAAACTCCGCGCCATGATATCCTTTGAACTATTCAAAAGCAAATTCGCTTACCGAATTTTTTTATTGTTTATCCTCAGTGCCATAGTCCCCTTATTGATCCTTGCTTTCATAACCTTCTACCAGGTATCTCATCAGCTCATAGTGTCCTCCCAGGACCGCCTCCATCATCAGGCGGTAACCCTGGGGATGTCTATGATAGAACGGTGTGTCATTGCAGAAGATGAGATTGAATTGATCTCAGCCTATTATGAGACGGATAAGGAAGCCGACCTTCGAACACAGTCGTACGGCTTCGATCGATACTTCTCGGCAGTGTCGGTAGCATCTCAAGACGGATCTTTCATCTCAGACATCTTAGGTTATAAAAAGGACTGGCCTGCATTAAGCGGCAAGCAGAAAAAGGAACTGGCCGCAGGGAAAACCGTGTTTTTTACCATAAACCGCTCAGAGACCTCGGCCTCGATCCTCATGTATAAATCCAAAAAGGAAAAATCAGGAAGAGTGCTGACATTCATGGCAGAGCTAAGGCCATACTTCCTGCTTGGCATCTTACAAGGTCAAGAGGATTCTTTTGGTAATGTAGGGGTGAATATTTTTGAAAAAAGACGAGTCATCTTCACTACACTGCCAAATGAACGGGCAGGCCAAATCCATCAGCGGATAAATGCAGGCAAGCTAGGGGATCAGATTATTTTCGGCCAGATGATAAGCGACGACCTCCTGAGCAGCGTACCGGTTTTTTTGGGAAGCAGGTTCAGCGGGCCACTATGGTCTCTTGTCATGACCGAGCCGACAGCAGATGTCTTCAGTCCGGTGAAAAGTTTTAAGATGACATTCATCCTTGTTATCCTGTTGGCATTTGTCGTCATTGTGTTGATCAGCACCAATCAGATCAGGAGATATCTCGTTCCTCTGGAGCGTCTCCAGCAGGGTACGCTCAGGATATCCCGGGGAGATTTTGAATCAAGGGTGATCATAAACAGCGGGGATGAGTTTGAGAACCTTGCAGGGTCCTTCAACACAATGATTACCCGTATCGACGAACAGTTCAAAACATTGCAGACCATGACGGATATTGACCGGGCAATCCTGTCCGAGTTTGACTTCGAGAGCATCATCGATACCTTTATAACCAGGATTAGCGATCTGTGCCCGTGCCATGCGGCAGGCGTCTGCTACCGTTATCTTAGTACGGATGAAAGATGGATAAGCCATTATCGCGCCATCCCTTCACATGCTGTAAAAAGTGACTTGGAAATACATTCTTTGAATAATGATG
>CAYMDG010000091.1:10125-11397 GCA_964388905.1 uncultured Bacteriovoracaceae bacterium
ATCCCTTCACATGCTGTAAAAAGTGACTTGGAAATACATTCTTTGAATAATGATGACCTTGTCTTTCTTTACAATAAATCCGAGTGCCTGATCTCTGCCCGGGACAGTTATATCCCGAAATACCTTGCTTCGCTGATACAGAAGGATATGACGTCCTTTCTTGTCATGCCGGTAACCTTAAACACCCATATGATGGCGATTGTCTTTCTGGCGGCACGGGATGATATTTTCAAAGACAAGGATCATCAGATCAGGGCACGTCAGATAACCGACCGCGTGGCAGTGGCCTTATCCAATGCATATCTCATCAGTGAGCTCAAGACCCTCAACTGGGGTACCTTGACAGCCCTGGCAAGGGTGGTTGATGCAAAATCTCCCTGGACTGCAGGGCATTCCGAGAGGGTCGCTGCAATAGCCTTGAGGATCGGAGAATCCATGGGCCTCAGCAAGCACCAGCTTGATGTATTGAATAAGGCAGGCATGCTCCATGACATCGGCAAGGTAAGCACCCCGCGGGCTATACTCGACAAGAACGGGAAGCTCACAGATGAAGAATATGCAATAATCCAGCAGCATCCGGAAAGAGGTGCCCGTATCCTGGAGCCGATATCTTCATATAGGGAAATGATCCCTTTAGTTTTGCAGCACCATGAACGTTTCGATGGCAAGGGTTATCCGAGAAGGATTGCAGGGCATATGATTTCCCTTGGGGCACGCATCATGGCGGTTGCGGATACGTACGACGCCATGACCTCTGACCGGCCGTACCGTCCCGGCATGGAGGCTGCTGTTGTCCTCAAAGAGATCCGCAAGGAAGCTGGCAGGCAGTTCGATCCTGAGGTAGTCCAAGCTTTTCTGAAGGTTATGTCGGCAAATGACGTGATCAAGGAGTGTGCGTAAATGAATACCCAGAGACTATTGTGGATTCTCTTTTGTCTATTCAGCGTCTTTATTATCCAGTGTAATTCAAGCAAGTCCCTGCCTCCTGATATTGCAGGTATATGGACAACGGATAATCAGGCTTACAAAGGGGAATACATAGATATTTCAAGCCAATCCATTACCTTCGGTTCACAGGATGCACAGGGCTTCACGTATACGATCAAAAAGGTCAAAACAGAGAAGGGTCATCTCCATAACAGTACAACCTTCAGGGTCTTTTGTTCGGATACATCAGGGGTTGAAAGCCTTTTCACCTTGATTTTCACACCTGACGGCGGTGGAACATTGCGGCAGAAGTCCTCACAGGATACGATCTGGAAAAGAATAAAA
>CAYMDG010000092.1:0-11337 GCA_964388905.1 uncultured Bacteriovoracaceae bacterium
TGAGGATGATGTCGCCATTTTCCACAAAGGGCAGCAAGGCATCCTGCTGCACCCTGGTGAACCGGTGGATCTCGTCGATAAAGACGATGGGCTTCTTTTCACTCTGTGCAGCCGTACCGGTCACGCGCCGGATCTCCTGGACGCCTCCGGTAATGGCGCTGATGGTGAAGAAGGAATCCGGGTACATGCGCTCGATAATGCTCGCCATGCTGGTCTTACCGGAGCCAGGCGGACCCCAGAGCATGGCCGAGCGAAGATTCCCCTTTGCATAGTCCTTCAGCAGTATTCCTGCATCATCCTGTCCCAGGAGGTCGTCCACGCTCGATGGCCTTACCCTGAACGCAAGGGGTGGCAGCTGTTTCGGCATAAAGGGATATATAGCATAAAACCGTTCATGAAAGGAAAAAGAGAAAACCTTTATTTTTTATCCTTATGTGATTCCGGAACCTGACGATACAAATATATAGGTTCTTCAAGATTCATTCCCCATAGAACCTCCTCATTTTGCAGGCCAACGCGGCCTGCATTTTTTTTGTCCTGACTAAAGGTATGGGGTATAGGGATTAAGGAGCAAGGTATTCACAATGTATGCAGAGGCTTAGATCCTTAACCCTCGTCCCCTATGCATGGCACCTTATACCTTGACAAACCTTCTCCTTTGATTGTAGAAGGCTCGGTGTGACGCGGGGTGGAGCAGTCCGGTAGCTCGTTGGGCTCATAACCCAAAGGTCGGAGGTTCAAATCCTCCCCCCGCTACCAGTAATTTCAAGCAGTTAAAAGTCATCCACTTCAACCAGCAAGCTCCTAGTTCCACAATAGTTCCACGCGATGTATGTTTTGCTACCCCATTTTATGGGTAGATTTTCATGCTGCCTTGACCTCCCCTGGTCACGTCGTACCCCCTCATCGTCATTAGGAAGCGCTCCAGGCTAACCCCAAGACAAAGGTGGTCCCAGTACCCCTTTGATTGATACCCTTCCTCTATACGCGCCTGTTTCTCCGCCGATTCTTGTCCCCCAATAAATTTAATCCCTCATCGCATAGATTTGTCATTTCCAGCGACTCACGTGGGCTTTGCAACAGCATATAGTGCATAGGAGGGGGATTGTATGGATTCAGGCATCGATGAGGCTTCAAGCCGCAATAAGGCAGTTATTCCAATTTTTGAACAAGAAGAGGCTCACTAAATCAGCAAGAGTCTTCTCTCACGGGAGAACCGCTGTCGGCAGGGGACACTCAAAATTTGAATGTTATGTTGTATTCTCTTAGAAATTAACCTAGAATATACACCATATTTCCTTGAATAACGTCGATTCAACACTGCCCCGGGGAAATGATATGGATGAAGGAAACAAAGCACCCTGGCGTTGCTGTTTCATTGCATTCCTGACAGTGTTCTTTTTCTCTGCAAATATGTTTGCGGAAGAACAAGATATTCCGAAAAAGTTCTTCGTCACGCCGCCCCCGTTCAGTGCAGGCATCTATCCTTGCTCAATGTGCCACAAAGGCCTGCCCGCCAACAAACAACCAAGAAAACTTCAGTTCCATGGCAACATCGTTCTGAAGCATATGCCCGACGGCTGGTGCTTAAGCTGCCATAATCCCGACAACAGGGACAAATTACGGCTCGCGAACGGCAATTTGGTCGGCTTCGAGGAATCATACAATCTCTGCGGCCAGTGCCACGGAACGATACTGCGAGAATGGAAGGCCGGCCTGCACGGGAAGAGAACCGGCATGTGGAACGGCGATAAGCAGTACTATCTTTGCGTAAGCTGCCATTCGCCGCATGAACCGCGGTTTAAGGCGATCAAACCGTCTCCGCCGCCGGTGAGACCGATGGAGATCAAGTAATACATAACGAGGACGAGAAGGCCGATGCGAAAAACCGTGAAGAAAATGGATGGAATTCATCTTGACCGCAGGACCTTTCTCAAGGGCGTGGCCCTCGGCCTGGCGGGGACGGCGCTCCCGCTGAACAAAGCTGATGCCTCGTTCTGGGAATCGTTTTTTCAGAAACACTTTAAGGAAATGAACGATGCCGAGATCAAGCAGGTGCTCGGCCGTCTGGAGCGGGAGTACGAAGAACAATATAAAAAAGCGATTCATGTGGGCAATGCCAAAGCGATGCCGGGAGTTAACTTCGGTTACGGTCTCGATCTTTCCCGCTGCATCGGCTGCAGGAAATGCGTTTATGCCTGCGTTGAGGAGAACAATCAATCAAGACACCCGCAGATCCACTGGATATCGGTCCTCAGATTCAAAAAAGGGGAAAAGTGGGTCGATCTTGTGGAATCGGAGAAGTATTACAATCCGGGAATGGTGCCTGAACAGGGTTATTTTTATATGCCGGTCCAGTGCCAGCAGTGTGAGAACCCGCCCTGTGTAAGGGCTTGTCCTACGCAGGCTACCTGGAAAGAGCCGGACGGGATCGTGGTCATCGATTACAACTGGTGCATCGGCTGTCGCTACTGCATGGCCGCCTGTCCCTATGGGGCGCGCCACTTTAATTGGACCGATCCGGACCGCAAGTCAGGTGAGATCAATCCACAGACGCATTATCTCGGGAACCGCCCGCGCTATAAAGGAGTGGTTGAGAAGTGCACCTTTTGTATCCAGCGGACGAGGAACGGGCGCTACCCGGCGTGCGTTGAGGCCTGTCCTGTAGGCGCACGCAAATTCGGGAACCTCCTTGATCCGAACAGCGAGATCAGGTACGCCATTGAGCACAAGCGGGTGTTCCGGTTGAAAGAGGACTTGAATACCTATCCCAAGTTCTATTATTTCTTTGCGTACGGCGTGTAGGAGGCCCGCATATGGCAAGTTTTATCAAAAATTTTTTTATTGCCTGCCGTCAGATATTCATCGGCAACCGGGCTTACTACCTCTGGGTCGGCTTCCTGTCAATTTTAATTCTCCTCGGGCTCCACGCGTATGTTGATCAGTACCACCGGGGTCTCATAGTAACCGCCATGAGGGATCAGGTTTCGTGGGGGCTGTACCTCTCGAATTTCACCTTTCTCGTCGGTGTAGCTGCCGCCGCAGTGCTGCTCGTGGTTCCGGCCTACGTGTATAACTTCAAGCCGATCAAAGAAATCGTGCTGTTCGGCGAGCTGCTCGCCATCACGGCCATAACCATGTGTATCCTCTTCATCATGATCGACATGGGGCAGCCTTTGCGGGTATGGCATATTTTGCCGTTCATCGGCGCCATGAATTTCCCTTCATCACTGCTCACCTGGGACGTGGTAGTCTTGAGCGGATATCTCGCCATCAATGTAATCATTGCATTTTACGTTCTCTCCCGGCTTTCGATCGGGAAGGAGTACCGTATGGCCGTGATTGGGCCGCTGATCATGCTGTCCATTCCATGGGCAGTGAGCATCCATACGGTGACGGCGTTCCTCTATAACGGACTCTCGGCCAGGCCCTTCTGGAACGCCTCGATCCTGGCACCGAGGTTTCTTGCTTCGGCGTTCTGCTCCGGACCCGCCATCATGCTGGTCCTGTTCCAGATCATCAGGAAACGTTCTGAGGTAGAGATCGATAACAAGGCGATCTTCAAAATCGCAGAATTGATCGCCTATGCCATGGCGATCAATTTGTTCCTTCTGGGCGCAGAGGCATTCAAGGAATTTTATTCGGGCGCCGTTGACAGCTATTCCATCCAGTATCTGTATTTCGGTCTAAAGGGGAAAGCGAGCTTAGTGCCCTGGATGTGGCTTGCATCCCTGTTCAATATCACGGCGTTCTTGCTCTTTCTCTTCCCGAGAACACGTGAGAATTTCACGACGCTTAACATCGGATGTGCGCTGATCATTATGGGCGTGTACATAGAGAAGGGGATCGGGCTTATTGTACCCGGCTTTGTTCCTGATGCACTCGGGGAGATTTATGAATACTCTCCGACCACAACAGAGATCGTCATTACCATGGGCGTATGGGCTTTCGGTGCGCTTATCTACACGATCCTGCTGAAAATTGCAGTGCCTATCTATACGGGAAAACTTCGGTTCGAGATAAAAGAACGGAACGTTATCATTCGGTAATGCAGTATTCAGTGAGTTTCGTCCTGGCTCTCGGCTAGAAAGCAGGTGTTTACGAGCGGTCGACGTAATCACTTCATGGGCGCTATTGAATTTATCGTAAGCAATATACTTAAAGGATTATCTTAGTCCATTTTAAGGGAACATAATCCAATTTATAGATGAACCCATTGCTGTTCGCTTTGCCGTTCCTGCTTCCGGAGATGTCTGCGGGTGAGTAAAGCAATGGTTCACTATCACCACTTGTCGAGAAATAGGCAAGCGTTTCTCTAGTGACTCACATCACTTTTTAAATGTCTTTGTCATGTATTCGGTTATGGCTTTGATCTCATCAGGCTTTAAGGCAATCGGCTTCATCTTGCCTTCGCCTTTGGTGATGGCTTTGTTGATATCTTTTTCAGGGGTTTCCTTCCAAAAGCGTGATTTGGTAAAATTGGTCGGCTTTGGTTTGAACCCAGGCGCTGCCTGCCCTTTCCCGTCACCATTAATGCCATGGCAAACCTGGCAGTTTTTGTTATAAAGATCCTTTCCAGTGTCAATCTTATCTGCCGCCCTTGATAAACCCTGTAAGACAAGCATTGATAAGAATAATCCCACTATTGAAAATATCATAAGTTTTTTCATAACATCTCCTTTCATTTTTAATATGAAATGGAACCTGAACCAGTATATCAATCGTTACAACAGGTTTGTTATAAAAATTTTAAAAATATCTCATTACCTATTAGATATAACCTCATGATCGCAATTATCAAGTAATGAATGTTAGATAGGTATCATTCTTAGTTTCTAATTAATACATTATAAACATTGGGTAGATCTCTTTGATAAATCATCATTTGCCCTGTCCTTAGAAACCGGTTGCTATGTCACGAAAACTCTACAGGGATTGATTGCCAATAAAGTATAACTTATGTGCGAAGGCCATTCTTTTAAAGTATAGATTACTTCTCATAATCATCGAATAAGCTGGGCATGGCATAGCAATGAAAACATGTTAGTTGTGATGGTCTGGCATAAAGCGAGAGAATTCGTATGTTTCAACGCCAGATCATCAATCTATGGATTTTCAAAACTGTGATGAATGGAAGGTAGCTCTACTTCAGGCATTGATTTATGTGTTCTATCCCTGAATTATCCCAGACGAGCTTTCTCTAGAGTTCCTTCCATTTCTTATTGCATCTAATTGAAAGTAATCTATATTGCTCTGATAAGGAATCTACATAAGCAGAAGGTGTAACAATGGGATTCAGGCATGTGGAGCGTGATCGATGTATGGGCTGTGGGTTATGTTATTCCGCCTGTCAGTTTGAAGCCGTTGAGATGGTGAGAGATGAATTCAGCTTTGTCCCGCGGTTAATCAAAGAGAAATGTACTGATTGTGGAGATTGTATCAAAGTGTGTCCGGGTATCAATGTTCTTGATTACCCCGGAAAATTCGGAACGGTCCATCGCTGCTTGCTATGTACTGCAAGGGATGAGGCAGTTAGACACGCTGCCTCTTCCGGGGGTGCCTGTCGTGCAATTATGACTGCACTTTTAGATAAAGGCCTCGTCGACGGAGTAATCGTAACACGGGCAACTGAAGATCCTTATAAACCGGAAACGATCATCACCGATAAGATATCCGACCTGATGTCAGATCGTTTAAACTCCATTTATTCACCCACCAGTCCAATGACGGCATTAAAAGGTTTAGATGAAGGATTGAAATATGGTTTTGTAGGCCTTCCATGCCACATGGCAGGATTAGAGTTATGCCCGGAAATCAAGAAGAAGATATTTGTAACCATCGGTATATTTTGCTATCTCACGCCCAGTTTCAAGTTTGTTGATAAGTTTGTTCACGACATATCTGAAGATAGCAGCGTGAACAGAATCCGATACAGGGGGGATGGGTGGCCTGGCAAAACCATCGCATTTCATAAAGATGGAACCACTTCTGAATTTGGTTTTATTGATATGTGGTACAAGTATAACCATGATCGGTCATTCCAGTTAAGCAGATGCAGTGAATGTACATATTATTCATCTGAGTTTGCAGATATTTCCATAGGGGACCCATGGCATCTGCTTGGACAGGACCAGAATGGAAGTTCGCTTGTTCTTGTCAGGAGTGAGAGAGGTGCAGATGTTATTCATGCATCCGAATCATGGGTCAACATGAAAACGGTAAGCAATGCTGAAGAGGCAATGAGGTTTCACGAGCTTAATTCTCAAGCGAAACAAGAAAACAAAACCAGGATTAAAAGTATAGATAGGAGCTAACCGAGAGATATTCTCCCCTCATGATAAAAGATCTTGGTTGAAGGATCGGCTCTTTAGGGAAAGCTAAGATCTAGTGCCAGGTGCAATGTTCTGGTATAGTGTGTCTGGCAGTTGAAAGCCTGCACTGGAGAGAGAGCGTTTTCCTGCATACTGAACGAAGCCCGGAAAACACTACTCTCCGGTGAAGAATGAGGTGATGGAGCAGAACTAAGAATGCCCATCTGCCTTCATTCTGCCGGCGTCTTG
This sequence comes from uncultured Bacteriovoracaceae bacterium, assembly GCA_964388905.1. GTDB lineage: Bacteria > Desulfobacterota > Desulfomonilia > UBA1062 > UBA1062 > MWEI01. Next base: position 6,561 of record CAYMDG010000092.1, read on the forward strand.
GAATCCGCGGCTGATGTCAGTCGTACATACGCCTTTTAGGGGGGAGCTGTCTGCAATGAGTCAAATGCCACCTCTCACGGACCGCATATTATCCTTGAAAAAAGAAGTGCAGGATTTCAAACCGGGCATCTGCACTCAGCGGGCTATCATCTGGACAGAGTATTTCAAAAATCACGAAAACAGAAGCAACCCTGTCTGTATTCAGATTGCCGAGGCGTTCAGGGATGTCCTGCTGAGAAAGACCATCCGGATCTACCCTGGCGAACTCATCGTCGGCAATTTCACATCCAAGAGGGTCGGTGGTCAAATTGAGCCCGAGCTTCTTGGTGTGCCGGTCATGCAGGATATCTTCAAATTCTCGAGAAGAAAGACAAACCCCTTAAAAATATCGGCCCAGGAAACATGGCAGCTTCTCAGGATTCTGCCGTTCTGGCTCCCGCGTTTCATTGCCATACTGGCCCATAAATCGCCTGTGAGAAAAATCCAGAAACTAATCAGTCAGCTGAGGTCCCATTTCTATGTGATGAACGAGGCCGGCGGCGTGGCCCATACCATCCCGGACCATGAAAAGCTCATCAGGATTGGCACGGACGGCATCATCGCAGAAATATCGGCGCACCAGCAGGGCGTGGAAACAAATTCCGACCAGTGGCATTTCTATGAAGCAATGAAGATAAGCGCTGAAGCCTTTTCAATGTTCTGTAGCAGGTACGGGAAGCTTGCCTGGGAAATGGCTGATCAAGCCCCGGATATGGAAGCACGGCGAAACCTGGAGGAGATCGCGGCCTGCTTTAAAACCGTGCCGAGGAAGGGGGCGGCCACGTTCCGGGAAGCGCTCCAGATCGTATATCTAGCCCACATAACCATCATGATCGAGAGTCTCGACAATTCCATCGGGCTGGGACGGATGGACCAATACCTCAACCCATATTATGAAAGGGATGTCCAGAAAGGGATCCTGACGAGGGAGCAGGCACTGGAGCTCGTCGCGGCATTCTCCATCAAGATGTGCGAGCTGGTGCCGGTGTTCCCGGAGAAGGTCATTAATTTTCACGGCGGCTTCTACAACGCTCAGGTGGTAACTGTGGGCGGAATGGATAGAAACGGCAATGATGCGACCAACGAGCTTACCTATATCTTCCTTGATGTCATGAACGCATTGCGGATGCGTGAGCCCAACTATCATGCCCGTGTGCATGCCGGCTCTCCGGAAGCCTATTTCGGCCGACTTGTCTGCAACCTCTGCGATGGGAGCAACACCCCGGCCCTTTACAACGACGACGTAATCATCGAGTCCATGTGCAGGAGCGGATTTAGTCTTTCGGATTCCAGGGATTACTCCGGGGTGGGGTGTGTCGAACCCATTGCCCCGGGCAAGAGCTTTGCATCGACGAATGCCGCCATGGTAAATGTGCCCCTTATCCTTGAGCTGGCCCTCAACCAGGGCAAGCGGTTCAATTCCATAGTCCGCAGCGGTGTTGTAACAATGCCCGCATCCAGGATGAAGACAATTGCCGACGTTACAGAGGCTTTCGAGACCCAGCTTAAATGCATCATCAGCAGACTCATGGAAGATCTAAGGGCGCTTGAAAAGGCAAACCGTGACTATCATCCGACACCCTTTACCAGCATGCTGCACGAAGGGTGCATTGCCTCGGGCAAGTGCACTACTGCGGGAGGTGCCCTGTACAATTTTTCAGGTATCCAGGCAGTGGCGCCGGTGGCGGTTGGAGACGCGCTCTATGCCATCGACAAGGTGGTATTCAAAGACAGGAAGATCTCCCTTCCAGAACTCGTAGAACTGCTGAAGAGAAATATCGATGACCCGAAATGGCTGGCCAGCCTGAAGGGGTTGAAGAAATTCGGCAACGATGAGGAGGAAGTGGATCAGTGGACCCTCTATGCAGTGGAGGCCTTTGGGAAAGCCCTGGAAGGATACGTCAGTTCGCGTGGGGGAAAATACCGCATGGGGATATACTCGGACACCCTTCACGAGTTCTACGGCCGCATTGATGGAGCATCGGCGTACGGCAGGAGAAAAGGCGAGTGCTTCTCCTCCGGCCTAGCACCAGGAAACGGGTTTGATAGAAACGGGCCCACCGCCCTCATCAATTCCTTAAACCGCTTTGATTTCAGGACAATACCGAACGGAATAAATTTCAACCTCAAGTTTTATCCCCAAACGCTCAAAGGCGAAAAAGGCAGAATGATACTCTCAGTCCTCTTGAAATCCTATTTCCAGAGAGGCGGCATACAGGCCCAGATCAATGTGCTCGACTCGGAAGAACTGAAAAAAGCACGCGACAATCCCCTTGGGTATCCAAACCTGATGGTCAGGGTTTCAGGATATACTGTTTACTTCAATGATCTTTCCCCGGTCATGAAGGACGAGATCATACAAAGATGCTCTCACATCGTATAGGCGGCGATCTTCATCGCCTGTACCATGGGAGTCGATATCGGACCGGCGGTCGTTTTGTAGCTGCGGATTCCCAGCGGCATTCACTGATTCCACCGGCTCTCTTCAGAAATTCGGACACCTCTCTCCGGTGGAATACAATCAGAAATTTGCCGCATAAGTAGTATTGATTTACGGCGATTATTACATACTGATTACAACCGGTGATCCTGTGACAAGGCCATTGTTTATTTCAAAAGCATAGACATATTTTGATAATCATCGCAAATGATGGGCATAGGAAACAATTGATTCCATGCCATTGGACACGGTTTCTGATCGCTGAATATTTCTGACCAAATCATCGCTTTGTCCATATTGTAGATTCCTTCGATGTAGTAGAATTGAAAAGATATTTAAGGTATACGACTGGAAAAGGTCTTATTAACAATAGAACAATTTCAGGTTTGATTGATATATAGGGTTGTCATGAAGATAGTTGCTGTTTTTGGAAGCCCGAGAAACAAAGGGAACAGCGCAACCCTTGCAGAAGCATTTCTGCATGAAGCTGAGCATCTTGGTGCGAATGTTGAGCGTTATCATCTGAACAGTATGAACTATCAAGGGTGCAGAGCATGCTACTCATGCAAGAAAAAAAGCGAACATTGTGCCCTGGATGATGATCTGACCCCAGTATTGAAAGCTGTTTATAAAGCAGAGACCTTGCTTGTGGCGACACCTGTTTACTTTTTTGATATGCCAGCCCAGCTCAAAGCATTTATTGACAGGTGGTATTCGTTTTTCAAACCTCATTTTCATGAAACAAATGACATAAGCAGATTGCCGGAGGGCAAAAATATCATTTTCGTTGTAACTCAACGGGCACCTGAAAACGTTTTTATTGATTTTATTCAACGATATGACCTGGTCTTCAAACTCTTTGGGTTTAAGCCGATGTACCTTATTCGGGGGTGTGACCTCGGTGACAGCCGCAGTGCTGCTGCAAAAAGGGCTGATCTGCTGGACTTGGCACGTATGACTGCAAGGAAAGTAATAGCAGGTGATCCATCAGATTCTGATACTTCATGCTTCTTTGCACTGGATAACAACAGCTAACTTGAAATATCAGATCTGCATATCTCAGATTACATGCCAAGACAGGCGCTCGGAGCATGTTGCCTTAATACCCAATAAGTATAAATATTATTTGTAGGACTTATAAAAGACTATAATATCTGATTAGGAAACAATGCACGCCGTGTAAGTTCTTTGACTCCCGTTTTAAAAAAACAATCAGCACGTCAAGTACAATAAGTATTCCATAAAACCAATCCAGAAGCTATTTTACAACGAAAGTCCCGCATAAATTTCACACATAAAAAAGGAGAGGGTCTGTAAACCCTCTCCGTGTTGTGGGCCATCCTGGGTTCGAACCAGGGACCTACTGATTAAGAGTACCTTATCAATAACCTAATCTATTTGAATGAATTTACAAGAAAGCCAGGTGTATCTCGTGGTTAAGATAGGTCAAAAGAGTCTAGTTTTTTAAAAGTCCCATATACAGGAGTTTGTCAATGCTCAACAGTCAGGCAAGAGCAATAATTGATATCAATTACCGCAGTTATTATTAACCTGAAAATACATTCATGTCAGCCTTTTTGCTATCCCAGCACCCACAATCAGGGCAGTACCTAAAAGAATTGAATATAGATCAGGCGCATGAAATGGAATCTGGTAGAAATAACTGTTTTGAAATATTAGGAGTAAAGACAGACAGATTAAGAGGAAAATCCTTTTCCCCATAGTTAATTCATCCATTAAATAGCATAAAAGGTAATATTATCAGACAGAAATACATTATGCAATAAATATTCTATTTATTGCACTTTAATATTTCAATTAGGGAAAAGTGGGGTAATCGGAGAACCTATTGTGTTTATGATAAATAATTGCCTATCCTGTTGAGTTTAGATCTTTTTTAATCTAGAATAAATCTAGGATATCATGCCAGGTGCAACGCCCAGGCATGGATTGATATGATTCGTATGTTTCAAGTCAAGATCTTCAGCATTTGGAATTCATTAAACCGAGAAGATATTACAGAAATCACTGGTATTTAAAATTGTCTCAGCATGACACAAGTTTATTATTTTCTCCGAGATATCAGAACATGGCGCTCATAGAGAATCAGCAGGTTGTCTAAATCCTTCTCATCGGTGTTCGTGAACAATACCCCAATGCCATCGCTCGTCTTCCTGACAACACGGCCCTCCACCCAAATGACTTTGCCTAAATCCTCAGCATCAAGGCTTGCTACCAGGTTCTCTTGCACTTCTGGGGCATATCCATCCTGCACAAACATGCCGCCCTTACTTATAT
>CAYMDG010000093.1:0-11334 GCA_964388905.1 uncultured Bacteriovoracaceae bacterium
AGATAGGAATAATTATAAGGGGAAATTACCAATAACAGAAAAGCTGGCCCCTCTTTTCAATTGAGTATCCCTTATGTGCAAAAAGCTTATAGGAATCTCGCAATAACATTTTTCTGAATCTCTGAAGTCCCCCCGGCATAGAGTGAGAGGTAGCTTTCCCGCATGTATCTTTGCATTCTATGTTCCATGGAATACCCTCTCCCTCCAAATATCTGCATACCTTTTTTGGATATATCATTCAAAGTTTCGGAGCAGAAAAGCTTTGCCATGCAGATCTCCTTAAAGCAATCCTTGTTGATAGATTTCAGCCAGGCTGCATGGTAGGTCATCCATCGCATGGCTTCTACTTGAGTTGCCATATCTGCCAATGTATGTTGTATGGCTTGAAATTTTATGATCGGTTTATTGAACTGCTGACGGGTCTTTGAGAATTCTACGCATTCCTTCAGTATGGTTTTAGCACCACCCAGACTGCTTGCGGCAACACATATACGCTCAAGATCCGCTGTCTTGAATAGTTGGATAAGGCCATTATTCAACCATTCAGGTCCTCCAAGGATATTCTCCCTAGGTACTGCTACAGATTTAAACTTCACTTCACATGATGGATAAGCATTACCTGCAAGCTTATGGATTGGCTTGATGTGAAGTCCCTCGGTTTTTGTTGGGACAATGAAGATACTCATCACCTTTGAAGGATCATCATTCTGCCCTGTAAGTACAACTGTAATGATGTAGTCTGCGATTGTTGCTCCGGTGGTCCAATATTTTGTCCCGGTGATGATAAAGTGATCACCCTTATCTACAGCTGATGTCTTTATTGACCGTGCATCTGATCCTGCTTCCGGCTCTGTAAGGGCAAAAGCAAACTTGATCTCACCATTGAGCAGCTTTGGTAATAACTCTGATTTCTGTTTCTCATCGCCGCAGTTAAGGATTATCATACCTGCAAAGACAACATTGACCAGGTACATATTCACGGCAGTATAACTGCTTGTGGCGAGCTGCTCTGCAATGAGAACAACATCCATTATATTCCCATTGGCTCCGCCATAATCTCCTGGAAAAGGATTCATGAAAAATCTTTGATCGGCCATTGCCCGGTAGAGTCTTTCTGGTGACCCATCAGTCTGATCCAAGGTTGTCTCGAATTCAGGAGGGCACTCATGAGCACAGAACTCTACAACTCGTTGCTGCAGCAATTGTTGCTCAGCCGTTAGTTCGAAATACATTGGAATCTCCTAAGTTTGGAATCAAATCATCAGCATAAACATATTAACAGATCATTGAGTAAAACACAGCACAGAAGAAGAGACGATGCTCTATCTGCACTCATTTCTGAACCAAATTAAGTAATCCCGCAATTTCATCTCAGTTTTGTTATGTCTTAAAGTAGTAGACCTTGATCATAACTATTCATATTAATTAAAGCAATGATTATGCAATATTATCTATCGTCTCCGCTGTCCTTAGAAACCGTTGATTATGTCTCGAAAGCTATGCAGATGTTGAATGCTAATAATGTGAAGCTTTCGTGCCAAAATCAAAGCTTTGCCTATACTGAAGATATCTAAACATAATCTATATTCGTAGACAAAGCAGATGAAATAACGATTACTATAACTTACATGATTATCATATAAACAAAAGCTATTCCTGCAAAACTGAAGAGAGTAATTTGTAATAATTGAAACCTTGATTACATATGCATCTGGTTACTGAATTTACTCTTTCGCCACCTTCGTTATCCTCCCTGAGAGCCAGGCATCCAAGAGCTTAACGATTAGCTGATTTACACTGATCCCTTCCTGAATGGCCTTGACTTTTATCTGCCGCCACCATGACTCATTGCGATATCGAAAATATTGGAAATTGTACGGGACGGGCATATATCCTCCTATTTTTGGTAATGCCGGCTTCAATATTTCTTCCATAAACGCAGATGTGGTAACAAGAATAGCAATAACACCTGCGAAGACCTTTTATCATACAGTGCTGTCATGCATGCCCACCTCCGTCGTAATTTGATTCCATCTATAAACACCCCGCACACACCCATGGTATTATAGTTATACTGAGGTGGAGCTCAGCCGAAGAATCTACAAAAGCTATTTCCGCTACTATGCTCATAGATTGTTTAGTCGTGAGGCCATACAACCGTTTATGTGTGCACTTTCGACTGAGATTCATTTCCATGTTAAGCATCCACTTTTACCCGCTCGACTGAGCTTGACCTCAGCCGTCCACTGAGTGTGACCTCAGTCGAAAATTTACTCTTCCTGGCTGCATTGACTTTCTTTAGGCAGTCGTTCCAGGGTATTGATTGCGGTATTATCGGTTTCACAAATTCAGGCGTTCCGTAGCGCTCCCAATCAGCGATGATCCTGTATATTGTACAGACGCGGGTACCCTGAAGTGTTCCACTTTTACCTGGATTTTCTACCTCTAAGAATCCATGTTCAATAAGCTGTATGATACAATCTCTGAATGTCCTCGGTATGATGCCCCAAACTTGTTCTGCCTCGGTGTAGGAAAACTTTAGCCCACGATTGTTATAAATTCGCCGTGTGTTCTTACCTTTGCCATCATGGGACCATGTCCGTCGAAACAGGAATAACATCAGTACAAATTTTGCCGTATTACTTAGCTCTATGAAGGCCTTCGAACGAAGCATCCTACCAGGTATTCGGACCTCTTTCTTGTCTGTCCAACCAAAACGAGTGAGAGTTTCAGTATCAGGAGCTTGCATGGTGGCCTCCATCTGTTTCTTCCATCATGAGCATCAGCACGATCTTCGCCTCATCGGTCAAGGTGCGATATGCCAAGGACTGTTTCACCTCATCAGGTATTGGAAGCTCCCGCTCAAGCCAAGCTCTCTTCTCGTTCATCGTCTTGAGGTTATCCGGGGGCCTAATCATCGGGGTATGCCTCTTGTTACAGAAACTGTTTCAAGATTTTCATGGTTATTCTTGTACATGTCCGCCATTGCTTGTTCTCCGGGCATTTTACAATATATGCCAGAAAGGGAACTGATATAAAACCATTGACCCGGAATCATGCGTGTAGTTTTCGTTAGTCCTGATTGATTTCAGCAGCACTGGACTTTGTCCTGTGCTGTTTCAGATTCACGATCGAACGGTCCCCTTCTTCTTTTGAGAGTAACCACATCACAACGCTTTCCTCATGGTAGACCCGCACCCCTTTTCCAAGTCCGATGTGAGGCAGACCTTTTTGTATGAGGTTGCGGATGATCCATCTTGAAATTCCGAGAAAGTCGATTAGCTCTTTTTCCGTGACCAGTCTTCTTAACCTGCACCTCATTGTCTCCGGCTCCATTCAGAACCTCCATAATTTTATTTACTAATGGGTGTTGATTATTACCCTCATATCCTTCCGACACCAGCTTGAGCGTCTCCCTGGTGTCATTCCTGAACCTTTTTCTTCCGAGAGAGGCCCACCTTTCCTCTTCAGAGTATAAGCCTGTACAAAATAGTGTTGTCTGCTTCAGGGAATAGTACAGACTGGCCTCAAGGAAGTAAGCCGTGGCAGTATCACCACCGCACATGAAATATTCTTCTATGATGGTCAGTGTGATCCTTCGCCGGGCTGTATCATTGCTTTTAGCAGCAACATATACACCAAGTTGTTTCATTGCTTCGCGAACCCGAAATATAAAATCAACAAGATTCACTCCTGGTACACCATTATCTATAGCTCTTGGCATCGCTCCTCCATCCACTTAATGAGTTCATCTACGGGATAGGCGATCTTCTTGTTGTTTATCCGTATACGACCCCTAGGACCCACACCCTTTGCATCCAAATTAGCAAGAGTGCGAGGGTGAAGGATGCCTCCAGAAAATTCCCCGACCTTATCCCTTGATACATAGGCAGAGGGCCATTTGAACGCCAGCATTCTTAAATCAGGTCTTTTAGTTTCAGCCATGTTGCTTCACCTCCACGAATCTGTTGTCATACATGGAGAATAGGGGAGTTTATGGGGGAAGTCTTCGCAGTCTAATTCAGTCGTTTAAGGTAAATCTTCTGCGAAAACGAGGTCGGGCCTATATTTAAATACGGTTTATAAAATTGGTTAAATAAGGGTAATTTTGCTTCCAGCGATTTAACGTTTTTATGTATTGAATGGCCATCCTGGCAATTTCCTGAAGCTGCCTTCCTTGTGGCTCAAGGGATTCACCCACCGCATCTAGGCATATTTGAAGAACTTCAATAAAAGTATTTTGGGGTGAGGAAGAACAATGTGCACCATGGCTTTCTAAGATCTCGTGGATGTCAGATGCCAACCTTATGCGTATACTTCTAAAATATTCGTTTCTTCTGAAGAGATTATCTTTATGGCCTACTATTTTCTTTGCCATATTGCATCCCTTCACAAAGTCAGGCACCATTAATCTAAGCTCATTTATTGCCATTTGCACCCCTTCAGGAATCTGTGGTGAGCGGGGGTCACCTTTTTCTAGAGCATTAACCATAGCGACTTGCATAACCTCATTCATTGCAGGGATAACCTCGTCAAGTGCACGTAGAAAATTCTCAGCTCTTGTGGTAGTATTATCCAGCCTTTTAAGAACTGCCTCTTTGTTTAAAAACTTATTTGTCCCATGTAATCTGTATGTCGTGATTGCTTTTTCAATCTCAGATATTGCAGATGGTGGAACATCAGGGGCATTCATGTTAAGTTCTTCTATCTGATCTTTGCTGAAAGAGAATGGTTTTATCATCTGCAATTTTCCTCTTGCATCCCCTTTATGAATCCATGGCCAGGGCTATGGGGATATTGCCTTCTCAGTCCGGGTATCTAGTCCGAACATAGGCCAGGGGCTTGTGAAGCCTACTTCTTGTTTATGCTGACCACATTGTCAGGTAGCGCCTTTTTCATACTCTGTTCTAGGGTCCTGATCGCATTCTGTAGCGTGCCTTCACTCAAGTGGCTGTATCTCTCTGTCAGCGCAATAGTGCTGTGTCCGAGAAGGGTCTTGATGGTGTAGAGGTCAACTCCTGATTCTGCAAGTCGGGAAGCGAAGGTATGACGGCAGGTGTGGAAGCACACGTGATGTCTCGTATCACTTATGCTCTCATTCAATTTGAGCTTATTAACCACCGTCCTGAAAGTCTCTGGCATCTCTCGGTATCTCTCACCCTTTGGCGATAGAAAGACATAGCAATCAGGTCCTTCTTGCTTCATTTGACTGAACATGGCCTTAATATCGTCAGTCATGAATGCAACACGGCTCTTGTCTCCCTTAGCATCCATGATGAGTATACGGCCATTCTCGGTGTCTACATTCCCCCATTTCAGATTGAATATCTCGGATGCCCTCATACCTGTGCGAAGTGCGAAAAGCGTTATGTCATGCACTTGAGGGTTCCTATCGGACAGCATATCAAGCAATGCTTTCTCTTCATCAGGGGCCATAAACCGCTGCCGCTTGTTATCAAACTTTTGAATCTTAACCTTCTTCGTAGGTGAATCATCTGTTACAAGGCCATCTCTCCGTGCCATGTTCCACACTTGCCGGAATGTGGCAAAGATATATTGAACAGTCCGAGGGGATTTGTGATCATCAAGGAGCTTCTTTTTGAGCCTTTCAATGTCAAAAGGTTTTATCGTTTTGAGTTCTTTCTTACCAAGCACAGGGTCTATCCATAGTCGGTTATGAATCTCTTCCTTGATATAGGTTTGTTCCTTCTTGTGTGTTTGGGTAGTGGGATAATACACTTGTTCAAAGTATTGGCCGAAGGTGATGCTGTCCTTTTCCTGTCGCACTCTTTCCTTTTCTACGGCCTCACGCTTGGTTTTTTCCAGATCACGCTTTTCCTTGAGGGTTTGGGGGCCTTCCGCATGCTTTTGATTCTGCTTGAGTTCGTTGAGAGTCTTGATTCCATCTACTCCAAGGGTCCATCCCTTTTTCTGATTTGATGCCCACCCCAAGGGCTCTTCATAGCGTTTCCCGTCAATACGGTATCTGATAACATAGTACCTATCTGGTCTGATCCCGTGCTTACGTGTAGGATATTCCCTGTACCTAATACCTGGATAACTTGTTTTATGCCATTGAGCCATGTCATCCCCTCCCCACTTCTTTTATCCCTCGGACATTCTGTCCCCCACTTGTCCCCCTTTTATTGGTGAAACTGAGGGTTGTCAACGTGACGGAACATGATCTCTTGATAGGCTTATTTACTGGTTATGTCAATCTTTTCGTGCTGTATTGTGAAAGAGAGTGAAAGTATATCATTGGGACTTAAAATCCCTCGGAACTTAGTTCTGTGCCGGTTCAAGTCCGGCCTCGGGCACTTTTTTTATAGAGCTTTTATAGAGCCAATCTATGGATTGCAATTGACCGTTATTCTATCTTCAATTCTGAAATTATCCGGCATATGTCCACTTTTGAGGATCATAAAATAAACACGAGAGGTGCCACAAGCCAAGCCCCTTGTGCTTGGTTTGTGGCACCTCTCGTGGCCAGGAATGGCATGGTCCTCCTAATTGACCGCGTCCTTCAATGCTTTTCCTGCCTTGAACCTTGGGGCCTTGCTGGCTTTGATCTTTATCTTCTGCCTGGTCTGGGGGTTAACTCCTTCTCTGGCAGCTCTGTGTGCAACATCGAATGTCCCGAAACCTATCAGGGTGACCTTATCGCCTTTCTTCAGTGCATCGGCAATTGTCTGGGTGATTACATCAATGGCCTCTACTGCGCCTGTCTTGGTTATGCCCGTTTTCCTTGCCAGGATATCCACCAAATCTGTCTTTGTCATGCTTTGAACCCTCCTTTTTTTATCGCAAACGTTTTCACTGCTGATTTATGAAATAGCTGCCTGCCTTAAGGTATATACCATTTGTAGGGCATGCTATGCTATCGTCATGTTGGCTTTCCAGACTGCATGGCTCATTTTATTGTGTCCAATAGGATTCATATCAGCCTGCGGTATCAACCTGTGATTTAAGAGATTTGGGGTAAAGTCTTGCTTTTACCTGCTGGACTTTCAGAAACAAAAAAACCCCTTATTTTCCTGCCAACTCTCTTAAATTAAATTTGTTCTTGATTTATTCTATAAAGTTCTTTATGTGACTCCAGCACCTGCAGAATATGCAGGTTTTTCCTTGAGCTGATATCGGTAACCCCGTATTCGTCCAGGATTGATAGTGCACCTAATAATGGAACTTTTGGTACATCCGCCAGGCTCGTGCCTTGGCATAAAACGCGAGGGCTATGAAATGATTAGTATGTTCGTTACAGGTTGTGTCCTTATCGGGATTTCGGTCTTCATCAAGAAGATATCCACCACTGATTAAGTTACCGTTTGAGCCAAAGACATCCAAATGCCTTTGACAGGTATCCTGCTCATCATCTAGACTTGACTGGAAGGGATTGCACAGTACTATTTTCAGTAATGAGGAGGTGAGGTATGCCTTTTATCCTTCCTATGTATATGCATCCTGATTTCAGCAACCGTGAATTTTCCGCAGCACCCACAGTAAAGTTCATCAGGGCGGAAAAAGACGGTGTAGCACCTGATAATTATCACGCCACATCCATCTATCCGGAATATTTTCAAATAAGAAAAGGCCAGTGGATCTTGCCCAGGGAATCCCGCATGGACTGCGTTGCAGTACTGGAAGATAATGATTCCTTAACCGTCAAAGAATTCCGGAACATCAAGGGCGGAGACAAGATAGCCTGCGGCAGGCATGAGAACGGGGAGGACGGCATTTTTGTCCATACCCGGGCCTTTGACTTCATGGATGCCTCAAGCGAGAAATTCGCATTCAGGAGCCGCATCACCAGGGAGACGTCTTTTTCCATCGATTACGATGAGCTCTACGACCTGTTGGAGTATGAGCGGGACCAGGGCTTCATCGTCTGGGTGCTTGGGCCTGCAGTGGTCTTTGACAGGGACGCAAGAAACGCCTTTGCCGAGCTTGTGGGCAGGGGCTATGTGCATGCGCTGCTCGCCGGCAATGCCCTTGCCACCCATGATGTAGAGGCCTCCCTGTTCTCCACCGGGCTCGGCCAGGATATCTATACCAAACGCACCGTGCCTCTCGGGCACTACCACCACCTTGATGCCATCAATGCCATCCGCAGGCTCGGCTCCATGAAGACCGCCATAGACCAAGGGATCATCAGAGACGGGGTCATGAGGGCAGTGATCCAAAAGGGTGTACCCTTTGTACTGGCAAGCTCCATAAGGGACGATGGCCCGCTACCCGAGGTAACCCGCGATGCCTATGCCGCCCAGGACAGCATGCGTGCCATAACCAAAAAGGCCACCACGGTCATAGCCATGGCCACCCAGCTCCATGCCATCGCAACAGGGAACATGGCCCCTTCCTACCGGGTTGAGTCCGACGGGACCGTAAGGCCCGTGTATTTCTACACGGTGGACATGTCGGAGTTTGCCGTGAACAAGCTCGCCAACCGCGGGTCGCTGACTGCAAGGTCGATTCTGACGAACGTCCAGGACTTCGTGGTGACAGTCGAGCGGGGCTTGAGGATGCGCACCGGATAAACTGCAGGTAGCCTTGACGGAACAAAACACAACCGACTGACAATGTGAGGAATTTTTTTCACCGATCATATACTATTCTGAAGAAGAGAGTACCATGGGAGAAGAAGCGATCGATGTCCCTGCCCCTTGGTCGTTAATGGGAAGTGGGTATATAATACCTGTAAAGTTTCAGCGTAAGTTCATTGAAGAAAAAGGATTCATACCTAAAACTCTCGAAAGCTCTTTCACGGGTGGCATAGGCATCATCATGTACGTGGACTATATTTCATCCGATGTGGGCCCTTATCAAGAGCTTCTGTTTATTCCCGGCATGTTCTCATTTCACAACAAAAACTATTTTTCCATCACTAAAATCTATGTTTCCACAACTAGGAGTGTCATGAATGGACAGAACAATTGGGGGATTCCTAAGGAGTATGCAGATTTTGAATTTGTTGAAAAGAATTCCATTGACTACGTCCGGATCAGAAAGGACAACCATCTCTTTGCTGAGCTTAGTTTCTACTCCTGTCCCTGCTCAATCCCATGTACTACCACGCTGGTTCCTTCAGGCCTTCATACTTTAGCCCATGATTATAAGGAGAAAACTTACCTAACCACGCCCAAAGCACGTGGGGCAATATCTTTTGCAAAGCTGACAGGAGTTACTATTGACGAGTCTTTTTTCCCGGATATCACCCAGGGACGAATCATCTGTACCGTCAGAGCTCGAAATTTTTTAATGATGTTTCCTGAGGCTTCTATCCTATGACTTGGATGAGCTACATTTTCATAATAAAACATTATGTTTCTAAAACAAGATTAATGATTCCCCTGAAGCGAGTACTCGTTATTCCCGGATGATCTCGGTACCGGCCCGGCCTGCCACTGCATCTTCGATGGTCTCCATGGAAGTTATGACTGTCCTCCTGCCCCCTGAGCATAGAAAGGCCGTTGCGGCCTTGACCTTGGGCAGCATTGCCCCTTGGGAAAAGTGCCCCTGAACTTCATACTGCCTGGCCTGATCCAGGGTGAGGGTTCTAAGGAATTGCCGGTTTTCCCTTTCATAGTTGATGGCAACACCCTTCACATCGGTTGCGATGATGAAGGTGTCAACACCCACCTCGCAGGCCAGCTTGGCGCTGGCCAGGTCTTTGTCTATGACCGCGTCTACGCCGGCGAATGACCTGCCCTCCCGTACAACCGGTATCCCTCCCCCTCCGCAGCAGATGACCACGAAGTCCATCTCGATAAGCCTCATGATCTCATTCTTTTCCACAATGGTTACCGGCTCAGGGGACGCCACTACCCTGCGAAAACCGTTATCGGTCTTCCTGGTCATGTAGGGCAACATGGCAGCCCTTTCCTCAGTGAAGCCCGGGCCTATAGGCTTGGTGGGATTTCTGAAGGCCTGGCTGTTTTCATCAACCACCACATAACTGATAAGGCTCACCAGGGGCTTGCTGGTGGCAATGCCCTGGCGCATGAGCTCGCTGTCCAGTGTGGATTCGATCATATAACCGATGGCTCCCTGGGTCTGCGCCACCAGGATCTCAAGCGGCATCTTGGGTACATCATTGCAACACTCCTGCTGGAGCAGGAGGTTGCCGACCTGGGGACCGTTTCCATGGGTTATGATGATGCGGTAATCCCTGGTAAGCCTCGCAATCTGGCTGATGGGGACCTTGAGGTTCTCGAACTGCTCCTCAACAGTCCCTTGCTGCCCTTTTCTGATCAGGGCATTGCCGCCCAGGGCTACAAGCAGGATGGGTTTGCTCCGATTATTCAGTTCACTCACCGACGCCATTACTCACACCTCTTTCTTATCAATTTAGATAAGCCCCCTTCCTTCAAGCTCACCCAGAAGGACATCCTGCAAGGTAGGACTCCCGTTGTCCTCATACTCATATCGTACGCGGATTGCGGGCTTGTTGATGGACACGATCCTGGTGAGCTGGATGGGGGTGGCAAAGAGTACGAGGTCACAATCAGAGGCGTTAATGGTTTCTTCAAGATCCCTGATCTGATCTGTGCTGTAGCCCATGGCAGGCAATACCGGGCCGATATGAGGATATGTCCTGTACGTGTCACTGATGGAGCCCGCCGCATAAGGCCTGGGATCCACAATCTCCAGGGCCTTGAATGTTTGAGCGGCTATGAGGCCTGCGCCAAAGGTCATACCTCCGTGGGTAAGCGTTGGCCCGTCCTCCACCACCAGGACCCGCATACCCTTGAGGCGTTCCGGTTCGTTCACGATAACAGGGGAAGAGGCCAGGATGATGCTTGCCTGTGGATTACATCTGACGATGTTTGACCTTATCTGTTCCACCTGAGAGGGTTCTGCACTGTCCACCTTGTTGATTATGGCGATCTTTGCCATGCGCATGTTTGTCTCGCCCGGGTAGTACAACAGTTCATGACCGCTCCGGTGCGGATCAAAGAGTACGATATGCACGTCAGGCCGGTAGAAAGGGGTGTCATTGTTACCGCCGTCCCAGACAATGATATCGGCCTCTTCCTGGGCCCTCGCAAGGATCTTGCCGTAATCGACACCTGCATAGACCACGATACCCTGGTCTACAATGGGCTCATATTCCTCACGCTCCTCAATGGTGCACTTGTGGCGCGCAAAGTCCTCATAGGTGGAGAATCTCTGTACCTCCTGGGCCAGAAGATCTCCATAAGGCATGGGGTGGCGGACCACCACTACCTTCTTGCCGATCTCTCGCAGGATTGTGCAAACCTTACGCGTGGTCTGCGACTTTCCACAGCCGGTCCGGACAGCGCACACTGCCACCACGGGCTTGTGGGCCTTGAGCAT
>CAYMDG010000094.1:0-11267 GCA_964388905.1 uncultured Bacteriovoracaceae bacterium
TTATTGCCCTTATGGCTCAAATTTGGCATCCGGACACTCTGAACAAATCGGAGGTATCAGGTGAATGACAGATCTCTCCTCTATTACACGCATAGCCTTCCAGCTGCCTTGGAGAAACCGGAACAAGAACATGAATCCCAGAAGGATCACATATACCGTTGCCACTGACCATGCCGCCATTACCCCGTATCCGAGCATCATGACTAAGACATAGGTCGGCACTACAAGCACGAATGTCGAGACCAGTACGATCATGTACATAACGAACCGTGTGTCACCCGCCCCTTTTAGGGCTGAGGCAAAGATGATATTCATGGTATCGAAGATAGAGTAAAGCGCTACAAACCTTAGCAGGATCTCGGTAAGGCGTTTGATCTCAGGGAAGAGCGCTGCATCGGATCGTGCTGCAAACGGGGCGGTGAAGATTTCCGGGACAGCAACATAGAGCACCGCTATGGCGCTCATGTATGCGAAGGTCATGAAAAAACCCGAATACGTGCTCCTGGAGGCAATATCCGGCCTGCCTTTGCCCAGGTACTTGCCCACAAGGACAGACACGGCAATACCGAAACCTATCATGGGCATGAAGGCCAGCGTGTTGATGTTGAATGCGATGTTGGTTGCGGCAAGGTTCACTTTTCCCAGGCGGCCGAGGATAAGGACAAAGGCAGTGAATCCTGCCATATCAAGAGAGAATTGAACCCCTGAAGGCAGCCCGAACCTTATGAGGCGCCTGAAAAGATCGGCTTCAGGCCTCCAACCGGAAAATATCCGGTAGTCGATGTCATAAGAAGATTTCGCCATAAGGACAATGTAGGCACCCAACGAGAAGAATCCGGATATGACCGTTGCAATGGCGGCCCCTTTCATGCCCATTTCCGGGAATCCCCAATTACCGAATATCATAACATAGTCGAGCACCAGGGTTACCCCCGTGGAGAGAACATTGACCCACATGACCGGCCATGACCTTCCACGTCCGGTAAAAAAGCCGGACAGGACGGAGGACGCTATCACAGGAAATCCTCCGAGACAGAGGTACTGGAAAAATATAATCTCATTAACCTTGATAGCCTGTTCATGCCCTATGAAATCGAATATGGGCCTTGCCAGCGGAATAAATCCGAGCATGATAATGCCGCCCATGAGCGAGAAATAGATACCCTGCCATAGAGCGGGCCCAATCCTGTGCTGCATGTCTGCACCGTTATACTGAGCTACAAAGGTACTTACATAGCTTGCAGTACCGATGAAGAGGCTCATGATTGCGAAGTTAAGGATACCTGAAGGCATGGCTGCGGCAATGGTCTCAGGTGAGTACCAGGAAAGGAACATCCGGTCTACAAAGTGCTGGATTGACCATGATCCTGTGCTCAGCACCAGCGGGAAGGCGAGCACGAGCACCTCTCGGACTCCGCCTTGGCCTGCCCATCTCTCTTTCAAGTAATTATTCATGTGACCACCATGTCCTGCATTTCTGCGTTCATTCTAGATGAATCAATAGCACGGCTGAAATGCTTTGGAAATTGCCATGACCTGATTCGGACTTGATTCATTCCCCTTGATCAATTAAAAATGAACCACACAAGCTTGTTTCTCCATCAAAAATAGATCAAACTGAACAGGATCATATGAAGGAGCATGATAATGGCTGTGAGTTTTGAGCAAGTTGAAAAGGCCCTAGATCAGACCCGCTCAGTTCTTAAGAGTGACGGAGGGAATGTAGAACTCGTCGACGTCTCACCCGATGGCATTGTGCAGGTACGGCTTAAGGGGGCATGTAACGGATGTCCAATGGCCACCATGACACTCAAGTCTCTCATCGAAAGGGTGATCAAGAAAGAGGTGCCTGAGGTCAAGGAAGTTAAGGCTGTGGCTTAGTGACCATTAACCCTTTCCCCCTTATTGGCTCTGTCCGAGCCCTCACGGTTCCCTTGCCAGGATTCCCTGCCCTCATCTGCTCCAATATGTTTGTCTTGGGCAGCGGCCCCATAACCCTCATCGATACCGCACCTAAATTCCCGGGTTCGTTGCATACTCTGGAAAGGCAGCTTCATGATATCGGATTTGAGTGGAATGACGTTGAGCGCATCATCATCACCCATGGCCATATCGACCACTTCGGCCTGGTGGGCCAGATCCGCAGTGCCTCCGGGCATGCCATCCCCTGCTATATCCACCAGGACGACTTGTGGAAGCTATCCGGGGATTATCTTAAGAGCGGCATGTGGAGCGAGGATGCGGATGCGTTTTATGCAAGGATAGGTATGCCCGAGCAAACAGTGGAACGGATGAAGCGCAGGTCGCACTTCTTTAAAAATCTCTGCGATCCGGTTGATGATGCGCTTCCCTTGAAGGATGGGGACGCCTTCCAGGGAAGCGGGTTCGATCTTGAGGTCATCCACACCCCCGGTCACTCGCCAGGGTGCTGCTGTCTCTATGAGAGGCAGAACAATATCCTTTTCAGCGGCGACCATCTCCTCAAGCACATCACACCCAATCCTTTCCATGAGGTGAACCGTTCCCGGTTGAAAGACCCATCATACAAGAGCCTTAAGGCATATATGGAATCTCTTGAGAAACTTGAGCATCTCAAAATAGCCTTCGTCTTTCCTGCCCATGGAGAATGTATTCTTGACGTGGAATCTCTCATAGCAGGCTACCGTGATCATCATGCAAAACGCACTGAGGAAATTCTTCAAACACTGAAAAAAGGGGAGCGCTCTATCTACGGGCTTATGGCAGATGTTTTTCCAGGCATTGACGAATCCGAGGCCTTCCTTGGCGTCTCAGAGATCCTTGTCCACCTGGAACTCCTGATTGAGGCAGGCATGGCCGAACTTGCAGAGGAAGGACCGCCCGCACTGTTCCACACCTGTTGAGTCACCACATAAGGAGATTGATCGCTGGATTGAGGTTATGAGCACGATACTTGAAAAGACTCAGCACATCATCGAAGACTGGATTACGCCACAGAGCCGGGTTCTTGACCTGGGCTGCGGCGACGGCACCCTTCTGAGCCGCCTTACGGAAAAGAAACAGGTTGAAGGCATCGGTGTCGAAATATCCCGGGATATGATCGTGAAATGTCTCGGCAAGGGCATTAGTGTCTATCAGGCGGACATTGACCACGGCCTGTCTCAATGGGACGAACTCAGCTTTGATTACGTTATTCTCACAGCCACCCTGCAGGTTATCCACAGACCCTACAACGTTATCAATGAGATGCTCCGGGTGGGGAGATGCGCTGTCATTTCAGTGTCTAACTTCGGTTATGCGGCAAACAGATTGGGGATTATGGTGAAAGGCCGCATGACAGACGAAATGAGGCTTACCGGGGACTGGCATGACACCCCGGTGATTCGATTCGTCAGCCTTTCCGAGTTCATCAGTTCATTAACGGAAATGGGCATTGATATTCTGGACGCAAGGTTTTTCCTGCCCTTTGACCTTACCGTGAAAACCAAGATGCCCCTTGATAACCTGATTGTGAAAGAAGCCGTATTTATGCTGGGGCACGATAGATGAGCGCAAACCCCATTGTTGAGACCAGCATCGTCTCTATTGATCGGCCCTTCAGGCTGGAATCCGGTGAAATACTCGCAGAAATGAACATCGCCTATGAGACCTACGGAGAGCTCAACAAAACGAAAGACAATGCCATTCTCATTGAACATGCCCTTTCCGGCAACGCCCATGCAGCATTCTACCAAAAGGGTGATACAAAACCTGGCTGGTGGGATGTCATGATCGGCCCTGGCAAGGCATTTGACACGGATAAGTACTTTATCATCTGTGCAAACGTCATCAGCGGATGTAATGGAACAACCGGACCGTCTTCGCTCAATCCGGCAACGGGTGAGCCCTACGCCCTTACCTTCCCGCCCGTAACCATCCGCGACATGGTGGAGGTACAGAGGCTTCTCATCAGCCATCTCGGCATCGAACGGCTTAAAAGTGTGGTGGGAGGCTCCATGGGAGGCATGCAGGCCATGCAGCTTTTCTGTGACTACCCATCGCTGTTTGATTCATTCATCTGTATTGCCTCCACCATGAGGCACTCGGCCCAGCAGATTGCCTTTAACGAGGTAGGCAGACGGGCCATCATGGCGGATCCGAGATGGAACGGGGGCAATTATTACGGGGAAATACCCCCCGAAGGCGGCCTGTCGGTTGCACGGATGATCGGCCATATCACCTATATCTCAGAAAAAATGATGCAGGAAAAATTCGGTCGGCTTCGCAAGGGCAAAGACTCCAAGGCCGTCTTCAGGCCATCCTTCGAGGTTGAACACTACCTGGACTACCAGGGCATAGCCTTTGTACGCAGGTTTGATGCCAACAGCTATCTCTATATCACAACAGCCATCGATAACTTCGATCTGGTCTCCTCCATCAGCGGCTCTACACGGCTACGGGGTGAAAACCGGGCCAGGGGAAAAGGCTTCGATACATTACGAAAGAAAAAAGGCCTTGTCATCTCCTTCACCTCAGACTGGCTCTACCCCTCTCAACAGTCCCACGACATTGTCCGGTTTTTTTCGGGATTGAATGTACGTGTCTCATATGCTGAGATTGCCACTGACCATGGCCATGATGCCTTCCTTACGGATTATGAACATCTTTCGGTGATAGTGAGCAGTTTTCTTGATGCGCACAATGAAATAACCAGCATATAAAACTCAAGTTATCCCCTAGAGAATTACGATAACTACTTGATAGGGGTATACCAGGATGATTCAGTCGTTCCTCATGCATCAGATTGATTACCTTACCTTCATTACTGCCTTTTCATTGCTCATGGCAGGGATCATGTTTGCTTCTCTATTCTTGCGTGCCAAGGCAACTCTGCCGTGGAGGTGGGCGAGCGTCTTCGGACTGCTCCAGAGTATTTACTGGTTTCTGACAATGCTGGCCCTGAGTTTACCCGACAGCACAACATTTCAGGTGACTGGCCTTGTCATATTCATCCTCTCATTTCTTGCCTTGGCCGAGTTTGACAGGCTCAGCATCCGTATCCAGACAGGGTTTGCCCCCGGTGCATGGACTCATTTGGTCTTTGTGCTGCCTGTTACTGTCGGCGGCCTGTTCGGATTGAACGGTTTTGATGCAGCATGTCATGTAGCTTACGCCCTTCCCATAGGATTGCTGGCTGCCTTCATCCTCTGGCATGAGAGTTCTGCAAGGGTGAATAAGCCTGTTAAATCCAGGCTAAGACTGGCAAGCATCGGCCTGTCTGCCTATATTCTCCTCACAACGATTATCGGGTCGAACAAAGGGTTCTCCCTCATCACCGTCTTCATTCCCGATGACCTTATATCTCTGTGGCTCTTCATTGTGCATGTGGGACTTGCCTCGTGCTCTGTTGTGTTTGCTAGTGCACTGACGCAATTTACATCGGCCTTAAAAGATGATTCGCTGCAGGTCAAAGGACTTTCACCGGCCACCAGTCGATTTATCTGGATATTCTGTGGTTTGATTGTTTTAGGGTGGGGATTTACCGAATGGACAGGCCACCTTGCAGATACGGCACAACGCAAAACAATCCTTACAGAAGCAAGGATCGCATCAAAGGCCTTTGATGCATCCGAAGTGAAATTGCTCACCGGCACCTCTGCGGACCTTACTTCCCCAGTTTACTTGCGCATAAAAGACCGTCTCATGCGTATTCGAATGGCCAACCCCCTATACCGGTTCGTCTATCTTATGGGAAAAAAGGACAAGACC
Organism: uncultured Bacteriovoracaceae bacterium; assembly: GCA_964388905.1. Taxonomy (GTDB): domain Bacteria; phylum Desulfobacterota; class Desulfomonilia; order UBA1062; family UBA1062; genus MWEI01. The sequence goes on from CAYMDG010000094.1 coordinate 5,728, forward strand.
GTTTTCTTTCAGGTGGACTCCGAACCTTCAGAATCAAAAGACTACTCTCCTCCAGGCCAGGTTTATGATGATGTGACTCATCTGTTTTTCAATACATTTAGCTCCGGCAAAGAAAACGCTGAAGGTCCCCTGAGAGATGACTGGGGTACCTGGGTAAGTGCCTCCATCCCGATCCTTGATCCTGTCTCGAAAAGAGTGGTCTGTGTGCTTGGGGCCGACGTCGATGCATCCGACTGGCTGAAAAAGATCTATGCCTCCAGGAGGCAGCCTATCCTGGCCATACTGATCCTGACCCTCCTGGCGCTGGCTTTCACCATAGACCGTCGGAGATCCAGATTATCAAACATCAGGGTCGCGCAATCCGAGCAGCAGCTTCAATACGCGCTGAACGCCACGAGCGAAGGAGTATGGGACTGGAATATCCAGACGGGAAAAACCACATACAGCACTCACTGGATTGAAACGATGGGTTATACGCTCGGAGAAGCTCATCAGATAGGCGATTTCAGAAAAGGTATTATCCATGAAGATGATCTATCAAAGATGTTTGAAGCCCTTAACGCATATCTGCAGGGGAACAACCCCATCTACGAATGTGAGATCCGCTTAAAAACAAAGACGGGTGAATACAAGTATACCCTCGATAAGGGCAAGGTAGTTGAATGGGACCAAGAAGGCTCACCGATCCGCATGATCGGGACCTTTACGGATATCAGCCTGATCAAGGAAATGGACCGGAATATCAGGAAGAGCGAAGAGCAATACCGCCAGCTGGTTGAAAACGCCAGCGACCTGATCTACGAGACTGATGCCTCCGGATTCTTACGGTTCATCAACCCCGCAGCATCCAAGCTCTGCGGGTATTCAATCGACGAGTTCATCGGCAAACACTACCTGGAGTTCATCCCTGAGGATTTTCACGATGAACTCGCCAGGCTTGTAGGGCGACAGTTTGTAAAAAAAATCCCCATCATCTCCCATGAAATCCCCATGATCACCAAGGATGGCAGCAAGGTCTGGCTCTGGCAGAGTACCCGTCTCATCTTTGAGAGTGATTCCATCACGGGATTTCATGTATTTGCACGTGATATAACAGAGAGGAAAAAGGCCGAAGATGCCCTGAAAGAGAGCGAGGAACGACTCCACGCCGTTTTCGACTTCGTCCAGGCGGGTATTATCCTGATTGATCCGTCCACCCATGCCATCGTGAGCGCAAACCGTATGGCTGCCGATCTATGCGGCACGACCACTGATGAGATGAAAGGCAAGGTTTGTCATGAATATGTATGTCCTGCCCTGAAAGGAACATGCCCCATTACTGATCTGCACGAGGCAGTTGATAATTCCGAACGCATACTGTTGACAGCAGACGGCAGAAAAATTCCGGTTCTCAAGACCATAGTCAATGTGACCATAGGCGGGAAGGTATATCTGCTGGAAAGCTTTATAGACATCCTTGCCAGGAAACAAGCCGAAGATGCCTTGCTCAGGTCTCATGAGGAACTAGGGAATATCAATAAACTCATGGAACAAGCCAACCTGAAAAGCATAGAGATGACGATTAATGCAGAGATGGCGAATAAGGCTAAGAGCGAATTCCTGGCAAATATGAGCCACGAAATACGCACCCCCATGAACGGCATTATCGGCATGAGCGAACTGCTGCTGCAGACTGATCTCAATACAAAGCAGATTCAATATGCCGAAATAATCCAGAAGAGCGGAGATGCCCTTATAAATCTTATCAACGATATCCTTGATTTTTCAAAGATAGAGGCGGACAAACTTGACCTGGAAACCATCGATTTTGATCTGCGGCTGATGCTGGAGGATCTGACCGAACTGTTGTCTATCCGTTCTGCCGAGAAAGGCATAGAGCTCTCCTGCCTCATTGAACCCCTTGTCCCGACCCGCCTTATCGGGGACCCGGGAAGGCTGCGCCAGATCATCATGAATCTTGCCGGTAACGCATTAAAGTTTACCCACCAAGGTGAGGTGGCAATAAGGGTCGTCCTCATAGAAGCGAAAGATGAATCAGTAACCCTCAGAGTGTCTATCCGCGATACCGGTATCGGTATCCCAATGGAAAAAATTCCCATTCTTTTCAGTGCCTTTACCCAGGTAGACCCTTCAACCACACGCAATTATGGCGGCACAGGCCTGGGTCTGGCTATCTCCAAGCGGCTTGCAGAGATGATGGGCGGCTCCATCTCTGTGGAAAGCACTGATGGAAAAGGTTCAACCTTCTCTTTCACGGTGGTGCTTGGCAAACAGCCGGCTATAGCCCCTCCTCTTCCGTTGCGATATGAAGGATTGTCAGGACAGCATGTACTTATCGTAGATGACAACGCCACAAACAGGGAAGTATTATCTTTATTCTGTGACACCTGGGGGATCCGCCATGATGAGGCGGCAAACCCGGATGAGGCCCTTACCCTCCTTAACCATGCACAGAAAACGGGTGATCCGTTCCGCATCGCCATCCTCGATGCCGTCATGAAGAGCATGTGCGGTGAAGAGCTTGGTAAGCTGATCAATCAAGATCCGCTTCTTCAGGACACAGCCCTGGTTATGGTCTCATCACTTGCCTTTCGAGGCGAGGTTTCAAGGCTTAAAGATGCAGGGTTCGACGCATATCTCACCAAACCGGTCAGACAGATGCAACTTTTCGATTGCCTGACCGCCGTACTGGGCTTGCACAACAAAGATACGAAACAAACGCAAAGCGCTGCCAGGTTTGTCACACGTCATACTATTAACGAGTCGAAACGCCGTGGCTGGCGTATTCTCCTGGTGGAAGACAATCTGACCAACCAGATGGTTGCAACAGGCTTGCTCGAAAACATGGGGTATCAGTCGTGTATCGCTTGTTCGGGTACTGAAGCAATCAAGGCACTGGAGACCTCTCCTTACGACCTTGTATTTATGGATTGCCAGATGCCCGGCATGGATGGCTTTGAAACCACCGCCATTATCCGAGACCCACACTCAGGTGTTATGAACCATGCTGTTCCCATAATTGCCATGACTGCCCATGCCATGAAGGGTGACCGGGAAAAATGCATTGCTTCGGGAATGGACGATTACCTTTCAAAGCCCATCAAATCTTCAGAACTTTCAGGTATGCTCTTGAAATGGCTTAAAAAGCATGAGAATGAACCTTTATCAGGGACCGTTCATGAGATAAAAAATGATAACACTATAAAACCCAGCATACCTGCATCCACAGATTCACCGGGAACAGCAAGCGTCTTTGATACTGCAGGTCTTATGGACAATCTCGATAATGACTCGGATCTGGCTCGGACAATTCTCTTTGCTTTTTTTAACGACATACCTGACATTATCTCGAAACTGCAGGATGCACTTGCAAGGGCTGATATGAAGAATATCAGTCACTATGCCCACACCATCAAAGGGGCATCAGGCAATGCATGCGGCACTGCCCTAGCCGAGGTTGCATTCAGGATGGAGAAAGCTGGCAAGGCAGGTGATATGAATACGGCAACCATGCTGATGCCTGCGCTTATCTATCAAGTTGATCTTTTCAGGAACGCTGCCGAAAAGAGTGGTTGGTATGTAAAGGATGGACAATAAAATGAAGACACTCATTGTTGAGGACGAATTAACAAGCAGGATCATCCTGCAAAGGATCCTGTCACCCTTTGGAGAAGTTCATCTCTGCTACAACGGCATTGAGGCGATTGATGCCTTTTGCTCCATGCTCGATCAAGGTACACCATACAACCTGATCTGCATGGACTTCATGATGCCTGAAATAGACGGCCATGCAGCACTGACCAGAATCAGGGCTATCGAGAAAGAACGGGGTATTTCACAAGGTGAACGGGTCAAGGTCATCATGACTACGGGTTTAAGCAATATTGAGACGGAATATGTCGACATTTCTTCCATGTGCGATTCGATCATTCTCAAACCTTTTCGAAAGGATGCGCTCCTCAAGGCTCTTCAGGATCTTGGTTTTTCTAAGCCTGGTTAAATGTTTATTAGTCCCAGATTTTCCTATTGAAAAAAGAAGGAGACGTTTCACTTCTCTGAGCGGGAAATAACCCCGCTCAGCAAAGATGAAACGCCTCCCTTTTATCGGCGAAGTTGTTATTTCCCTTTGTTAACGATTTCCTTCAGTGCCTTACCTGCCTTAAAGCGAGGAACTTTGCTGGCCTTGATCTTGATCTTCTTCTGGGTGCGCGGGTTGATCCCTTCGCGAGCAGCCCTCTTGGCAACTTCGAATGTGCCGAAGCCTACCAACGTAACCTTGTCACCCTTTTTGAGAGCAGCCTTGATGGCATCGAGGATGGCATCAACCACTGTTGCCGAAGCTACCTTTGACTTACTGGTCTTCTTTGCAATTACATCTACCAATTCCGACTTCGTCATACTACATCCCCCTCTAGAATAAGTATTTTCCTGCTTGCAGGACTATATCACTTCCTGAAAGCAAGTGTCCATCACATTCTTCGGCAACAGGTGCCTGAAACATTAATTTCTTTATAAGCTTACAGCTATCTCAGTTCCATATTGTCGATGAGCCTTGTGGTTCCTATTTTCACAGCAAGCGCTATGATAGCCTCTGTGTCGATGTGATCAATACATTCCAGGGTATCGGGATGGACAATCTCAACATAGTCTACAACAGCCTCCGGAGCGGATGATATCATGTCGAGCGCCATCTTCCTTATCTTTGAAGCATCCTTCTCTCCGCTCTTCACAAGTTCACGCGCCTTATGTAAAGATTTGCTGAGAACAAGTGCATTCCTGCGTTGCTCGGAGTTAAGGTACTTGTTCCTCGAACTCATAGCCAGGCCGTCTTCTTCCCTGACCGTGGGATGCGCAACGATCTTGACATTCATGTTGAGGTCATCAACCATGTGTTTGATAACCGTGAGCTGCTGGTAGTCCTTTTGGCCAAAGACCGCCACATCAGGCTCGATGATGTTGAAGAGCTTGGCAACCACTGTGGTCACTCCGCGGAAATGGGTCGGCCTGGCAAGACCACAGAGTTTGCCGGTTATACCTTCAACATTCACATATGTTCCATACCCTTGCGGGTACATCTCCTGTGCATCGGGGAAGAATATGCACTCCACGCCGACACCTTCCGAGAGCTTTCTATCATTCTCCAGGTCACGGGGGTACTTGGCCAGGTCTTCACCAATCCCGAACTGGGTGGGATTGACAAAAATACTGATGACGAGATGGTCCGCAAGGGTCTTACCCATACGCATGAGGTCGAGGTGACCCTTATGGAGATAGCCCATGGTAGGCACGAGACAGATGGTCTCGCCACGTTGTTTAATACCCTTAACATAGCTCTTTATGCCTGGGATCGTAGTGATGAGTTCCATTCTCACTGACTCCTAGCTTTTGAAACAGTGTTCTTCATCCGGGAACTCGCCGCTTCTCACCTCTTTGGAATAGGCATTTACCGCATCTTTGATTGTTTCATACAGGCCGGCATAGCGCTTCACAAACTTGGGTTTAAACTCTTTGTTCATGCCCAGAAGGTCCTGGATCACCAG
>CAYMDG010000095.1:0-2245 GCA_964388905.1 uncultured Bacteriovoracaceae bacterium
ATTGCATTTATCTGGCTTATGGAGAACATCCTCAGATCTTCCCAAGGAGTCAGCCGAAGAGTACTTAAGTACCCTGCACTAGGCTCTATTTCTGTGGGCGCATCCTTGTGCATCACTTCCATCTACAGGCTCAGCACCAACAGCATATCTAACGACATACTCATCCTTTGCTCACTGATTACCCTGGTGGGTGTCGTATTCCTTATCTTCTTTTCCATACGGTTCAAGCTGTTTGAGATGGATATTTTCGTTTCGCGTTACGTTGTCTATCACTCCATCACCTTTATCAGCATCGGCACATATTTGCTATTCACGGGTCTCGTCCTTTTCTGGGTAACACACCTGGGGATAAAGTTGTCAGTGGTTACCATGGGTTTCGTAGTTTTCCTCGCACTCATCCTTCTTTCCATTATCATCCTGTCCCCTGAAGCCAAGGCCCGCATAAAATTTTTCATCAATACGCACTTCTTTGCCAATAAGTACGACTACCGAAAGGAATGGGGTGAACTGAGCGGATGCCTGTCAATTGCCTTCAGCGAAAATCAGATCATTCACCTTACTTCCCAGGTAATCCTCGATAGCATGTACATTAGAGAACTTACCATCTGGATACTTGAAGGAGAATCCTACAAATGCGCGTTCTCCTTTCCCGAGGTCTCTGGAGATAACCTCATAAGCGATAAGCATCTCCTCATAAGTTACCTTGCCAACAACCCCTATTTTATAAGAAGAACACCCCGAAAAACTAACGATTTGCTTTGGGAGGATCTTGTAAAAAATCATACCGACTTCCTTAACCGAAACAAGGTGGAACTCGCGGTAGGAATGACGGCAGGTACCATGATTGGTTTTATTGCTATTGGCCAGGAGAACCCTGGCACACCTTACGGCCAGGATGATATTGACCTCCTGAGCGCAGTTGCATCCCAGGCAAGCGCTGCCCTTATGAGTGCACGCTATGCCAAAAAACTTGCCGAGAACAAGGAGCTCGATACGTACAATCGTATGTCTGCAACCGTGCTTCATGACCTTAAAAACGCGGCAGGACACCTTTCCCTTATCCTCCAGAATGCCCCTAAACATATGGATCAGGCAGAATTCCGCAAAGACATGCTTGACACCATCTCAGAGGCCCTTGCCCGGATAGACAAGGTCATGAACAAACTCAAGGCAATCCCTGAGAATGAAGAAATCCATACGAAAACCTTCAAGATCAAACCCTTTCTTGAAGAGCTCCTTGCCGGGCTGAGGCCCAGACTGGAACATATCCAGGTCATACATAATTTTAAAGACACATTCGAACTTACCACTGATCCTGATATCTTGTACAAAATACTCGAGAATATCATTGTGAACGCCACTGAAGCAGTCAGGGATGATGGAAAAATAACAATTGACGCTGGCATAAAGGGGGATTCACCGGTTTTCACCATCACCGATAACGGCATAGGCATGACGGATGAATACATCCGGGACAAACTCTTCAAACCTTTCCAGACCACCAAGAACAGAGGCACAGGCCTCGGGCTGTGGCAGGTTAAAAATATGGCTGATCAGCTCAGGGCAAGGGTTGACGTGAAGGCAAATCAGGACAGGGGGGTTACTGTCTCAGTATGGTTCCCTCAAAATCAATCCAGGGAAGATACCCCATGAACTATTGCAAAGACCGATGGTTATTGAGGACAAAGCATATCTGAAAAAATTCTGAGCACCAGGGGCCTAAGACATGAAGGATCAGATACTGATCATTGAAGATGAATCAAGCATGGCAAAGCAGCTCAAGTGGGGCTTGAGCGACTCCTATGATATCTTTACAGCAACAGATGCCGCTGATGCAGTGCGTATTCTCCACAGGGAGAGCCCTTTAGTTGTACTGCTTGATCTTGGACTTCCGCCGTATCCTGACAGCGCAGAAGAAGGATTAAGGCTACTGGAGGAAATTATCCGGAAAAAGTACCAGACAAAGGTCATAGTGATTACCGGAAACACTGATAAAATGAATGCGGTAAGGGCTGTCTCGCTCGGCGCATACGATTATCATACCAAGCCTGTAGATCTTGAAGAACTCAGGATCGTCATCAAGAGGGCAATCCATTTATCCCGGTTGGAAAACCAGGTGTCAGAGCTCCACTCAATGGTCGCCAGAGAATTGCAATTCCATGGAATGATAGCTACCTCCCAACCCATGTTGGACCTGTTCGAGCGCGCCAAGAAGGTTGCCCGCACCGATTACCCCGTACTGATC
>CAYMDG010000095.1:2345-3727 GCA_964388905.1 uncultured Bacteriovoracaceae bacterium
TCAGCCATAAGACACGCCCTGGCACGCAACATCGGCAACATATCAAAGGCGGCTCAGGATCTTGATGTAAGCAGGCCGACGCTTCATGACCTCATTAAAAAACATGGCATAACTATTTCGAAATAATGATTTGGATTGTCTTTAAATAGGTCCGTTGAAATCAGTCATCTTGCAGCCTTTAAGGATCGGGATAATCAGCATTCTTCTAAGGCTGCAAGATGACTGATTTCAACGGATTAAGTTTTTCACATCCTAAACGCAAAATCTAAACTTAAACAGGAAAGAGGTTTTTAAGCTCTTTCCTGATTGTCTTTATTATGTCCTGCTTCTCCTGGTTCGTCTTTTCGACCTTCTCAAACCTCCGGGCAAGGGTTTCTACCTTCCCCTCAAGCTCATGAATCCGGGAGACAATCTTATCGAGCTCCACCTTTATGTCAATGCCGGAAGAGATGCCTTCCATCAGCCCCAGCAGGTCGTTGACCTTCTTCGAGGTATCAGGATCCATACACCTCACGCTTGGCCTTAAGCCTGATATGCGACAGGGATGAATACACCCTGTCCAGTGCAATCTTGAGCTCGGCAATCTCATCTTCAAGGGGTTTTCTTTTATGGTATTCTTCCTCTAGTTTGGTTTCCAGCTCCTGAATTCTTGCAGTGCTTATACCCAGGTCCTTCTCGAGGATGGATACCTTGACGTCGAGCTTTGCCTTGTCCTGGATGTCTTTTGAGAAGCGCATGAGCCTTTCCTCAAAGGCCTTGCTTTTTGTCACCTCAGCGTCAAAGCCGATTGTCCTCTCATCGAGCATTCCCACCACATGCTGGATGTAATGGTCCGCATCATCAAGCTGTTCGTTCAGAAACAGGATCTCCCGATCCAGGAGCTTATGCTCCTGTGCCGCCATTTCGAGTTCGGCAAGATTTACCTTAAGGCTTGAATTTTCCCGCCCGATCTCTTCGATGACTCTATCATGATCCTTGAGCTTGCGGGCAACGTCCTTTTTCTCAAAAAGGATCTGGGAGAACTCAGTATTCAGATCCTCAATGGTCTCTACAGCCCTGGCAATGGTGGAATGAGCAATATCCTTTGATACCATGGGAGGTATGACCGGTTCTTTGTGGGTTGCCGGAGCAGGAGCAGGAGCAGCCTGCTCTTTGATCTCTTCCTGGGGCTTTATAAGTACAGGGTCTACATTCCAGGGCCTGTTGGGACGGCGCTTCTGCATCTTGGGCATCCGCTGCGCTACGCTTGTATCAAAACCGTCTTTCATAGATAATAACTCCTCATTTCAATCTATTGGCATCAGAAAAAGATCCAATGCCCCTCAGGTTGCTTCCGAGCACTACGTTAACCATAAAACCGTTTAAAAAACAATCGGGAGATT
>CAYMDG010000095.1:3827-11218 GCA_964388905.1 uncultured Bacteriovoracaceae bacterium
TTGCAGGCCAGGATGCCGTTCAGGTTCAACAAGCCGATGGATGGCGAGGCATCCATGACGATCACATCATAGTCATTCTGGATTGCGGTTATACTCTTTCTCAGGCGCTGCTCACGGGCATTCATGGAAGTGAGCGCCAATTCCACCGGAGAGAGGTCGAGGTTTGCAGGGATAAGCTTCAGATTCTTCATCTTCGTATTTATGATAATGTCGCGAATGTCAGTCTTCTCGATAAGGACACTATATAAGGTGTTTTCAATGGAATCATGATCGATCCCAAGACATTGAGTGAGGTGGCCCTGGGGATCAAGGTCCATGAGCAGTACCTGCATGCCGAGCTGAGCCAGCCTGAAGGCATAGAAGGCCGAACTGCTCGTCTTGCCGGTTCCCCCTTTAAAGTTGAGAAATATCTGCCTCCTTTTCGATGTCAACAAGGGGGGTTTTCCGAGGCTCTTGAGATAAAAGGGGATATCATGCGGATAATAGATACGAACCCCCTCAGCAAGCTGGGGTTGGGGGAGTGTTCCCTCAATCTCCATTTTCAACAGGGCCGGCTTTGATATCCCGAGCAGTGTTGCAAACTCCTTGGCCGTATAAACGGTTTGTTCCATCTATGAGCGCTCCCTCATGATCTCCCACCAGCCCTGCCACCGGGCAACTATCCACTCGAATTCCTCCGGTGAGGCACCAAGGGGTTCTCCGAAATCCTCACCCGTGAGCCTTTTGAGTGTATGAGCAGCCTGCATTCTCACTTCATGAGACGAGTCCTCCAAGGCCTGGATTACCTGCTCCACATTTTCTATGGATCCCCATATGGCGATCAGCCTCAGACAGTCCTTCCTGACGGATTCATCCGGATCTTCTATGCAGAGTTTTGCCACTGCGCCAAGAGAGCTCTTGTCATTCAACCAGAATATGTAGCTGATAACCCTCCTGCGGACATAGGAGTCTGGGTCTTCAAGCCATTTGATCCCATCTTCAGGACGGAATGCGCCTCTACGGAAAAGATACCGTATGGCTCGCGCCCTCACCCTGGGGTCTTCATCCCGGGTGGCTGCATTGAAGATATTCGAGAAATCGGCCTGGGCATCAAAGAGGATGTCATAGATGGCAGTAGCCGTAGGCTTATCGGCATCCTTAAGGACCTCGGACAAAACCTTCTCTGGGTCCGGGATATCGTTGAGTATGGCCCTTGCAGCCATCTTCTTGATTTCAGGGTCTGCATCATGCAGGTCTGCGAGAATCTGGTTCAAGCCAATACCCTTCAACGAACCCTCCCCTTTTTGTATGTATGAATATAAAGGGGAAGGGTGCAATCAGTCAAGCATATCAAAGAAAAGGATTTTATCTGCTCATTACTCCATGGTAGAGCTGTCCTTTATGGGAGCCCTCATAGCCGATGTTGTCATTCTTACAAACATACCCAAGATTCTTTCCTATTCAATCCCTGAAGGGGTATGCCCAAAGGTAGGTTGCAGGGTCGAAGCGCCGGTCAGGAAGGCGACAAGGATCGGTATCGTCATAGACATCCATGAGGGAACTCAGACATTTGAAGGGTTAAAGGACCTCATATGCGTACTTGATGAGCATCCTTTCATTACATCCGAACTTATCGAACTCATCACCTGGACCTCGAGATACTATCATGCAGGCATAGGCCCCTGCATGGCATTGACCTTTCCCCCATACCTCAGGGGAGGCCGAACTGTAACAATAGATAAAGACCCAGTCTTATTCAGGACCGATCGAATAGAAACCAAGACCGGACCTCATCAAAAGGCCATACTTGATTCCATCCCCCCTACAGGCATCCGCTTGAGCGACCTCAAAGGCCGTATACCCCGCATGGCCCAGAATATGAAAGGCCTCATCAATCGCGGCCTCATTGAGCTCAAGGAAGAGCCTGTCAGCTATGTCCCTTCATGCTCACCGACACCGGAGTACACCCCGGACCAGCAGATGGCTGTTCAGGAGATAAGCAAGGCCATCAAGGCAGGCAGATTCCATACCTATTTACTCCACGGAATCACAGGATCGGGCAAGACCGAGGTATATCTGGCAACTGCAATGGAGGCCCTCAGGCATGGCAAATCGGTTCTCTACCTGGTCCCTGAGATCGCACTGACGCCCCAGACCATCGCCATGGTCAAGAGCAGAATACCTGTGGAGGTGGCAGTGTTCCATTCAGGCCTGCCCCCAAAGGACCGGGCACGGGAGTTCATGAAGGTGGCCTCAGGTGGTGTCAATTTCATCCTCGGTACCCGTTCGGCTGTCTTCTCGCCTTTGAAGGAAATCGGCCTCATCATAGTGGACGAAGAACATGACCACAGCTACAAGCAGGACGACGCAATACCCTATAACGCCCGGGACCTGAGCATCCTGCGGGCAAGGAACAACCAGGCCGTGGTGATCCTGGGATCCGCCACCCCGAGCATGGAGACATATCAACGCTCAAGGTTGTCCCATTCAAGCCTCATCACCATGCCGAACCGGATCGGCCCTGCAGCATTGCCTGCAATTGAGATCGTGGATATGAGGGGGGTGGAAGGACCTCTGTCGGAAAGACTCATCACGGAGATGAACCATACCGTCTCCAGGGGCGAGCAGGTGCTGCTCTTCATCAACCGCAGGGGCTTCTCGGCCGCCATGGTATGCCCGGGATGCGGCAAGGTCCTCAGGTGCAAACGCTGCGACAGGAGCCTCACCTACCACAAGGCCAAAGGCTTAGGCCTGTGCCACTGGTGCGGCTTTACCATGAAATTGCCCGAGATCTGCCCGTCGTGCGGGTGTCTCGACATGAAGCCCATAGGGATGGGTACGGAACAGGTCATAGCGTCAGTGGAAAAAACCTGTGCGGATAAGCGTCTCATGCGTATGGACTCGGACGAGATAACGAGTGCAGCAAAATTGACAACCGCCCTCGATGCCATCAGGGCCGGCCATGTGGACATCATTGTAGGCACCCAGATGATCTCCAAGGGGCATGACTTTCCCAATCTTACCCTGGTAGGGGTGATTTATACCGAGCAGCTTCTGCATATGCCCGACTTCAGGAGCCTGGAGAGGACCTTCCAGCAGATAGTGCAGGTAGCCGGGCGCGCAGGCAGAAGGAAGTCCGACACCAAGGTGATCATCCAGACCCTTATCCCTGACCACCCGCTTATCCACTCAATTTCACGCTATGATTATCTCTCCATGATAGAAATGGAAAAGGAGATCAGAAAGGCAACAGGCTTCCCGCCATTCTCCCACATGGCCAGGTGCGTGATCACCTCGACGAAAGACAAGACTGCGCGGGAGTTCTGTACTCAGATTGCATCGGCTGTCAAGATACAAGGCGTCGAAATTCTCGGTCCGGCACCGGCACCCATTTCGCTTTTAAAGAACCGCAACAGATGGCATATCATTCTGAGATCCAAGAATAGAGGCTCTCTTCACAAGGCCCTTGACATCATTGAACAGGTCCCATGTCCGAAGGAAGCGGACCTCAAGATCGACGTGGACCCTTATTCCATGATGTAAGGCTGAAAATTCTTCAGGGTTTTCTATAGGAAAGTCTGCGGACCAGCTTTGCCCGATCCTTGAGCTTTATCTTCAGATAGCATGGGCTCAAGATGAGGCTTTTAATAACTTCTTTCATTGTCATCCCTGAACTCCTTTTCATCCTCCATGATTGTGTAAAGCTATGTATCGGCAGAACCTGATCGTTTCTGGAGCGCAAAGTCATCCTACGGATAATCGGTGAGCAAATGATAAAGGTGAGGTATACTCAGGTGGCGCGAACTATGGCGGAGAGAGAGGGATTCGAACCCTCGGTAGAGCTTTTGACCCTACATTCGCTTAGCAGGCGAACGCCTTCGTCCACTCGGCCATCTCTCCACCCGCGGCATGTCCAAAAAAATCATTCAAGACGTCCCGCGAACGCGACATACTAACAACATTTCGCGCCCAAGAGTCAAGTGCTCTGATGCATTGGGCATAAATTATCAGTATCCATGCGACATGATACTTGCAATCCCCAATAGGGTGACTTAAAGTGGATGGGATTTTTAAGTATTGCATTCAATCTGTTAAACGAGATCGGGAATCTATGAACACGATAATAAAAAACTGGATTGAAATGAAACCAATCGGTTTATTATTATTTCTGTTGTTCTCCCTGTTAATCACGAGCGGATGTTCCTTATGGCAAGGCAAGGCAGCCAAGGAAATGCCATGCCTTGTCGCACCCGAGCGAATAGAGGGTCTTTATGGCACCAAGCTCACCGCACCCGAATCACCGGGGAGGATGATCCGTCTGAAGTTATCCCCTGGCCATCATTCGGAGATGATTACTGACACCCTGGATGGCAAACCCGCCCTGATAGAGAACGGGCAATGGGAATGCCAGTATACTTCAAAGGTGACGGTGAAGCTGACCGGCAGGATAGGCCAGAAATATGAGAAGCCCGAGGTCATCAATTTTACTTTAGACGGCGACAGCTTTTCAGCAACCCAGTACGATAAAGATAAGTGGGGTAGTATTGATCTGCGCCTGGAGCGCAACCCCGAAGTCACGGGAATAGTCTGGCGGCTCGTGCAGATCCAGTACGCGAACAACACGGCCATAGTCCCTGAGGATCCGTCAAAGTACACGCTGATCCTGTCACAGGACGGAACAGTGACCGTGCGGGCAGACTGCAACCGGGGTATGGGGACATACCTGATGGCAGGCCCTTGGCTTGCCATGCGCAAACTTGCATACACCCACCAGATCTGCCTGGATAACTCTCTGTATGACCCATACACCAAGGCGCTTGAAGCGGTTTCATCATGCATGTTCCGGGAAGGGAACTTTTACATCATGCTCCAGACGGACAGCGGTGTTATGAAGTTCGAACCGGCAGTAATAGGGGAATAAGGAAGACTTACACGTAATTATCAGGAAAAACCTTACCCGTTCAAATCATGAATCTCGGCTTCACCGAGATTCATGATTTGAACGGGCCAATTTTTTGGCTTTTTATTGAAGAACATACCCACCCTCAACCCTTCCCCAACAGCCCATGCAACGTATCATATGCAGTCTTGGCCGGCTCGGGTGAGTCCATAATCCTGCCCATGAGGTAACTGCCTACAATAACCCCATCGGCAAAGGCGAGGAGATCATCCACCTGGGCTGCGCTGGACACCCCGAAACCCACGCACACCGGCAAATCGGTCATCTCCTTGATGACGCCCACCTGGGCACGTACCTCCGGAGGCAGATCATTTCTTGAGCCTGTGACCCCCTTGGTGGAAACCGCATACACGAATCCGCTGCACTGGGAGAGGACTTCCCTCATCCTTTCGGGCCCGGTAGTCGGGGCCACCATCCGGATCAGGTCCATGCCGATCTCGCGGCAGTCGGCATAGATCCTGTCCGCATCCCGGGGCAGGTCCGGGATGATTGCCCCTCTCACCCCGCAGTCTTTAAGGCTTGCAAGCGTCTGAAGAAGCCCCTTTCGCATCAAAGGATTGATATAGGACATGACGATGAGCGGTATCTTGAGCCTAACGCTCCACCCTTTAAGACAACCTTGAAACTCATCCATTTTAAAACCGGCCTGCAGCGCCATGAAGGCGGCCTTCTGCAGCACTGGACCGTCTGCCATGGGGTCTGAGAAGGGAATGCCAATTTCAATGGCCGCTGCGCCTGCATCCTGAAGGGCCAGAAGGATATTACCTGTCGTATCAAAATCCGGAAGGCCTGCGGTGACATATGGGATAATTGCCTTTTTATGATCTTTTATTGCCTTTGCTATCATGGTCAGCCCCCTAACACCGTGTGGATGTCTTTGTCCCCCCTGCCGGAGAGATTGACCAGGACCTTTCTGCCCTGGTTATCCCTGGAGTACTCTTCCAGATACCCGATAGCATGGGCGCTCTCCAGGGCAGGGGCGATCCCCTCCAGCCTGTTCAGTAGCTTGAAGGCGGCCAGCGCCTGCTCGTCATCGACCAGGACGTAACGCGCCCTTTTCATGGAGGCAAGAAAGCTGTGCTCTGGCCCTACGCCAGGGTAGTCGAGGCCTGCTGCAATGGAATGGGTCTCAACAACCTGACCTTCCTTGTCCTGAAGCAGGAAGGACCGCGTGCCGTGGAGCACACCGGGTGTCCCGAAGTTGATGCTGGCGCCGTGCATACCATTGCCCTGGCCATAGGCCTCGACCCCGATCAGGTTCACCTTGTCTTCATCAAGAAAGGCGCTGAAGATCCCGATGGCATTGCTGCCGCCGCCCACGCATGCCACCACGGCATCAGGCAGGGAGCCGGATAAGTCAATGATCTGCTGTCTCGCCTCACGGCCTATAATCTCCTGGAAAGCCCGCACCAGGCTCGGATAGGGGTGCGGACCGATGGCTGAGCCGATGAGGTAGTACGTGGTGTCGACATTCGTTATCCAGTCCCTTATGGCCTCACTGGTTGCATCCTTCAAGGTAGCGCTGCCGCCGACAACCGGAACCACCTCGGCACCTAGAAGCTTCATACGCTCCACATTTATCTGCTGCCTGGCTATGTCCGTACTTCCCATATACACGTGGCATTCTATGCCGAACAGGGCGCATACCGTTGCCGTTGCCACACCATGCTGGCCCGCCCCGGTCTCGGCGATGATCCTGCGTTTTCCCATGCGCCTGGCGAGCAGTATCTGGCCGATGGCATTGTTGATCTTGTGGGAGCCTGTGTGGTTGAGGTCTTCCCGCTTGAGCCACACATCTATCCCAAGATGCTCCGAGAGCCTTTTTGCGTGAGTGAGCGGAGTAGGCCTGCCCACATAGTGAACCATATAGGAATTGAATTCATCCCAGAAGGCCGTCTCGCTGAAGGCCTTCCCCATGGCTGCATCAAGCTCATCAAGCGCGGGCAGTAATGTTTCAGGCACGTACTGCCCTCCAAACTCTCCGAAGTATCCCTTCATGACTTTGCCTCCCTGATAAATCTCGCCACCTTACCCGGGTCCTTGATGCCCGGCGATATCTCTACACCCGAAGACACGTCCACACCTTCAGGCATGGCTGCCCTGATTGCCTCCCGGACATTATCCGGGGTAAGCCCGCCTGCCAGGATGAAAGGGATGTCGTGTCTTTTCCATATCCCCTTCATGCCTTTCCCCATGCTCGCGTCCAGAAGGATACGACATGGGTAACCCGGGAGCATGTCCTGTGTGTACTCGTGTGCGGCATAGATTATCCCGTACTGTTCCATCAAACGCTCATGCCTTTCCGACGGCGCTGCATGGATCTGAATAGTGTCGATCCCGAGGTCCCCCCAGGTCCCAAGGATATCCTCCATACCTTCATCCATGAATAACGCCACCCTCCCAACAAAGGTTAACCCCCCAAACCACGGGACTACCAAGTCACCAAAACCCC
>CAYMDG010000096.1:0-6692 GCA_964388905.1 uncultured Bacteriovoracaceae bacterium
CGGACACGGCCCGTGGGCTCGGGATTGCTGACGGCGAGTGGGTGTCTCTGTCATCTCCAAGGGGCTCTGTGGAGATCAAGGCCAGGTATTCGGCTGACTTGCACCCCAAGGTCGTGCACTCGCCCCATGGATACTGGTACGGCGTTGAAGACGGCTGGAAGAGGGTCAACATCAACATGATCACCGCCGACGAGCCCCTGTGCACGGTGACCGGCTCGGTGCCCATCAAGGCGCTCCTGTGCAGGGTTGATAAGCTGGCCGTGTGAAGCCAATCCTGGAACGACCCATGAATTAAGGATGAGGCCATGAAAGCAGTCAAATTAACCGGACCCAGACGTCTCGAACTGGTTGAAATAGAGACCCCGAGACCTGATGGTGAAAAGGTCATCATCAAAGTGAGCACCTGCGGGATATGCGGCTCGGATATCCATTACTGGGAGTCTGGCTTGGACATGTCAGGCGCCCCCGGACTCATTTTGGGCCATGAATTCTGCGGCACTATTGTAGATCCCGGAAACAGAGGCGACCTGTCCGAACATGACAGGGTCACGGTGCTTCCCCTTGATCCCTGCGGTACGTGCGAGTCTTGTGCAAAAGGCCATCCGAACCTCTGTACCAAAGGCATGAAGCGCTCGATCCCGGGCAACAACAGCCCCGGCGCATATGCCCAATTCCTATCAGTGCGACCTGACATGGTCAGAAAACTCCCGGACAGTATCAGCGACACTGAGGCAGCAATGATTGAACCCGCCTCTGTTGCTCTGCATGCAATCCATAAGTCCGGCATCAAAGCTGGCGACAAGGTTCTTATCACCGGGGGCGGGACCATCGGCCTCCTCTGCGCCGCATGGGCCAGGATCAGCGGGGCATCCGCTATTGCCCTGACAGAGATCAATGCCAGTCGGAGGGCCTTTGCCCAAAAGACAGGCGATGTTGATTTCGTCTTTGATGCGACTGACCACAGGCTTGTCTCCACCATGAAAAAGGCCATTCATGGCGGTTTTGACGTTGCCATCGAGACCTCGGCATCGGACGGGGGGATCAACACAGCCCTCTCAGCCCTCAAACCGCGCGGAACACTGGTGCTCTCGGGCATCAGTTTTCATGCCCAGGCTATCATGACCATTCTGCTGGTCATAAAGGAGATCGAGCAGAGATCATCCCTGGGTTATCTTCCTGAAGAGTTCAATCTGACCTTGGATTGTATTGCCAATAAAAAACTGAACGTTGGCAAATACCTCAGCAGGACCGTCTGCCTGGAGGAGGTCCAGAACTCTTTTGAATGCCTCTCGTCTTCCACCTCGTCAGATTTAAAGATCCTGATTAAAATAGCATAAGAAAAACAGGGAGGTTCATCATGAATATTCCAGACCAGTTGGCGCCATATGCAGCAAGATTGGGATTCCCCGGATCCGAGGCCATGTCAAGGATCCTGGCCCTACTCTTCGATGACCCTGACAGTGTCGCCGTCGCCGGGGCCCTGCCGGGTTCCGTTCAGGATATCTCCGCCAAGACAGGGCTGAGCGAACAACGGGTCAGCCAGGTCGCCCACAGGCTCCTGCACAAGGGTGCGCTGAGCCGGGTGATCAGCAAAGGACAATACTACCGCCTCTTCCCGGCCATGATCGAACTCCGCGATGCCGTTGTGATCTCCCCGGACTGCCCCCAGGAACTCTTTGAGCTTTGGGAGGTCATCATTCACGATGAGATGCCAAGGATCGTGCCCATGATGAAATCGCTCAGTCTCCCTCCCATGCTCAGGGTGATCCCCATAGAAGAGACCGTGGAGAATTCCACGAGGGTGCTGGATGCCGACTCGGCCCGGCAGATAGTCCGTGCCGCATCGCTCATTACAGCCATCCCCTGCCCGTGCCGCACCCAGGCAGAGCGCGTGGGCAGGACAAAAGACTGCATAGCGCCAAAGGGTGTGAGCCTGTGCATGCAGATTAACGGCTTTGCCGAGGCGGCCCTGGACCGCGGCGTGGGAGAGCGCCTGAGCAATGAAGAGGCCTTGAGACGGTTAACGCTGGCTGAAGAGGCGGGGCTTGTCCACACGGTCCGTAACAACGTCAAGGACGACATGTTCATGTGCAACTGCTGTCCCTGCTGCTGCACGGCCATGTTCCTCCACAACGCCGTAGGCTACGATGCCTCTTTTGCCCCTTCGAGGTTCCGTGCTAAGGTTGATGCAGGCATCTGCACCGGTTGCGGTGTATGCGAAGAAAAGTGTTCATTCGATGCCATCAGCTTAAATGAAACGGCTCTTATCGACGAAAATAAGTGCATGGGGTGCGGCAACTGCGTGCTTGCCTGCCCGGTTGAAGCCATCGCCTTGGAAGAGGTACGGCCGCCCGAGTTCATCCGCAGGACATAAATACTGAACAATCCAAAGGAGCTTGAACATGAGTAACCTGACGAAATATGATCATCTGTTTTCTCCCATCACCATCGGCACCATGAAGCTTGAGAACAGAGCGGTCATGCCTGCCATGGGTACGGGCTACGCAAACATGGACAATACACCGAGCGAACGGCTGATACAGTACCTGGCAAGGCGGGCAAAGGGGGGCACGGGCCTTATCATTACCGAGGTGACCGCCGTAACCCCTCGTGGCAAGGGATTCCCCAATGAGCTGGGCATCTGGAATGACGGTTTCATAGGCCCTCTTTCCAGGATCCCACAGGCCATACACCGTGAAGGCGGCAAGTCAGCGATCCAGCTCCACCATGCCGGCAGGGAGACATTCAAGGAGGCTGCCGGTGGCATGCCTGAGGCCCCATCGGCCATCCCCAGCGTTATCCTCGGCCAGCCCTGCGAGGAGATGAGCATAGATCGCATCAACGAGGTGATTGAGGCCTTTGCATCAGCAACTCTCCGGGCTCGCACAGCAGGGTTCGACGCCGTTGAGATACACAGCGCCCACGGCTACCTTCTGAATCAGTTTCTCTCCCCCTTTTCCAACCAGAGGCAGGATGCCTACGGCGGATCGGAAGAGAACCGGTCCCGTTTCGTGCTGGAGGTCGTCTCAGCTGCCAGAAAGGCGGTGGGAAAGGATTTTCCCATCATTGTCCGGGTGTCGGCCGACGAGCTCGTCAGGGGCGGATTCGACCTGGAATTCATGAAACGGCTCGCACCGCAGCTTGTGAATGCAGGGGCTGATGCGCTGCACGTATCGGTAGGTGTTTATTCCACGCCCGGCAGTCTGAGCATAGCCTCCATGGACACGCCTGCGGGTTTCAACCTGTTCAGGGCCAGGGCCATAAAGGCTCTGGTGAATGTACCGGTGATCGGGGTGGGCCGCATCAGCCATCCCGAGCTTGCCGAGCAGGCGCTGGAAAGGGGTGATGCCGATCTCATCAGCTTTGGCAGACAGCACCTTACAGATCCCGATTTCATCAACAAGTCCAAATCCGGCAACCTTGACGATATCAGGCCATGCGTGGCGTGCAACCAGGGGTGTATCGAACGACTCAGCTTCGAGATGAAATCCGCCACCTGCTCCTTTAACCCGGAATGCGGCCAGGAATTCCGTGGAAATTCATTGGCAGAGGTCCCCAAAAAGGTGTGGGTGATCGGCGCAGGTCCGGCCGGCCTTTCAGCGGCCCTTGCCGCCTGTGGGCGGGGGCACGATGTTGAGGTCTTCGAGCAGGAAGACTCCGTGGGGGGGCAGCTGCGCTCAGCTAGCAAACCACCGCACAAAGAGGCCTTCTGGACCTGGGTTCAATGGGCGCAGAGAAGCTTAAAGAACCGTGGCGTACCCATCAGACTGAGCAAATCTGTGTCCAAAGAGATGCTCCTTGAGGGCAAGCCCGCAGCGGTGATCCTTACCACCGGTGCATATCCAATAACAGCCACCATACCAGGCATTGACGCACCGCATGTCATGGATGCCCGGGATGTCCTTATGGGCAGGGCCACGGCAACAGGGCCCGTTGTGATCCTGGGCGCAGGATATGTGGGCATGGAGACCGCCGACTTTCTGGTGGAAAAAGGCCTCGAAACGGTCATTCTCGAGATGCTCTCAACACCTCCTGTAGGCAAGCTGACGGCCCACGGCTATTGGCTGCATAAGCGTATCAGGGATAAAGGCGGCAAGATGTTCTTCGGGGCAAAGGTCACAAGAATCGACCAGGGTGCCGTTCACTTCATAAAGGCCGACGAAGAAAATACCGTCCCGGCCTCCTCGGTCATAACCGCCATGGGAGCGCGCTCAGACATCAGACTCGAGGCAGCGCTCAAGGAGGCGGGTATCAGCTATACGGTGGCAGGCGATGCCAAAGGCCCCAGGCGCATCCTGGAAGCCATCCATGAAGGGCATCGTGCAGGCAGCATGATCTGACACAAAGAGAACATGCATCAGCATGTTAAAAAACTGTAAAACCGGCTGGTTGTAGGCTTGACCTGGTTGCATTTCATGAGAAAGAGGTCTAAGGTATCCGGCAGGTTAAGACGTGTCAGGGGTAATCATTTCAGATGGTTCTCTGATGCAGACCTTAACTTAATACATCATGACAACTTATGAGGTTTTGGTATGATTTCACATCTTCCGCCGACTGCACGAGGGGTCATATCCATCTCGCTCGTAACCATGAATACCCTCTTCTGGGCCACGCCCATACACATCTTTGCACTCACCAAGCTGCTCATCCGCTCCGAATCATGGCAGCGTCAATGTGCAAAGGCGATCATGTTCTTCGGCAGCTGCTGGATCGTGGGCATGAATACGATCATGCGCACAACCCAGCCCACCAGATATTACATAGAGGGCCTTGAAGGACTCAGCAAGAAGCAGTGGTACTTCATAAACTGCAACCACCAGTCATGGGCCGACATACTGATCCTGTTCATAACCTTCCACGGAACAGTCCCGTTCCTGAAATTTTTCATCAAGAAGGAACTCTTCAAGGTCCCTGTCATGGGTACCGCCTGGTGGGCACTGGACTACCCCTTCATGGAGCGCTTCTCCAAGGAGTATCTCAAGAAGAATCCGCACATGAAGGGAAAGGACTTTGAAACCACAAGGAGGGCATGCGAGCGCTACCGTCACACCCCCGTCTCTATTCTGAACTTCATCGAAGGGACCAGGTTCACAAAGGAAAAACATGACCGTCAGGAGTCTCCCTACCGGCATCTTCTCCGGCCCAAGGCTGGCGGGTTCGCCTTTGCCCTGGGTGCCATGGACGGGAAGATCTCGAATATCCTGGACGTCACCATCATCTATTCCCAGAGACCAGGCTCCTTCTGGGAGTATCTGTGCGGACGCGTAGACTGGATCAGTGTAAAGGTCAAAAAGATGCCGGTACCTCAGGAATTTCTCAGCGGTGACTATCAGAACGATGAAGTGTTCAGGGACCGCATCCAGACCTGGGTCTCCGACCTCTGGCAGAAAAAGGATGACCTCATGGAACAGTATAAGGCTGAACACCAGGGGCGTTAAGACAATTACGCATTCCTCTTTGCTGCCTTTCACCTGATTCTGCTGCATGCCGGATTACCAAAGATTATCCTTATTTTTTAAAAAGCTGTTTGAAAAAGAATCAGGTACATTATATTATTCAAATAAATGAATGCGCTTTCTTGAAGTCACTTAGGGGGTTCCATGCAGGGCAAGAAATCGAACAAACGGTTCTTCGCTTCCCAGGCATTCCACTACCAGACCATACGCACATTGGGCCACTCTGCAGCCTCTGGCGCTAACGCCGGCGAGTGCCTGGCCGCCATCAACTCCATCCGTAATGCAGATCCTGAAAGCTGGTATGAGTCCTGGCATGAATCCGGCCGGAAATGTGAAAACATGGCCGCAGCATCAGGGGATACCATAGGCCGGGGCAAGGCGCTTCTGCGTGCATCAAACTACCTCCGCACAAGTGAGTTCTTCCTGTCTCCCTTGGACACCAGGCGGCAGGCCGTTTATCGTGAGAGCGCGAACGCTTTTATCAGGGCGCTGCAGGTGTTGAGCATACCTCACAAGATCTGGAAGATACCCTATGAGCGGGCCTCCGTGAGGGCCTTTTATTTCCCCGGAGATGCGGGCAAACCGGTCATCATTGCCTGCGGCGGATATGATTCCACCCTTGAAGAGCTCTTTTTCTGGGTTGCATCTGCAGCGAGGGACAGAGGCTACCCTTGCGTCATTTTCGAGGGTCCCGGCCAGTCCAACATGATTCGTGAATACGACATGAAGTTCACCCACATGTGGGAAAAACCGGTTACAACGTTGCTGGATTATATGCAGTGGGATGCCGCCGAGCTTACCGGTCAAAAGAAGATCCTCCTGGGCATCAGCATGGGTGCAATGCTGGCGTTGAGGGCGGCAGCCATTGAGAAGCGCATCCATGCAGCGGCGGGATTAGGAGGATTCTTCAGCATGAAGGATGCGGCCCTTGCCCAGATCCCGGCCATGGGAAGGCTCCTCTACCGGCTCAAATTCAAAGACATGTTCAACAGGTTTGCATCGCTGAAGGCATCACACGACATGGGCAAACGATGGGCTCTGAACAACGGATACTGGACAATCGGCGCGGACACGCCGTTCGATCTCCTTGAAAAGACCGACCCATTCAGCCTCACTGAGGTGGAGGACAAGATCACCTGTGACGTACTCATCATGTCCTCGGACAAAGATCACCTCATCCCCACCAGTGAGGCCAGACGGTTCAAGCAGCACATAAAGAACGCCCGGAGCATCCAG
>CAYMDG010000096.1:6792-11208 GCA_964388905.1 uncultured Bacteriovoracaceae bacterium
CTTGACACGGCAAAGAGGATGCCTGTATCAACCCAAGGAATCATACAGCATGACGCTGAGACTACAAGGCAAGGAGACCCTCCCCATGATAAAAGAAGATCGCGAAAGCACACTGGTACTCATTAAACCCGATGCCCTGAAAAATTCACTGACAGGGTATATCCTTTCCATGCTCTCGGAATTCCATACCGGGTTGCGTTTCGCCGGGACAAAGATCGTATCCGTCAGCACACTGCTTGCCGAGGAACATTACGAGGAGCACCGGGGAAAATTCTTCTACCCCTCTTTGCTTGAGTATATAACCGGGCGGCTCCATTATCCTGACGAGCCGCTGAAGCGCAGGGTCATTGCCTTTGTCTACCAGGGTCCGGGCGCAATCAAAAAGATACGGGACATCGCAGGGCCCACAAACGCCCATGATGCACGCGTGCAGAAGCCCGGATGCATCCGCGCACTGGGCACGGTGGTGCCGGTGAAGGATGAGGCAGGCAAATTTATCGGCGACAGGGTGGACAACCTTATCCATGCCTCAGCCAACACCTCCGATGCAGAGCGTGAGATTAAATTATGGTTCAGGCCCACAGACATACCGCCATACATGCGCGACTATGCCACCGAGGTGTGCGACAAGCTTTATTATTACAAAGACAATGCCATTTCAGCGGATCATGCTGCGGGCAGTGTCGGGTTCCTGGCGCCGGGCGACCTTGCATGGAAATCCGATTTTGATGCCATACGATCCCACCTCAAGGGCGAAAAAACCGAGTGTTCCGTAAAAACGGTGGTGGCAAAATACCTGATAAACATGGAGAGCATAGACTGACCAAGGCATCTGGGCTCTTGAGCCTGGCTTCATCATGGTTATCCATTGTTTGGAGGTGTAATGAAACGATTACGCGAACTGCTTCTCATGGATGATCACGTGTGCCCGTGGTGGCTCGCATACACCTTTGACAATCCCATCAGACGCATCCTCCACCCACCGGACAAGGTTCTTGGAGGCCTTGTCCACCAGGGCTGCACAGCTCTCGACATCGGGTGCGGCATGGGCCACTTCACCATGGGCATGGCGAAAATGGTGGGAGATCAGGGCCGGGTCATTGCCGTAGATATCCAGGAGCAGATGCTGGAAAGGGTTAAGAGGCGCGCCGGGCATCAGGGGCTGACAGAACGGGTCATCCTGCACAAGGGATATGTTGAAAGCCTTGAGATGAAGGGCCAGGTGGACTTTGCCCTGGCCTTCTGGATGGTCCATGAGGTGCCTGACCAGCCGGCATTCTTCAAGGCCGTAAAAAACCTGCTCAAACCTGACGGGCGTTTCCTGGTGGCTGAACCGAAAATCCACACGAGTGAAGCTGACTTAGGTAGGTCATTGAAGATCGCATCCCAGGCAGGACTGGCTGTCTGTGCCAACCCGGGCATTTCAATGAGCAGGACTGCCTTACTCACCCATCAGGGGCGGTGAAATGGCAGGAGAAAAGGTAACGCGCCGCCAGAAGGACATCTCCAGACTCATCAAGGAACGAAGCAAGATCTCCAAGGACAAGATCAGGCAGAGCAAGGGGAAAGAGAAACCCGGGAAATAATGCAGATAGAATCCTGGGAGAACTATATATCCAGTTCTTGCATTTCCGCCCCAGAGAACTATCTATTAATACAAACACCTTTGTATTATCCAACCCATGATTTCATTTTCAATAAGGAGGGGTATCCATGTTGAATAAACTCGGCGCTGAATTCTTTGGTACCTTCTGGCTGGTCCTTGGCGGGTGCGGAAGCGCAGTCCTGGCCGCCGCCTTCCCAAATGTGGGTATCGGCCTGCTTGGCGTTGCACTGGCCTTCGGCTTGACGGTTTTGACCATGGCCTTTGCCATCGGCCACATCTCCGGATGCCACCTGAATCCTGCAGTCACCTGCGGGCTTGTGGCAGGAGGCCGGTTCCCGGCTAAGGACCTTGTGCCCTACATCATCGCCCAGGTGCTCGGGGGGGCCATTGGGGCAGGGGTGCTGTATATCATTGCAAGCGGCGCTGCAGGTTTCGATGTAACAGCCGGCTTTGCCAGCAACGGCTATGGCGAGCACTCGCCCGGAGGGTACTCGCTGGCTTCAGGGCTGGTATGCGAGATAGTCATGACCTTCATGTTTCTGTTTGTCATCATGGGCGCAACCGATGAGCGTTCCCCAAAAGGCTTCGCACCCATTGCAATCGGGCTGTGTTTAACCCTGATCCACCTCATCAGCATACCTGTCACCAACACCTCGGTGAACCCGGCCCGGAGCACGGGTGTTGCACTGTTCGTCGGCGGCTGGGCAATCCAGCAGCTCTGGCTCTTCTGGGCAGCGCCGATTATCGGAGGGGTTCTCGGGGGTATCGTCTACCGTATGTTGGGAAACTCGAAGGGATAACATTAAAAGACGACATCTGTGGGTAAACCCGTCATACCCCTGTTGTGCAGGCAACCTCATGACCGGTAAAGGGGCATTGAAATTTCAACTCGCAGGCAACGAGCCTCATGGATTTTCCATCTTTATTGCCTTTCCCGTAGCGGGGGTCACCCATGACGGGGTGTCCTATCGAAGCAAGGTGCCGGCGGATCTGGTGGAGCCTGCCGGTTTCGATCTCCACCAGGAGGGTTGATACTTTGGTGTCAGGATCGCGGGAGAGCACCGAGTATCTCGTCAAGGCAGACTTTTGGTCAAGGGGGGTGTCGATGGTCCCCTGGTCCTGCTCCAAAAGACCGAGGACCTCCGTTTGATAACGCTTGGTTATCGTGCGTCCCTGGAAGAGTTTTGAGAGCTTCCCTGCGGCCTGAGAGGTATGTGCAACCAAAACCAGTCCCTGGGCCTCCCGGTCGAGACGATGAACAGGATAGACATCCCTCCTGGGCGAAAAGGACAACTCCACCTGCCGAAGAAGCGAGCAGTGGTCGCCATATTCCGTGCCCTGGGTGAGGAGCCCGGCCGGCTTGTCCCATATGCTGTAGTGCCTGAGGTCCATTAAGCAGCGGGCATGGGGCAGGTCAATGGAGAGGATGGTCTGGTCGTAAAAGAGCTCCACAAGATCGCCTTGCTTCAGAACGGATGTGGCCCTCCTCAAACGTTCACGCCCCCTTCCCTTCCTGCAGATCCATGCAGCCCCCTTGTTCATGGCGTCCTTGATGCGCATTTTTGGCAGGCCGGAATGAAGGGCAAGAAATTCACAGGCACGGAGAGGATCTCCCGCGAGAACGGTCTTATTAATTAAGATCTTGCCTAGTGTATCCATGGATATACTATAAGCTCAGCTTCTCTTAGATAAGTCCAGGCCTACGCGGCAATCTTGTCTTTTCAGGCTGTCTCCATAAGGGCCTTGATCTCGTCGTGATCGATTTTTTCCTTTTCCAGAAGCAGCTGCGCACCTTTGACCAGGGTATCCCTCCTGGCTTTGAGGATGCCCATGGCGACCTTGTACTGAGAGGAGATGATCCGCTGGATCTCGCTGTCTATGGCCTGCGCCGTGGATTCGCTGTAATCCCCGCGATTCTCCATGCCGAAGTCCATGAGCTGGGAGCGTCTGTCATGGGCCAGATAGACCTGGCCGAGCGAATCGCTCATGCCGTATTGCTTGACCATGCTCTTGGCGATATCAGTGGCCCGGGACAGGTCGTTGTGTGCCCCTGTGGATATGTCGCTGAAGATGATCTCTTCGGCTGCCCTGCCTCCAAGCAGTGATGCTATCTTGTTCTGCAGCTCCGTCTTGCTCATGAGAAACCGGTCCTCTGTGGGGACCTGCATGGTGTAACCAAGCGCCGCAATGCCCCGGGGTATGATGGATATCTTCTGCACCGGATCGGTGCCGGGCAGGCTCATGGCGACAATGGCATGGCCCATCTCATGGTGCGCCACCACGTCCCTCTCGTGCGGATTGATGACCCGGTTCTTCTTCTCGAGCCCGCCGATGATGCGTTCCACCGCCTCCTGAAACTCACTCATGCCCACGAGCTTCTTGTTCCGCCTGACAGCGAGCAGTGCCGCCTCATTTGCAAGGTTTGCCAGGTCGGCGCCCACCATGCCGGGTGTCATGGCTGCAAGCTTCTCGATATCCACATCGGGTTCGGTTTTGACCGTGCGCAGGTGAACTCTGAGGATGTCCTCTCTCCCTTTTTTATCGGGGCGATCCACCAGGATATGACGGTCGAACCTTCCCGGCCTGAGCAAGGCCGGGTCAAGGATCTCGGGCCGGTTGGTGGCTGCCATGAGGATGACACCCACCTTCGAGTCAAAGCCGTCCATCTCCACCAGGAGCTGGTTGAGGGTCTGCTCGCGTTCGTCATGACCTCCGGTCATTCCGCCGAAGCCCCGCGCCTTGCCCAGTGCATCGAGCTCATCTATGAAGATGATGCAGGGGGCCTTCTCCTTGGCCTGTACGAAGAGGTC
>CAYMDG010000097.1:0-4835 GCA_964388905.1 uncultured Bacteriovoracaceae bacterium
TTAATGGCACTTGCCTCCCCCATGAGCACGGTTAGAGGCTGGAAGACCTCATGGGCAGTAGTGGATGCAAGCTGGTTAACCATCTCGAAATATTTAAGCCTGTCCTGTTCATCACGTATGGCGACATAGTCAAAGGCTTTTTTTATAGTGAATTTGAGCAGATCGGCGCTGAAGGGCTTCATGATATAATCGTATGCACCTGTACGCAGTGCGACAATGACACTGTCAATGGTGGCATAACCGGTGATGACCACGATGAGTGTGTTCATGTGGCGCTTGTGGATAAAATCGATAATGGCCATCCCGTCGACGTCGGGCATCCTCAAATCCGTGATCACAACCGGATAGTCCTTTTCGGAAAGAAGCCTGATACCCATCTCACCGCCTACGGCTATATCAACCTTGATGCCGTCTTCGCTCAAGATGTCTTCTACCAGGTAGCAGTCCCCCTCATCGTCATCAATGACAAGAACTCTTTTGTTTTCAAGGGAGGTCAAGGATTTCATCTATAATTAAGAATAAATGAGACTGTTCAATATATCAAGACCGGGATTGGGATATTTGTGAAAAGACTAAAAATTACTCAAGGCCCGGCAGGGAACCTGGCGGGTTTATAAAAAATCAGTTATCCGTCTTGGTGAGGTCCAGGTTGCCCAAGTAGGAATGCACCATGGCAACTGCCGGGGCAAGAAGCGGATTGTTGTGCTCATCATATTCCACTACGAATCTTTCCCCTGCGAAGTAGATCACTACGGGTCTCACTTCTTCCCACTTGTTCACGAGTCCTTCCCTGTACTCTTCCATTCTCATATGAAGCGTCCCTTCTTCCTATTGTTACTTATCGGGTAAATTGGTACTCACTTAAGGTGTTATTCTCAGCTCATTCCGAATATCATGGCAAAACGGCCTAACCCACCTTTAAACTCCTGGTTATAGCTTCTCAGATCAGGCGGATCTATAACTACCTTACCGAGATATTCCAGGCACTGGGAGGTCTTGCACTTGGGGTTCACGATTGTGAACGGCTTTCTCTGGGACTCTGCGGCACGGATAGTATCCTTGTCATAGAGGACCCCGCCAAGGTACTCGGGCTTAACTGAAAAGAGGGTCTCCATATTGTTGATCCTCTCGTCTGCGGTCTGACATATCCTGTTAAAGATGAATATCCCCTGATTGAGGTTTGTAACCTGATTCATAACCACCCATGGCTTGTAGACCCTGCGCGGCTTATAAAACTCGACCTTGTCCATCAGTTTCTCTTCTATGTCCTTAAACTGCTGAAAGGAGGCCTTGATGCAGGCATACCCTGCAATAATGTCCTGCGGGGTCGTGATGATGAGAGTCTCGTCCGAAGCCATGGCAAAATCAAGCACCGTGGTAGTGATGCCCGCGCTTAAGTCGAAGATGGTGAAGTCATAGTTTTCGCTGATCTTTCTGAAGCTCCTGATGAACTTGGATCGCTGGATGTAATTGATGTTGGCAAGCTTGAACTCGCCGGAGCTCCCTGCAATAAGGTCAAACCCCAGCGGGGTCTTTTCAATCATTTTTTCCAGGTCCACATCACCCAAAAGAAAATCATAAAGGGTGTATTCAGGGAAAAGCGCCAGTTTGTTCGATATATCGGCATTGCCGAGGTCGGCATCGATGAGCAGCACCTTTTTTTTGAGACCACCCAGGACCTTTGCCATGTTCATGGCAATATGCGTCTTCCCTACCCCTCCCTTATTGGAGATGATTGATACTGTCCGGCTCGTTCCAATGGCATCCTGAACCTTGGCTTCCGCAATGTCTTGCCCGCCTGGGTAATACATCTCTATTGCCTTTTTGATAGCCTCCACCTCCGCGAGCGCCGGGTAGACTTTCCTTCCCATGTGCGTGCTTAGGGTGCTGATAAGATCCTTGTAATCAGGGTCTGCTATGGCAACAAGCACTCCGTCTCCAAGAAAACGTATGGGCAGGCTGGAATACTCCCTTGCAAATGCCTGCTTTAAAATCTTTAAGCATCTTGGGTCGGGTGCCTCACGAGAGATGTCAATGAATGGCATGCCGCTCTTGTGTGCCAGTATCCTGATATCGGAATTCTTCATCATATGGGCCTCTTCCTCTCAATAGTATTCGGAAAAAACCCAAAAAAGCTTTAATGATAATCGCTTTTCGTTATCATATCCCTGAGATGGTGGAGAAAATTCAGGGCTTGAAGAGGGGTAAGGGTATCCAGGTCAATCTTTAAAATCTCATGGATAATAGTTGTATTCTTGTCTTCAAAGAGGCTTGCCTGGACAGGTGAAGCCTGGTGTGCCACCGGCAGCGTCTTTGCCTTGGAGGTTATGGCGGCAAGGATGCCCCTGGCCTTTTCCACCACCTCATCAGGGATACCGGCAAGCCTGGCCACGTAGATGCCATAGCTCCTGCCTACGGCCCCTCTCTTGAGGACCCTGAGGAACACCACCTCGCTGCCGCTCTCTTCAATACTGAGGTGATAGTTCTTGATCCCCTTGTGCCTGCGGGAGAGGTCGGCAAGCTCGTGATAATGGGTGGCAAAAAAGGTTCTGACCCGGCGTTCATCCAGGTGTTCTGCAACTGCCCAGGCGATGGACATGCCGTCATAGGTGGAGGTGCCTCTTCCGATTTCATCTAAAATCACCAGGCTTAGCGATGTGGCATTATTGAGGATGTCTGCAGTCTCGCTCATCTCAACGAAAAAGGTGCTCTGCCCGGCAGACAGGTTATCCAGCGCACCGATCCTGGTGAAGATGCGATCCACCAGGCCTATGGATGCCTTTTTTGCCGGCACGAAAGAGCCCATCTGGGCCATGAGACAGATAAGCGCCACCTGTCGCATGTAGGTGGATTTGCCCGCCATGTTGGGCCCGGTAATGACATGGATGGTATCGCGCTCGGCATCAAACGAGCATCCATTGGGCACGAACTCCCCGGACTTGAGGACCTTCTCCACTACAGGGTGTCTGCCTGCATGTATCTCAATTCGCCGGTCGTATCCGACTTCCGGCCTCACATACCCGTTCTGCACGGCAACCCATGCAAGGCAGCCCAGCACGTCCAGACAGGCAAGGGAGCGGACCGTACCTTGCAGAGAGGGGATGAATGGGATGACAAATTCCCTGAGCTCCTTGAAGATGCGCTGCTCAATGGCTGAAATGGCCTCCTGTGCACCCAGAAGCCTTGCCTCGTATTCTTTCAGCTCAGGGGTGATGTACCGTTCGGCATTCACGAGCGTCTGTTTGCGGATGTATGAATCAGGCGCCTTTACGGCATTTGCCTTGGTGATTTCTATATAATAGCCAAAGACCTTATTATAACCGATCTTGAGCGTGCTGATGCCCGTGGCCTCACGCTCCTTGGCCTCCAGCGAAGCGATCCACTGCCTTGAATCCTTCCGCAGCAGTCTCAACTCATCGAGTTCTCCGTCCACACCAGCCGCGATCATATTGCCGTCAGCCAGGCGTATCGGCGGTGATTCCACAATGGTATGAGTTATCTTTTCCTTGAGCTCAAAAAGCGGGTCCATCCCCTGCCTGACCTCAAAAAGAAGTGCCTCATCAAACCCATCCAGCAGGACTTTGATCCGGGGTACCTGATCAAGCCCTTCGGCCAGCGAGCGCATGTCCCGCGGGCTTGCAGACCCTGCTGAGATACGGCCGATAATCCTGTCCATGTCCGGGATATCACTGAGCACCTCTCGCATAGAGTTCAGCGATTGCCCCTGGGAAACAAGCGCCTCCACGGCTGAAAGCCTCTTGTTGATCTCACTGGCGTCCATGAGGGGAAAGGCCATCCAGTCAGCGAGCATACGCGCTCCCATGGAGGTGCCTGTACGGTTGAGCAGGGCAAAGAGCGTGTGCTCCTTAAGGCCTGAGATGGCATCGAACAGTTCCAGGTTGCGCTTGGTGGTGGGGCCGAGCATCATGAAGCGGCCCGGGTTGTAGAGGTTGAGTGATGTGATATTGGGCATCACTGCCTTATGCATCTGCCTCACATATTCCAGCACCATGCCGGATGCCCTCAGGGCCAAAGGGGAATCCTTCAGGCCGAAGCCATCCATGGTGAGTGTGCCGAAATGGCTGCTCAGGAGCTGACCTGCACGCTCCGACGTTATTGGCTGATCAAATGAGGTCAGGAGGAATCCTTGAGGGACAATGCCTGTATCAGTGGCAAGGACCTCGCTGGGACCCACCCTGAAGACCTCGGAGACAAAGTCCTGTCGTGAAGTGATCTCAGTGGCCCTGAAGTCGCCTGTGGATATGTCAATGAAGGCGATACCGAACGTATCTTGCCGCTGTCCTGCGCTTACGGCCATGAGGTAGTTGGCCTTGTCCCTGGTCAGATGATCGTCCTCTACTATCAGGCCCGGCGTTATGACGCGCACAACCTCCCGGTGCACCAGGCCCTTAACGCCGGGTGCAGGCTCAGACTGCTCGCAGATGGCCACCTTGTGGCCCAAACGGATGAGCCGGGATATGTAGGACGATGCGCTGTGATACGGCAGGCCGCACATGGGCACCGGATTTTCCCTGCCCTTGTCCCTGGTGGTCAGTGCAAGACCCAGGATCTTGGATGCCGTGACGGCATCATCGTAGAACATTTCATAGAAGTCCCCCATGCGGTAGAAGAGGATCGTGTCCTTGCAGTCCTCTTTGATGTTCAGGTACTGTTGCATCATGGGGGTGAGGCTGTTCTCACTCTTCATGGATGGAGGCCTTTGAAGCCTTTTCTTCCTGATCACGGTATCTAGCGAGGCAGGTGTGCTTGAAACGGCTGATAAACTTCGGGTGCTCCATGTAGGGTCTGTTGGTGTTCAGGAAGGACTCCTTCAA
>CAYMDG010000097.1:4935-7794 GCA_964388905.1 uncultured Bacteriovoracaceae bacterium
CACCATACCCTTGATAAGCATATGGTGACCGCCCAAGGTAAAGAACAGCAGGAATGCAGTGATATACAGAACATTCGATATGATGGGGGCGCTGATCCCGCTCATGGGGTCAACCACGTTCGCAATGGAGAAGCCCATCTGGAAGCCGATGAGTTCTCCGGCGATCTGGATTCCTGCATAGATCACATCAATAGCCATGCCCAATGCCACCCCTATGAGTACTTGTTGCAACACGATACCGGCGAACATCAGGATGTTCAACTGTTCCGGATTCACCTGTACCGGCGGAACTACGGGCAGGAGAACGAGGCTTAAAAAAAAGGCGATAGTTGTTGTTACCCGCCTGGGGATGATCTCGGCATTGAAAAATGGGACAAGGGCAAAGATGGTCCCGATACGGATAAAGATGAAGAACAGGGATAAAAAATCGCTCCGGGCGAGGTTGAACAGCTCATTCATCTTGCAAGCATGGGGATAGAGTTAAAGAGATTGATGGTATAGGTCGTGAGCTTCTCGATAACCCAGGGCAGGGTGAAAAGGAGCGCCATGAATACGGCAACGATCTTGGGCACAAAGGTGAGTGTCATCTCCTGGATCTGGGTGACGGCAGAGAAGACACTGATGGCAAGACCCACCAGCAGGCCTATGAGGAGCATGGGTGCCGACACGAGCAGCGTTATCTTGATGGCCTCGGCCATCATGGTTGTTACGGTTTCCGGCGTCATCCTACAAACCCCTTGATGAGAGAACCTATGAGCAGGTTCCATCCATCCACAAGCACAAACAGCATGATCTTGAACGGCAATGATATCATGACAGGCGGCAGCATCATCATTCCCATGGACAACAGGATCGAGGAGACCACCATATCGATTATGAGGAAGGGTATGAACAGGACGAACCCGATCTGGAAGGAGGTCTTGAGTTCGCTTATCATGAATGCCGGTATCAATGCCCTGGTGGGCACTTCTTCCTTATTTTTAGGCTTGTCTTTCGTGATGAGACCCATGAAGAGCGACAGGTCGTTTTGCCTGGTCTGTTTGAACATGAATTCACGAAACGGCCCTTCTGCATTTTTTATTGCCTGGTCAAAGGTGATGTTTCCGTTCTTATAGGGGACAAGTGCCAGTTCATTGACCTTATCCAGGGTCGGGGACATAATAAAAAACGTCAAAAAAATGGCGAGCGCTGTAAGAACCTGCATGGGCGGCATCTGCTGTGTGCCCAGGGCCTGCCTGAGAAATCCCAGCACAACAACGATCCGGGTGAAGGCCGTCACCATGATCATAATGGAAGGGGCCAGCGCCAGGATAGTCAGGATAAACAGGATCTGTATGGCACCAACCACCTCTTCAGGGTTGGAGGCCTGCTTTACCCCGAGGTTCAGGCTGGGAATTGTCACGCCTTCTGCGGCATAGAGAAATGCCGGAAGGAGGAACATGGTTAAAAGTGCAAGCAAGGTAATGCGCTTTAGTTTCATAGGGGTGCCCCCGTCTGCCCTGTTGCCTGCGATAAAGACTTTTCAAAGTCGCCTTCATCCATATCCTTGAGCAGGCTTACCGTATTGGCGGTGACACCGATCAACAGGATCGACTTGCCCACCCTGATGAGCGCGAGATTCACCCTTGCGCCAAGGCTCACCTGACCAAGTATGTCCAGCCCGAAGGACTTTTTCACCTTCGCCATGGGCCCATAACGCTTTAATGCCCATGCAAGGGCAAACAACAATCCAATGACAAGCATGAGCGACAGAACAGCCCTCAAGCCTGTGGAGGCCATGCCGGACTCAGCGGCATGAAGAGGAAGGGAGAACAGGAGGAAGGCTACGGTAAATGCAACGTTCGCGAGGTTCATGCCAGCCTCTTCACTCGCTCTAAGGGGCTCACGATATCCGTTATCCTTATGCCGAACTTTTCGTTTACAACGACCACTTCGCCCCTGGCGATGAGCTTGTTGTTTATCAGGATGTCCAGAGGTTCTCCGGCCATCCTGTTCAGCTCTATAACCGAGCCCTGGCCCAGCTGCAGAAGATCGTTGATGAGCATCCTGGTCCTGCCCATCTCCACGGTAACCTCTAAGGGTATGTCCAGGATAAAGTCGAACTCTTTTGCCGGTCCGGCATGCCTTCCCTCTTCGAGTTCAGTGAAGTTGACCTTTTTGGCGCCCTTGTCAAAGGGCTTTCCCTCTTCTATCTCGGCGCCTGATTCAAGGGCCGAGGCCCAATCCTCTGCAAGCTTGTCCTGATCGGGACCCTTATCTTTTATTTCATCGCCGGCTCCGCTCATAAGCTTGTCAATATCGTTCTGGTCAAGCCCGCCACCTGTCTTGTCATTTATGTCCATTACCCCCTCCTTAGAAGAGCTTTCTGTCGATGGTACTTACAACATCTATTGCGAGATTATCTTTTATCTTCCCGGGCCTGGCGTAGTACTTCGGCAAGTTCTGCACCTTCACCATGAGCGGGTCGTTTATATCCTTGTCCAGCACAATAACATTTCCCGGCTTGAGCGATGAGAGCTCCCTTGGTGATATCTGTGCCCTGCCAAGCTCAACGTCTATATCCACATATACCCCCATAAGTTCAACCTTGAGCCGGTTGACCCATGCCCTGTCCACACTCATCTTCTCCTCTGAGTGGAAGGTTGCATAGAGTCTGTCCCTTATAGGCTCGATGAGCATATAAGGCAGGCACACCATGATATTGCCTGTCATCTCGTCCATCTCCAACTCGAACTGGGCCACCACGATTACATCCTCATTGGGGATGATACCTGCAAACTGGGGGTTCATCTCGGAGCGGACATAAGTTAATTCAAGTTCATAAACCGGCTGCCAGGAACTGGCCAATTCCTTGATGGC
>CAYMDG010000097.1:7894-11176 GCA_964388905.1 uncultured Bacteriovoracaceae bacterium
ACCTTATCCTGCGCTGCAAAGTCAAAGCGGTCTATCTGGCCTTCATCCAGATAGGGTACGTCCATCTCGGTGGCGATATCTCCGCCTACGACCCCTTTTAATAGGGCATCAACCTCATCCTGACTCAGGATCTGTCCCATACTACTTCCTCACTGGACTACGAATTCGGTAAAATACACCTGTGTTATCTGGCCGCCTGTGAGATACTTGTTCACTGCGGAAGCTATCTCGCGCTTGACCATCCTCTTTCCTGCCGTTGTGGATACATCGTCAAAGGTCTTGTTGGAGAGTATCATGAGGATCTCATCACGTATCTGGGGGAGTTTTTCCTGGATTTCACTCTCGGCTGCCGGATTATCCACCTCGAACTGCATCACGGCCTTGAGATATCTCTGACCCTCGGCATCTGCAAGATTGACGATGAAGGGTTCCAACTGCTTCAGGTTCCCGGAGGCACCCTCCCCCTCCTTTCCACCCTCTTTAGATGACTTTTCCTTGACCTGCTCTTTTTTCGTTTCCTTACCGGGGTCTTCCTTGTCTGACGACTTACTCTTGTTCCCGAAGAATATGAAATACCCGGCTGCTGCACTGCCCAGAACCAGTACAACAGCGAGCACTATGATGATGAGCTTCATGGGCAGCTTTTTCTTCTCTGCCGGAGCCTGTTCTTTTTTCTCTTCCTTTTCCTCACCAGCCATGCGGTCCCCCTATAAACGGTCTTTTAAAAGGATGATTTCCACCCGTCTGTTTCTGTCCCTTCCACCTTGTGTTTCATTGGTGGCAACTGGCCTCTTGGACCCGTACCCGGCAACGCAGATCCTTTCGGGGCTCAAGCCCTGATTGTAAACAAAATAATCTGCAATGCTTATGGCCCTTAACAGCGACAGCCTCCAGTTCGACTGCTCGTTGCCGAGGTTGTCCGTATGCCCTTCGATTGCGATGGTCACATCTATGCCTCTGATGGCATCAGTGACTCCCTTGAGCATCGGTTCAGCGTCTTTCTTCAGCTCTTTTGAACCCTTATCGAACACGACCCCGTCAGGCACGGCGATGGCAAAACCCCGGTTTGTCTCCTTCACATTTCCCAGATCAATGCCACGGCCGGGGATATTCACGATATTCTGCTTTTTCAGTGAGATCACCAGGCTCCTTTTAAGGTTTTCGACATTGAGCGACATGATATTCGGTGTGGTATCCACTACAGGTTGTGCGACCTTCACCTCATGCTCCTGGGGAAATTCCAGCGGTCCCGTCACTGCGCTGAAAAACCCGAAGGTCTTTTTCAGTGCCTTGCTTTCCATTGAAGACATGGAGATGATAAGCACAAAAAAGCACAGCAGTATGGTGAGCATATCGCAGAAAGTCGTCATCCAGTTCAAACGGCTGGGCATTTTAACAATGAGGACGTTTTTATCCTGTCTTTGCATCATTGTTCATCCAACTCGAAATTGAATCCTTTGTAGAATATTGAACGGAACCACTCCCCTCGGGTCTGCTTGAGTCCTTTAAGGTCGATATCTTCCGGAACTTCGCCCACTACAGTGATCTCCACACGCCTGTTCATCCTCCTGCCTTCTTCCGTGCTGTTGGGTGCAATTGGCCTGCTTGAACCCATGCCATATACGGACAGGCGACTTGCCGAGATACCCTTGGCCTCCAGATAGGAGAGCACGGCCAGAGCCCTTGCGCCGGACAGCCCCCAGTTTGAATAAAAGGGTGGCGCCTCCAAGGGTATGGAATCCGTGTGCCCTGTGATAATCACCCGGTTGTCTCCTTGCTGGAGGACTTTGGCTATGGCCGCCAGCACGCCTTGAGAGTCCTTGCTGAACACATCGGTCTGGCCTGCAAAGAGGATGGGGCTCTTGATGGTGACGATCGCCCCGAGTTTGCCCTGGGTCACACTGATACCGCTGATGATCCCTGTTTCGGCAAGGGAGTTCTGGATACTCTGGAGATCCATCTGGCCACCCTGCATAGGAGGTCTCTGCGGCAGGATGTTCTTGGGACCAGTGGATGAAAATGGGCTCCTGCCTCCGGGCAATATTCCAAATCCACCTTTGATGGAGCCGATGGCCATCTTCTGCCGCTTATTGTCCATGACGCTAATCGAGCTCAATATGACGAAAAATGTGAGCAGGAAAAGAAAGAGCGAGGCCAGCAAATACATTGTAATATTCATTGGCTTCTCGACATAGATAACCTTTTTTCTTGCCATTGCTATTCACCACGCAGACGATTCACCACCGGCTCCCTGAAGGCCGGGGCCAGGAATGAATGAAGTTTTCGTTCCACTATCCTGGGATTGTCACCTGCCGAGATGGCCAGTATACCTTCAATGATCATGCCCTTCTGAACAACTTCCTCCCTGGAACGCATTGCAAGTTTACCTGCCATGGGCAGGGCGATCAGGTTTGCCATGATGGAACCGTAGAATGTAGTTATGAGCGCCACTGCCATTGAAGGCCCGATGGTTGACGGGTCGGACATGGACTGGAGCATCTGGATAAGCCCGATGAGAGTGCCGAGCATGCCCATGGCCGGGGCATAGGTACCCAGAGAGTTGAGGATGTCTGCGCCCTTCATATGCCGCTGCTCGATGTGTTCGATCTCAGTCTCTAGGATATCGCGGATTGCCTGGGGTTCAAGACCATCGATAACCAACTCCAGGCCCTTCTTGAAAAACGGGTCGCGGAGTTCTTCAGCCGCGCTCTCAAGGACCAGTATCCCTTCACGGCGGGCCTGTGAGGCAAAGTCAACGAATAAGGGGATCAGTACATGGACCTCGCGGCGCTGGTTGAAAAAGACATTCCTGATAACGCCGAAGACACCCACCACATCCTTCAAGGGGTAATTGATGAAGATGATCCCGAAGGTGCCTCCAATGGTGATCATCACACTCGGGACATCCACAAAGAGTGTCAGGGGGCTCCCGGAAATGATCCCCATAAAGACCATGCCGAAGGCCACCAATACACCTATAATCGTTGCAAAATCCATATGAACCCCTTACTGCGTGCAATCTGGAATACTGCCACCAGGAAAGCAAGGGGTGTGCCACAGGGTAAGATATGTTATATTCTATTTAATTTCAATTGGTTATATAATTCAACTCAATGGGAGATCATTGATGGGTGGGTCAGATAATTGACGCCTTCGGATAGCCGGGGGTAAGAATCCCTGCTACCCGAAGGCCAAGTTCATGTATTAGCGCTTGAGGTTGATAAGCTCCTGGAGCATGTTATCCACTGAGGTGATAATCCTTGAGTTGGCCTGGAATCCGCG
>CAYMDG010000098.1:0-11124 GCA_964388905.1 uncultured Bacteriovoracaceae bacterium
GCAGAAAGAGCGCTTTGTCCCCAGGCTTGCAAGCGGAGAGTGCATTGGCGCCTTCTGTCTGACCGAGGCAAATGCAGGCTCGGATGCCTCAGGGGTTGAAACCCATGCAGTGGCATCCGGCAACGGATACATAATCAATGGCACCAAGATCTTCGTCACGAATGGCGGGGTGTGCTCGCTGCCGCTCATCTTTGCCGTGACCGATGCAGCGCAGCCCGCACACAGCGCAAGTGTTTTCATCCTGGAAAAAGACATGCCCGGCTATTCTGTCGGCGAGATTGAAGATCTCTGCGGCATGAGGGCAAACCCGGTGTCTTCTCTGTTTTTCGAGGACTGCCGTGTGCCAAAGGAGAACCTTCTGGGCAAGATCGGTGACGGGATCAAGATCGCACTGGCAACCCTTGATGCCGGCCGGATCGGCATTGCAGCACAGGCCTTGGGAATAGCCCAGGCTGCCTTCGAGGCCTCGGTCAAATATTCCAAGGAGCGCCAGCAGTTCAGGAAGCCTATTGCTGCATTTCAATCCATTCAGAACATGCTGGCAGACATGGCGACTGATATTGATGCGGCACGGCTCCTGGTTTACCGGGTTTGTGCCTTGAAGGACGCCGGCAAGCCCTACGGCAAAGAGGCGGCAATGGCCAAACTCTTCAGTTCTACGGTAAGTTCGACAGTAACCAATAAGGCTGTACAGATTCATGGCGGCTATGGCTACAGCAAGGAATATGACGTGGAGCGGTATTTCAGGGATGCCAAGGTCACTGAGATCTATGAAGGCACCAGCGAGATCCAGCGACTGGTCATCTCGCGCGCCGTGATGAATGAGCTGACGTGAGGCAGGGGAACACGCGAATGGTGAAGATGATCGTATGCATCAAGCAGGTCCCCATGGCAACCGAACTGCCCTGGGATGCCAAAAGAGGGACGCTGCGGAGGGACCTTGCGGACGGCATGATGAACCCTGCCTGCAAACATGCCCTTGAGGCTGCGCTTACACTCAAACAGCAGCATGGCGGGCATATCACCGCCATTACCATGGGCCCACCAATAGCAGAGGAGATCCTCAGAGAGGCTATCGCCATGGGTGCGGATCGATGCCTTATGCTCACCGATACGGCCATGGCGGGTGCGGATACCCATGTTACATCCTATACTTTGGCGCGGGCCATTGAGATCTTCTGTTCCGACTTTGATCTTATCTTGTGCGGATGCCACACAACGGACAGCGAAACAGCCCAGGTAGGACCGCAGCTTGCCGAGGAGCTGAACATACCAGAAATATCCTATGTGGATCACCTGGATTTGAAATCCAGGACCATGAGGGTCAAACGGCTTTCCGACAACTTCCTCGAGACTCTTGACATGGACCTGCCCTGCCTGGTGAGCGTAAACACCCAGCACTTCCTGCCGCGTTATATCCCTCTGTCCGGTCTGCAGGACGCCTTCGAAGACCTCAACATCCTGGCGGTGAGCGCATCAGACCTGGGTCTTGATCCGGATGTTATCGGAACAAAGGGATCTCCTACCAAGATAATCGACGTGTATGCGCCAAGGGCGCAAAAAGAGAACATCGTACTCAAGGGCGCTCCCAAAAAGATTGTCGAGGAGCT
The DNA here is from genome assembly GCA_964388905.1 of uncultured Bacteriovoracaceae bacterium. Taxonomy (GTDB): domain Bacteria; phylum Desulfobacterota; class Desulfomonilia; order UBA1062; family UBA1062; genus MWEI01. The sequence continues at coordinate 1,611 of CAYMDG010000098.1, forward strand.
CTTTGAGCGTTTTGAGACCAGGATAGGCGGCGTCATCAGGAAAGATCTCAAGTGGGAGGGGTAGGGGAGTCTATGACACTGCATGCACCTGAGATCTGGGTATTCGGAGACTATCGCAACTATTTCCAGAACCGGGTAACCCTGCAACTCCTTTCGCGGGCTACCTATCTTGCATCAAAGCTGGGTGCATGTGTATGCGCCACCGTGTTCGGCCACCAGGTGGATGAATGGGTGGGGGAATACATCGCTCATGGGGCACAGAAGGTCTATGTTATTGAGGATGAGTCCATCAAAGACTATTCTACTGACCTCTATGTCACCCTTATGGAGCGCCTTGCCAGAGACCATCGGCCAGATATTATCCTGGTTGGGGCCACAACATTCGGCAGGGAATATGCGCCCCGGGTAGCCAAACGGCTCGGCGCAGGTCTGACTGCCGACTGCGTAGGCCTTGACATCAACGAGGATGGCCTGCTTGTACAGACAGCACCGGCCTTTGGCGGCAATCTTCTCACCAAGATCATAACCCCTGAGAAGAGGCCTCAGATGGCCACGGTGCGACCTGGGATTTTCCAGGAAATCCCCCATAACTACCAGGCTGCAGGGGAAATTGTAAGGATACCGCTTCCCGATGATCTGCCTAAGGATCGTATCCGCCTTATCAGCTCCGAGCGCAAGCCGCCCGCAAGCCAGAAACTCGAAGAGGCTGCGGTTGTTGTGTGCGGAGGCAGGGGCATGGGCAGCCGGAGCAAATTCAAGAATCTTTACGAGCTTGCCAGGATTCTGGGGGGAGAGGTGGGGGCAACGAGACCGGTAGTGTATTCCAAATGGGCCGACGAAGAAGCCCTTGTGGGCCAGGCGGATAAGCACATCAGGCCCAAGGTCCTTCTTTCCTTCGGTATCAGCGGCGCTATCCAGCATACGGCCGGCATCATTGATGCCGGCTTCATCATCGCAATAAACAAGAATCCCAACGCCGCCATGATGAAGATGGCGGATGTCGCCATCGTGGCAGATGCAAACCAGGTCTGCATGGCATTCATCAAGGAGCTCAAAAAGAGGCTCCGCGGTTAATCATATAAAGAGTTCATGCGAAGAGCTTGGCAGCAATGGTCGCCACGTGCCTGCCCTGAAAGCGTGCCCCGGTGAGCTCATGGGTACTCGGCAGTCTACTCCCGTCACCTCCTGCAATGGTGGAGGCCCCGTAGGGGGAACATCCCGTGATCTCGTGGATGTCCTTCTGCAGGTCAAAGGAATACGGCAGGCCTACGATGATCATGCCCAGGTGGAGCAGGGTGGTGTGGAAGCTCAGGATGGTTGATTCCTGGCCCCCGTGCTGGGTGGCGGAACTCGTGAATACACTTCCCACCTTGCCGACCAGGGCGTTCTGAGCCCAGAGCTGGCCTGTTCCGTCCAGGAACTGCCTCATCTGACCGCACATGTTGCCGAACCTTGTGGGGGCACCGAAGATGATGGCATCGTAGGAGGCGAGTTCACCGGCAGTACAGACAGGGATGTGGGCAAATGCCTTGCGTGCCTCAATGGCACCCATCTTTGCAAGGATATCATCAGGCAGCGTCTCCGGTACCTGCTTCAGCTCCACTACCGCTCCATCGACCTCATGGGCCCCTTTTACCACGGCCTGGGCCATCTGGTAGATATGTCCGTACATGGAATAGAATACAACCAGAACCTTCATGAGCTTTCCTCCTTTGCCTAAATTTTATTGACCTGCGTTATATTGAGTGGGAGCCATGTCCTTTTAATATAGTACGTTCAGAAAAAAAAAATTCAAGGAGGCTTGCCATAAATGCAATGCATATAGTCGTTGATGACATCCTTACGCTTGTGCAGAAGCCGGGGTGAGTCTATTGTAATGGATATGAAGAAAAGGATTATGATTCTCCTTTTGATGACAGGGGCTATAGCTGTTTTTTATATTCTTGATCTGCAGCAATTTCTGACCCTGTCGAATTTGAAGGAAAACAGGCAATCCCTTTTACTTGCCTATCATTCCCACACAGCGGCTTTCACATTAGGCTTCATCCTGATCTATATCGTACAGACAGCACTCTCACTACCCGGGGCTGCCATATTGACCCTTGCAGGGGGCGCCATATTCGGGGCTGGCATGGGGACTCTCTGGGTCAATATCGGGGCTTCCACAGGTGCTCTGCTGGCCTTTATCCTGGCGCGTACCCTGCTCAGGGATTGGGTCGTCAAGCGGTTCGGGGAGAAGATGAATGCCTTTGACAGGGGTTTGTCGAAAAACGGTCTTTCCTACCTGTTGTTCCTCAGACTCGTTCCGCTTTTTCCCTTCTTTCTGGTGAACCTGGCCTGCGGGGTAACCGGTCTTTCAATCAGGACCTATCTCGTTGGGACAGTAATAGGCATCCTCCCTGGCAGTTTTGTCTATGCCAATGCAGGGGCAAGCCTGGCAAGTATCGAAAATATCAGCCAGGTATCCAGCCCCAGGGTGCTCACCTCTCTTGCCTTGCTCGGTATTTTTGCTTTGGTCCCGGTGATATATAGAAAATTGAACAAGGCAAATGACATAACTTCATAGTTCTGGAAAATGCTGTTAATCTATGCTACACAGGAAACCCTTGCCAAAATTGGATTGGGTATGCTTTGTAAGCCAAGGTGGCAGACGATATCAGGTGAAAGGAGTAGTAATGGCGTCCAAATTGAAAAATGTCAGGGAAACTCAGAAGGCGCAGTGGGAACTTAAGCTGAACCAGCGCCTGGAGGTCCTGAAGAGCGAAGGTGTAAGCGAAAAATTGTTAACTAAGGATACCGTGGTCCGCAAGATCAAGGCAAAGATCAAGGATACTGCATCCAGGTTAAGGGCTATTCTGGCCAAGGATGAGAAGATCAAGGAAATGGCCAGGGTCAAGGAAGAGAAGAAGGCCGCACCTGTAGTGAAGGAAAAGGTTAAGAAGACCGTTGTAGAGGCCCCGGCCCCTAAGAAGGAAAAGAAGGCCAAGTCTGATAAGGCCCCGAAGGAACCTAAGGCCGAAAAGGAACCCAAGGTCGAGAAGGAACCCAAGGTCGAGAAAGAGCCTAAGCCTGTGAAGGAACCCAAGGCCGAAAAAGAGCCTAAGCCTGATAAGGAATCCAAAGCCGAGAAGGAACCCAAGCCTGAGAAGGAGCCCAAGGCGGAAAAGAAAACCAAAGCAAAGGAACCCAAGGTCGAGCCTGAGGCAGTCAAAGCAGAACCTCAACCCGACGGCGCTGAGAAATAATCTTATTGAGACATTTCCCCATTCCCGGCCAGGTCCTGTGGCGGAAAGGTATTCCCTTGCCGTACAGGACTTCGCCGACATAAAAAACCTGCCATTAAACATTTAATTTTTGAGATGCAGGCCGAGTGTAACATGCAGTAGAAAACCGGGCGGCTTGCAAATAACCACCGGGTCAGGTGACCCTGCCTACAGTGGGGTGTGGTGCAGTTTTAAGCTGTTGTCATAATCCATCAGGGTAGCCTTTTCTCGTTGTTGTCTGAATACAAAATTATCCCCTCACATGCATTCATGAATCTTATACAGCCTTTAGGATGCCCTCGGGGCTTATAAAGATAAAGATGAACAGGGGACTGGAAAATATATAGGATATATGGTAATGATTAGTAATTATATTCGAGGAAAAAAATGAAAGCAGAAAATGACGACTTATTAACAGTTAAAGAGGCCTCAAAGTTCCTCAATATTAATGAAAAAAAACTTTATGCCCTGGTTAAGGAAGGAAGACTGCCCGGGACAAAGGTAACAGGCAAGTGGCTTTTCCCAAAAAACCAGCTCGAACAGTTTGTAAAGGGCAAGGCATTGGAAACGGTTAAAAAACCATTCTTGGAATCTCTGGTCAACAAGAAGGTGCTCCTCATGTGCGGTTCCGACGACCCGGTCATCTCCATAGCCCAGGGGCATTTTCACAAAATGTGTCCGGACTTCCTCTTGTTCTCGTCCAGCGTGGGAAGCAGGGAAGGGATCAGGCTCTTGAAGAAAGGTTTCTGCACTCTAGCAGTGAGTCACCTCTATGATAATAAACAAGATGACTTCAACTTTCCCTGTATCCGGGAGTACTTTCAAAACGCAGACGAACTGGTTGTGATAAACCTCTTTTACCGGACTATCGGATTTGTATCAAGGGAGGTGGCGGTCCAGTCCATGAAGGAATGTGTGGACAACAAACTGCGTTTCATCAACCGGCAGGAGGGTTCGGGTGTTCGGGCCCTCGTGGATCGTCTCATCGAGGATGAAGGAATCAAGCCGTCTGAACTCACAGGGTATAATACCCAGGTTTTCACCCACTATGATGTGGTGCGCTCAGTTGCAACAGGCCTGTCGGACGTGGGAATTGCCGCCGAGTCGGTTGCCGTGAGTTCCCGGCTGGTATTCTTCCCTATATTTGAAGAGCGGTTCGACATGGTTGTGAAAAAGGAGGCATTCTTCGATCGCCATGTCCAGGCGTTTGCAGAGTTCATAAGGTCGGATCATTTCAGGGCCCTGCTTGAGATGATGAAGGGATACAGCGACAGAGAGACAGGCAAGGTCGTATATCCGAAATAACCTGGAAAGAGTAATTGGAACAATATCTGGAGGAGGAATCATGAAAAAGTGGCTTTTTGCAGTTGTGTGTTGCTTGATCGTCTGTCTGCCTGCTTTTGTACAGGCCAAGAATGATGGGTTTATCCTCATGGCCAGCACCATCGGCCCCATCGACTCGGGCATTGTTGATGTGCTCGAAAATAAGTACGAGAAGGAAACGGGCATACGGGTGAGGCATGTGGGGGCAGGTACGGGTGCGGCTCTCAAGATAGGGGAACAGTGTAGCGTGGACCTCGTCCTGGTGCATGCCAAGGCACTGGAAGAGAAATTCGTGGCAGATGGCTTCGGCACCGGCCGTATCCCGCTCATGTACAACGACTTCGTCATCATGGGCCCGGCCTCGGACCCGGCAGGGATCAAAGGTATGAAGTCAGCTGCAGATGCCCTTAAGGCAATTTCTGCAAAGGCGGTTCCTTTCATCAGCAGGGGAGACAAGTCAGGCACCCATATTGCTGAAATGGATCTCTGGGCCAAGGCAGGCATCAAACCGACCGGGGCGTGGTATACCGTGTATGAGAAGGGTTCCGAAGGGAATGTGCCCACATTGCTTTTCACTGACCAGAAGGCATCCTACACCGTGATCGACCGGGCTACTTACCTGACAATAAAGGACAAGATCAAGATCGTGGTACTCGTGGAAGGGGACGAAGCGCTCCTCAACCATATCTCACTCATCCCGGTGAATCCGGCAAAGTGCCCCCGGGTCTATAACAAGGAGGCCATGTCCTTTGTGAAGTGGCTCACAGACCCGGACAAGGGCCAGAAAATTATCGAGTCCTTCGGCAAGGACACATACGGCCAGCCCCTGTTCTTCCCGGAATCTGACGCATTCAAGGCAAAGAACAAGAAACAGTAAACGTATGAACATAGAAAAGGAGAAAATCATGAAGATGCGTAACCTGTCATTAGTATTGATATTGGCCCTGTGCATGGCAGCCCTGTTTGTGAGTTCACCGGCCTCTGCCGCGGGGCAGATGAACCTGATCCTGGCCACCACCACCAGTACCCAGGACACGGGGCTGCTGGATGTACTCAACCCGATCTTTGAGAAGAAGACCGGTTTCTTCGTAAAGACCATTGCCGTAGGATCAGGCCAGGCCATGACCATGGGCGCCAAGGGTGAGGCCGATGTCCTGCTCGTACATTCACCCGCGGCCGAGAAGAAGTTTATGAGCGAAGGAAACGGTGTCAACCGCAAGCTCGTCATGCATAATGACTTTATCATAGTCGGTCCGCCATCCGATCCGGCCGGGATCAAGGGCATGAAATCGGCAGCCGAGGCCTTCAAGCAGATAGCGGCCAAGGGAGCTGTCTTCATGTCCCGTGGCGACAACTCGGGCACGAATGCCAAGGAGAAGGATGTCTGGAAGGCAGCTGGGATCAATCCTGAAGGACAGAAATGGTATCAGCAGACAGGCCTCGGCATGGGCCAGACGCTTGCCGTTGCAGCCGAGAAGAAAACCTACACCCTTGCCGACCGTGGCACCTACCTGTCGCTGAAGAAAAATCTCGGCCTGGATATCCTGGTGGAAGGTGATAAGGTATTGCTGAACATCTACCACGTCATCGATGTGAATCCGACCAAGTTCCCCAAGGCGAATGCCCCTGCAGCCAAGGCCTTTGCCGACTTCATGGTCAGCAAGGAGGTACAGGACATCATTGCCAAGTTCGGTGTGGACAAGTACGGCAGTCCGCTGTTTTTCCCTGACGCAGGCAAACCTGAGTTCGAATAAGGTCCATCTGTACTAATCCGGGCAGGGGCTTTCCTGCCCGGGTCTCTCTTATTCAAGATGAGCCATAAGGAAGTTCCATGGAACTGATCCTCGAAGGTATTAAAAAGGCACTCTGGTTATTGATAACGTTTGACCCCGAGGTGCTCGGGATCACTTGGCTCTCGCTCAAGGTCTCGGGATTGGCCACCTTCATTAGTCTTTTCATAGGTATATCGCTGGGAACTGTTGTGGCCCTGACACGCTTCCCCGGCCGCAGGCTTGTGGTAAGCCTCATCAATACCGGTATGGGCGTGCCTCCCGTTGTTGTAGGCCTGTTCGTGACTATCTTCCTGTGGCGCAACGGCCCCTTCGGCATGCTGGAACTCCTCTACACACCCATGGCCATCATCATAGCCCAGGCCGTCATTGCCACGCCCATTGTTGCGGGGATATCGCTGGCATCCATACAGAAGCTCCCTGAGGCCCTGCGACTTCAGATCCTGGCCTTGGGCGCCACCCGGCTCCAGATGATCTGGATGCTCATCAAGGAGGCCAGGCTGCCCCTGCTCGCTGCGGTGATGGCGGGGTTCGGCGGTGTGATCTCCGAGGTCGGAGCCTCTATCATGGTGGGCGGAAACATCAAGGGTTATACGCGGGTGCTGACCACGGCAACGGTCATGGAGACCGGCCGCGGCAATTTCGATGTGGCTATTGCACTCGGGGTGATCCTCTTGATATTCAGCTTCTGTATCAATGCAATCCTCACCGGCATCCAGCAGCGGGAGCGGCCTCGATGAGCAGCGAAACCATCCTGCAGGTGAGCGGCCTGAGGGTAAGCCGCGGTGGAACGCCGATAATCGATATTCCAGTGTTCTCTGTCAGAAAGGGGGAATTTCTCTCCATCATCGGTCCCAACGGCACGGGCAAGTCCACACTGCTGTTGAGCCTGGCCGGTCTTGTGAAGCGCCAGGGAGGAACGATTCTTTTCAAGGGAAAGGCAGTGGATAACGGGGCAGAGCTCCTCGCTTTCCGTCGCCGTTTAGCCATGGTGTTCCAGGAGCCGCTCCTCTTCGATTCTACGGTATACGAAAATGTTGCGGCCGGTCTGAAGATCCGTGGGATCAAGCGTGCCCAGATCCGTCCGGTGATCGAAGAGAACCTTGCCCTCTTCGGCATAGAGCACCTGTCAACCAGATCGGCCCGCAAGATCTCTGGCGGCGAGGCACAGCGCACGAGCCTGGCCAGGGCCTTTGCCACGGACCCGGAATTGATCTTTCTGGACGAGCCATTTGCATCGCTGGACCCGCCCACCAAGGAAGCCATCATCGAAGACCTGGGCCGTGTCATGCGGGTCAGGCATACTACCGCCATCATGGCCACTCACGACCGCATGGATGCCTTGAGGCTCTCCAGACGGATCGCAGTGATGGATGGCGGCAGGATTGTCCAGATAGGTTCCCCCTCTGAGGTCATGCACCAGCCGGTGAATGAGACTGTTGCCGTATTCGTCGGGATTGAAACCATGCTTGCAGGGGAGGTGAGAGGGTCTTCGGGGGGTGTGCTCGAAGTGGGCATTAATGGAAAGAGTATTTATGCCACAGGTGGCTTTTTACTGGGAGAGCAGGTCATGTGTTTCATACGCCCTGAGAGCGTTACGGTCTTTCCCTCTGTTCATGCTGCCGACTCGAGCGCCCGGAATGTTTTCCCGGGTATTGTAACAAAGATAAAGCCCATCGGGCTCCTCTACAGGATACAGATCGATTGCGGTTTCCTTGTCACTGCCCATGTGACCCAGCAGGCAATGGATGATCTGCAGATAGAGGCCGGAATGCGAGTGGTTGCCGTATTCAAGGCCACTGCCGTACATGTCGTTAGAAGCCCGAACAGTTTATCCCCTTCATAGGAACTGCGAAGAAGAGGCACAAGATTCGTAGATCGAGTGTGAAGGTGGTTGGGTTAAGGAATTGAAAGTTGATCAGGTTTATGTCTGCTCCGCAATGGTTTATTCTGTTTAGGGCCTGCCTTTTACTCAATATATTTCGAACTGACGATATTCGTCAGTTCTTTATTCTTTATAGATGATGGTACCCACTCGTTTGCCTGCAAGGGCCTTGGTGATGTTCCCTTTCTTGAGCCCGTTGATAATATGGATCTTATCTATGGCCTCGCTGTTCTGAAGAATCTCCAGGCATGAGCGCTCGATAACCAGGTCTTCGAGATCCATCTTTATGAGTTCTTTAGCACCGATCTCAGGTATGAAGGTGGCCTTGTGGTTGGTCTTTGGGTTATCAGTATAGAGCCCATCCTCATCCTTGACCAGGATACAGCTCTTGGCACCAATGAGGTTGGCCATGAGCAGGGTGCCTGCATCGGTCCGGTGTATTGGAAGTCTCCCTTGTTCCGGGGGGAGTGCGAAATAGTCATACGGAGGCATACCGTGGGTGACGGGGATGCATCCCTGGGAAAAGTAGGTTGGCAGTTTCAGGATGTCGTCCTGGTGGATGCGGATGCCGTCCCACTGTGCAAGCAGCGTGGCAATCAGGAGTGCGTTCTGCTCAGAGATGGTGCTGGCGAACTTGGCGATGATGCCTGTCGGCATACCCAGTTCCATGCCAATGGTGTAGATGTGCCTGCTCCTGGTGCCGCCTCCTGTAGTAAGCAGGATTTTGTGTTTTTTCTTTGCAGAGACGATTTCCTTGATAATGGCAGGCAGGGCTTTAATTCCGCGGTCACATATGGACTGGCCGCCGATCTTCACCACATTGACATCGGGAAATAACCGGAGCTGCGGAGGTATGGTCATATCATCAAACAGCGATTTCCTGACCAGGCTTTCCCCCATAAGCCTGCTCTTTATATGCAGGCGTTTCCCATCTCTATCTCTTACCAGGGACATGTATTCACCTTTCTTTGGTTGTAGTAGTTAGAGGAGATTGAAGAGGCTATTTTATCTCCACATCTTCAGTGCTGTACTTGCCCTCTTCATCACGCTCCAGGAGGATCAGCTCTGCTCCGAGTTCTTTTGCAATCCGGTCAAGTTCGGATTTTCGAACATGCTTAGCATGGAACTTCAGATCAACCCCAGCCACAGCGACGAGATAGAACCTGGGCTTTTTCTCGCCTTCCTTTGCCTTTGTCCTCTCTCTATAGAATATTTTTCCTGCCATTGGATATGCCTCCCTGAATATTTTAGCA
>CAYMDG010000099.1:0-8601 GCA_964388905.1 uncultured Bacteriovoracaceae bacterium
GAGTATCGAAAAACAGGTATTCGCAACCCCATTTATTTTACCGATGCATGCGATACCTATGACCATAAAAGACAGGCCCCCATATTGCCCATCTGGAAATCAGATGTGGCATTTATCGGTGAGGCAAGGCTCAATGAATCACGTGTGAATATAATAAGTAAGCTCAAGGACTCCTGCACAGTGAAGGTATATGGGAATAACTGGGAGGATTTTCACATAAGACCTACCCTGAAATCCGTAGGGCCGAGAGGGTACCGCCTTATCTGTGGTGGTGCCAAGATCGTGCTGGGAGCCGATATAGTGAATTATGTAGATGGATACTGGTCCAATCGACTCTGGTTGACGCTTGGATGCGGTGGTTTTTTATTAACGAACTATATACGCGGGCTGGAGGACTTTTTTGAAAACAGGGAGCACCTGGTATGGTATCATGATGAAGAGGAATGTATTTCCCTGGTAAATGAATATCTTGCCAAGCCACAAGAGCGTAAGAGAATTGCGGATTCTGGGTATAAGTATGTGCATGAGCACCATACATTTCACCACTTTGCAGGCAAAGTCCTTGCTATTTGTGATACAATACAAAAGGGAGAATAACAGCTCGTGGGATTTGCAGAAAGTCCTATTCTGAGATGAAAGGTATCCATATGGAAAATGCCTCGCGTGTGAAATTAAGCGTCATTATTCCTTGCTGCAATGAAGAGAATAATATTAGGGAATGCATCGAGAGTGTTACATGGGCTGATGAAATCCTCGTGGTAGACTCCTTCAGCACTGATAAGACGTTGGAAATTGCACGGGAATATACCGACCGCATCCTGCAGCACGAATATATCAATTCTGCTGCCCAGAAGAACTGGACCATCCCCCAGGCCCTTCATGACTGGATTTTAATCGTAGATTCTGATGAGCGGGTCACCCCTGAGCTGTGTAATGAGATAACCACTCTTCTTGCCCAGGCCCCATTGAAGGACGGTTACTGGATAAGGAGGAAGAACGTTCTCTTTGGAAAGGAGATCAGGCATTCGGGATGGGGATCCGACAGTGTGCTTCGCCTTTTCAGGAAAGACCTCGGCCGCTACCAGGAAAAGAGGGTTCATGCTGAGGTCGAACTTGCAAATACGGAAATGCTTGGTGGATATCTTGAGCACATCAGTGTCTCTTCGCTGACAGACTGGGTGAACAAGATAAACCGCTACTCATCATGGAAGGCCCGAGATAAATATGAGCAGGGTACAATAGCTCCGATCCTCCACATGGTCCTGCGGCCTCCTGTGCGTTTCATGAAAGACTACATCCTCAGACTGGGTATACTTGACGGATGGAGGGGTTTCCTTATCTCAGCACTCAGTGCCTTTGCCGAACTGGTTATGGCCGCGAAGGTCGTCCAGCTAACCTTCGAGAGTCAGAGGAACTCCCGTCAATCTCCATGAGAATTGTCCACATCAACCTTGAGAGGACGTGGCGGGGTGGGGAGAGGCAGGTCCTTTACCTCATGGAGGGCCTGAGTCGGCTGGGTCATGAATGCCACTTGGTTGCACGCACAAACCATATGTTCATTTCCCGTGTAAGAGATCAGGGTTTTCCTGTTCATGTCATAAAGAAACCTTTTGTATTTTCAGGCCATATCTTTTCGGGATTCGATGTGGTCCATGCCCATGAAACCAGGGGCCTACAGGTTGCAGCCCTTTGGAAGGCATTGAATGGCAAGCCGCTCATCTTTACCCGCCGGGTGGATAATCCCCCATCGGGAAACATCCTGACCCGCCTTGTTTACAGCAGAATAGATACCATGGCAGCCATCTCTGAGGCCATCGGCTCTGTTATGAAGGGGTGGGGATTCCAAGCTTCACGAATCAAAGTGATCTACAGTGCAATTGAAACGCAGCGATGCGTACGGCAAGATGCCGTTGAGAAACTTAAAAAGAGGTTCGCATCGAGGAAGGTTGTCGGATGCGTGGCATCTCTGGAAAAACGTAAAGACCATTATACCCTGCTGAAGGCAGCGTCTGTGATCCAACGGCAAAGGGATGATGTTGTCTTCGTTCTGGTAGGGGCAGGGGACTTGAGGGCCGAACTTGAAAGGGAGGCCTCTCTGCTGGGGTTAAAAAATGTCATATTCGAGGGGTACCAGGATGACCCTTATTCATACTATAAGGTCTTTGATGTCTTTGTGATGACCTCACGGCAGGAGGGATTGGGAAGCTCGATTCTCGATGCATTCTCCTACCGCGTTCCTGTTGTGGCGACTGCTGCGGGTGGGATTCCCGAGATCGTGAAGGATAATGAGACAGGTCTTCTTGCAGATGTCGGCAATCCCGATGCGGTAGCGCTCTCGATATTGCAGATGCTCGATGATGAGGATCTTCGTAAACGCTGTACAGTCAAGGCCTATGCATTCCTTCTGGAGAGATTTACCGTGGACAGGATGGCTCAATTTTATGAACTGATGTACCAGGATGTCCTTAGATGCTTTTCAACTTTAACTTGACGTACAAGCTTAACTTGCATAGTCATTTTATGAGAGATCCTATGGAGGTGCATTGATGGAGGAGGAAAAGAGTCACGTACGGGCAATTGTGGTTACCCTCCTTATTATTTTTTTAGTCGGATTGTTCGCGGGGTATTACTTCTGGGGCTACCGGAAGCAACTGCACCCTGATTACAAAGAAATGCTCAAGCAGACCATCTCCTACATTTCCACCCTGGAAGAAAAGAACCAGGAGCTCTCAAGCAAGCTCAGCACCCTGGAAAATGATATCGCCTCCTTGAAGAAACAGCAGGGTGTCCCTGAAGAAAGCCAGATGGCGCGCCTCAATGAAAGGCTGTCAGTCTTGGAAAAGGAGAATGCCGACCTCAAGACAATTGCCGGACAGAACGAGGCCCTTGTCCAGGAAAATCAGCAATTGCGTCAAAGGGTACAGACCCTGGTGGAACAGATGAATTCAAAGCCTTCAAAGGGAATCGGGAACGCGCCTGTCCAGCTCCCTGCCCCCCAGGGGACAGTGCCTTAAGAGGCGTTATCAGCCACTGATCACTTTACTGATGAATATCTTTGCCAGTTCAGGGTCGAACTGGCCCCCCATGCAGCGCACGATCTCTTCAATAGCCTTGTCCATGGGTAGCCCTTTCCGGTAAGGTCTGTCCGAGGTCATGGCATCGTAGGAATCGGCAAGGTTGATTATGCGTGAGAGCAGGGGGATTTCTTTACTCCCGATACCTAAGGGGTATCCTTTGCCGTCATATCGCTCATGGTGATAGCGAATGACTTCTGTCTCACGATACATGGGTGGAATGGGCTTTAAGATATCCGCCCCGATGTCGGGATGGCGCTTGATGAACATGAATTCTTCATCTGTGAGTCTGCCGGGCTTTAAGAGTATGCTGTCGGGTATTCCTACCTTACCGATATCATGGAGAGAAGCGGCGATATACAATACATCCTTTTCATCATCGGAGAGCCTGAGAATATTGGCCATGGATACAGATAAGTTGGTGACCCTTGTGGAATGCTGTGATGTGTGAGGGTCTCTGGCATCGAGTATCTTGGCCATGCTGTTCAGGGTAGAGAGCATGTTTTCATACAGGCCCTCATAGAGGGCAACGTTCTCCATACGTTCGGCTGATCGGTTGAGGAGATAGAGTATCTTGCCTTCCTTTTCTTCGCCGAGCATGGAGTCTGAATGGATATCAAGGGTCCCGAACACCTGCCCCTCGATCATGAGCGGGAAAATAGTCGCGAAATTCCGCTTTGAACTTTCTGAAGAGTTGTTCGTCCTTACGATCTTACCCTCTATCAACTCGGTGCTGATGATTCTGTCCTGTCCATTGCTTGTATCAATAAGTGTCTGGGTTTTCCGGTTTAATGGGTAGAAGCGCACGTCGACATCTTCGAGAAGTTGCTTGGAGACATCTACAATGGCCCCCACCAGATCGCGGATCCCTTTCAAGCTGATTATCTTTTCCGAGATGGCCTGTAGAGAAGTAAGCTCCTGATTTTTATCTTCCAGCTGGCCTGTAAGGTTGTCAATAAGGCGGTGAAGCTGCAGGGTATCGGAGAATTTTTTGTTCTCCTCAAGCAGGAGTTTTTCTCGCTTTACCTTACTGAGCAGCAGCTGGATCTGGCTCACCTTGAAGGGTTTCGAGATGAAATCCGAGGCGCCGCATTTCATGGCATCAATGGCTATCTCAAGGGATGCATAACCCGTAATCACAATGATGGGCAGCGATATATAGCGGGTCTTTATCTTTTTAATTAGCTCGATCCCGGTCATCTTGGGCATCATGATATCGGTGAAAACGCACAGGTAAGATCCAGTATCCAGCAGGGCCAAAGCATCCAGGCCATCGGCTGCAGTATCAGGATTATATCCAAGCTCTTCGATAATCTGAGATATGGTTTCCCGTATCCCGGGATCATCGTCAACGATGAGAACCCTGTTGTACATCAGGCTATCCTTTTCAATATCCGGCTCTTGTATTCACTGAATTCCCTTTCGGTAAGAAGGCCGTCGGTCTTGAGTCTGCCGAGATATTCAATGGCCGAAAAGGCCTTGTTCATGTCATTGGGGCCCTGCAATGCAGTCATCACCGGGGGCAGTGCTGTGTTCGGGAATTCGTCGGTCACCTCTTTTGTGAGTTTTGACTGCAAATATTCCACTTGCCTCTTGAGCTGAATAATCTCCTCCAGGAGGTCCTGCCTCTGCCTGATCCGGTTGACCACAAAACGTATCTCTTCAATGTTGAACGGCTTCTTTATATATGAGAAGGCCCCCCGATTCACCGCTTCTATGGCCGTATCCAGTGATGCATATCCGGTAATCAGGACAAATGGCGTAGTAATACCCTTGACGTGAAGTCTCTCCAGGAGATCGAGGCCCGTAAGGCCGGGGAGCATGAGGTCGGAGATTATGATATCGAATGATTCCTTCTCTGCAATCTCAAGGAGTTCCTCTGCCTTGTGAAACCTTTTTGTCCTGAGTCCTTCCTCAGTGAGGATTTGTTCGATAAGATCGAGTATTTCGTCTTCATCGTCAACAATGGCTGCACTGACTTTTGCCATGACCTCTCTTATCGAAAGCCGCAGGTCACAACTTTAGATAATTCCGGGATTTTTCTATTATTTTGTGTTGTTTGAAATCGCGCGGTTATGCTCTTGAAGCGTGCGCGAGAACACATGTTTCCCATCACCTTTTGAAACGAAGTAGAGGTATTCGGTTTTGGCGGGCCAAAGTGCTGCCTTTATGGAGTCTAGGCCGGGGTTGCATATGGGGCCTGGAGGAAGACCCTCATGACGGTATGTGTTGTATGGGCTTTCGCGGAGGAGATCATCCGGGCTGATCTTGCCTGTGAACCCATCGATGCCGTAGACGGCACTCGGGTCGGATTGCAGGCGCATACTCAATATCATCCTGTTGTGAAACACGGAAGAGATCAGGGGTTTTTCTAAAGTGGCAAAGGCCTCCTTCTCGATGAGCGATGCCAGGGTGATTACTTCGAGTTTTGACATGCCGAGTACCTTTGATCGTTGCTCCATTGCCGGGGTGTATATACTCCTGAACCTCTCGATCATCTTTGCCATGATCTCCAGTGGTGTCATATGGGGAGCCAGGTAATAGGTATCGGGGAAGAGGAATCCTTCCATGGAGGGGGCCGGCACATCGAAAAAGTCGGTTGTTTGCTTGCTACGGGTACTTTTTACAAAGCTATCCTTGGAAAGAAGACCGGTCTTTGAAACAACTTCTCCGATCTGGTAGACGGTATATCCTTCCGGGATAGTTATTCGGTACCTTAACGTCTTGCCCCTGAACAGGATATTCATAATATCAAGGGGAACGTGATTGCCTTCGAAAACATATGCCCCTGCCTGCATATGTTTTGCCTTGCCCGTGAGGGCGGCAACGGTTATGAAGGTGCCCGCGTTTGATATGACGCCGGTTTTCTGAAGGATCTTAGTGATCTCCCAGGCGCCCTGCCCTGAATGGATATCAAGGCGTACAGGTTTGGGAGGGGTAATGGGCGTTGTAAGGAATGAACAGGTATGGATGAAGGCAAGGACGAAAAGACACAGGAGCGCAATAACAAAGATACGTAGGCGAGTACTCATGTATTCTCCGAATCCAGATAACCTTTCAGGATAATGCTCGCAGCGATCTTGTCCACAATGGTTTTCCGTTTTCTGCCTTTGACATTGATTCCTTGAAGCATTTCATGGGCCTCTGAGGTTGAAAGCCTCTCATCCCAGAAAATAACGGGTATACCCAGCTGCGCCTCGATCTGTCCTCCCCACCGCATCACCTCCCGAGCCCTGTCCCCGATACTTCCGTCCATATTGTAGGGCAAACCCACAACAAGCTTTACCACCTGATAGGCATCGATTATGGCCTTAATATCCTTCACGTGTGATCCATCGGTTTTAACCTGTATGGTTTCAAAGGGAAAGGCCATCGTCCCATCCGGGTCGCTCAGGGCGACGCCGATTCGTTTACTGCCATAATCTAGGCCTAAAAAGCGCATGACCTCTAGCTGTTTACAAGGGTTTTCATGGACCGAAGCGACTCGGTGTCACCTATACAGACGAGTACGTCATCCACTGAGATCTTCAGTTCGGCGCCGGGATTGAAGATCATCTTGCCGGTATGATCCCTCACGGCAACCACGATAAGGCCGATGTCCTTCCTGATGGGGGCGTCTTTAAGGGTCTTGCCCACGAGACGGGAGTCTTCCCTGATCTTAAACCCTTCCATCTGGATAATGAAGTCCCCGGTCTTTTCGCCGGAGGCCAGTTCAATGAAGTCCACCACGGTAGGCTTGAGGATGATGTTCGCCATATGGCGGCCTCCGATGAGGTAGGGAGAGACCACCTTGTTCGCCCCTGCCCTCATGAGGTTCTTTATGGAATCCTCTGTCTCGGCCCGGGCAAGCACAAAGAGATCGGGATTGAGCTCTTTGGCTATGAGGATGATATAGACGTTGGTCATGTCGGATGATGCAGTGGCGATAAGGCCTTTTGCGCGCTTTATCCCGCTTTTAGTAAGGATATCCTCATCTGAGGCATCGCCTAGGATATGAGGGACACCTGTGCGTTCCAGATGCTCAATGACAAGAGGGTCCTTATCGATCACAAGGAACGTCTTATTGGAGTGAAGGAGCTCCTGGCAAATAAGAGATCCGATCCTTCCGTTGCCGCAGATGATGTAATGATTGCTCATCCGCATGATTGTCTTGTCCAACCGTCGCCTCCCGAAATAACGTTGCATCTCACCCTCTACTATGAATCTGGTGAAGGTTGCAAACACGTATGCAGCAGACCCGACCCCTAAGAAGATGAGGAATATGTCAAAGACCTTGCCAGCTTCGGTCAGCGGGTGGATTTCCTGGTAACCGATGGTGGTGATGGTGATGAGTGTCATGAAAAAGGCATCGAGGTAGGTCCAGTCCTCGATGAAATGAAATCCCAAGGTCCCGATGATGAAAACGATACAAAGGAGCGCAGCCCCGTATTTTAACCGTGTTGCCGGCTCGAATGCCTTTACTTCCAACGAATATCCTTCACTTCAACCTGGAACGATGACCCTTCCTGGGCGGGTTTCCCAAAAAACGCCACGGCAAACGGTATATCGTTGGCAGGAAGTGTTGATCCTGGAGAAGACGGATCAGAGGTGAGAAGTGCGTCGATATCCTTCTGGGGTTGTTTGATGAATTCGCTCGTATCAGGAACGATGCCAGCATAGGCGAGGCGGGATTCGATGAGTTTGCCGCCCTTGTCATATACCCGGGCCTCCACCATGACGGATTCGACAGGTTTGGTTGAAATCTTTTTTATATTGCCCTTGATAACCAGAACACTGCCCTCCTGTTCGTGGGTTAGCATCTCGTAAATGAGTTTCTGTTCGTCAATGGTGAAGAATGGGCCCTTTTGAATAGGCGCTTGGGCAATATCCGGTTTTACCTGCCCGAAGAAGCCGATCTTGTCCCTTAATAACCACAAGGAAGATAATGCTACTACGAAAAGGCAGATTATAAGGAGAACGACTTTCAGCGGGCTCTTTTTTTTAGGCTCTTCGTCGACTGGTTCCTCTTCCTCTTCAAGTGCTTGAGAACCTGTGCCGAGGATCGAGTCGATTTCCCGTATGACTGATTCCGGGGCTGCTTGTTCTTCTTTCGATTCCGGCTCAGTTGAGATATCCTCTTCAGGGGTCTCGATAATCTCCATAGAGGCCTCTTCAAAGACGGTATCCTGTGTCGCAGGGGGTTCAGCAATTTCTTGTGCATCCTGTGCGGGTGTGGAACTCAGGAGCATGTCAAATTCCTTTTCCAGGGAGACCTCGGGTTCAATGGTGTAAGAAAATATATGCTGGCAGATACTACAGCGCATCTTAATGGTGTCCTGGATAAGTCCTTCTCCGGAGAACCTGAATTTACTGTGACAGCTGGGGCAATTTACAATAATCACAAGAGGTTCCTCCTGTCTTCGGCATCGAGTGTGTACAACTGCGGCAATGCCCGGTAGTTCTCTGCGAAATCCAGGCCGTAACCAACGACAAACCCTTCGGTGATGCGGAAACCGTAGTAGTCGGGCGATATGGAGGCTTCCCTCCG
>CAYMDG010000099.1:8701-11082 GCA_964388905.1 uncultured Bacteriovoracaceae bacterium
AACGAGATTCTGTTCCCGAGCTCCGCGACCTTCTCAGCAATCTCGTCTGCGGTATAGAGCACTCTCATGGCCTGATCTATAACGTATCGCAGCAGGGGTGTCAACGTAGTGTTGGCTTGATTTATACCCATCCGGGAACCTTAGGTAGGGCTTTGCGGAACCAATTTTATTAAATCAGCAATTTGGTCATGACCTATAGGCCCCTGCATGAACCCTCCAAACATTTAGTGGAGAAGAGGGAAAAACCTGACCCGTTCAAAACATGCATCTGAAGTGAAGCCGAGATACATGTTTTGAACGGGTGATTCTTGTTTGCATCTCATAAGTTTTTATGGTTGTCCAATGGACTGAATCACATGTTAGCTGCTCTTCTGCCTTATTGTTAAATTATATTTATCCTTCGTTGTACCCGGCCTCTGGCATGATGGTTATAAGATATTTAGTGAATGAAAAGGTATAGACTTTTAACAAAGATTGGGGTAAAAATTAAATATTGACCAGAGTACAAAAGAGTCGTTTCTCGGGTTGTATTGATTCAATATGGAATAGCAATCCATGTTTTTGGAGGTATTTAAGGCTATGTCGGAACTGAGAACACATAAACGTGTCAGAGTGAACATGAAGGTCGCATATCGCAATAATGACCAGGTCTATAAGATGGGTCGGGTCTATGATATCAGCAAGGGTGGCATGTATGTCCAGACCGCGAATATCCCTGACGTAGACGGATATGTGATCGCCAGTCTCGATGCCGAGGCATTCGGCAAGGTCATCTGGGTGCAAGGCAAGGTCGTCTGGAAAACCCGCACCGGCATGGCCATCAAGTTTACAAATGCCGATGAAAAAGGGCTGAAGAACCTTCTGTCCTACCGGAGCGTGCCGTTCTAAGGACCTTTGCCTAACACCTTCAGGGAGGGGTCGATATTATCTGTCGAGTCCCTTAACGCTTTTATCTCTTGCCGGTAACGGTGTCTCCTTTTTCTATCTGTGCCTTGGACTCAACCAGAAGTCCCATAGAGGTATTCTCAAGGGTTTGCAGGACGAGCACGAGACTGATGTATTCATGGAACACAGCCACCCGTTCCTTTTCATCAGCTCCTTCGAATCTGGTGGTTTTCGCTATATTCAAGACCGAACCTATACCCACACCCTGGCTTTTACCGGCATTGATAAAGACCAGGTCGTTGGTGCTGCTGCCTGATACACCGCCATAGAAGTCAATGACCTTTGCCGGTGCGTTCAGGGTTGGCTCGGATATGGTCAGCATCAGGGGCTTGACAGAGGCGAGGTCATCCAAGATCACGCTTCCGACTTTTGCCTCCTGGAGGGAGTAGCTGACGCGGGCCTTGACGATGTCGGACTGCACCTCTTCAACCACTGCTGTGGCAACCGCCTTATAGAGGTAGCCTGCCGGATGGTCACCATTATTGATGTCCTGGATCTTGGATATAATGGTGATCGCCTGATTCGGCTTCAGCACTGATGTTGTTTTGAGGACAATATGATCATTCTGGGAGATAAGGTCCCCACCCTCGATCTTTTTCACGATCAACCCGGATCCGAAAAGGATATTGGGGCTGTAGATATAAGTGGCATATTGCGGAGAGACCAAGATGGATTTTCCCTTTACCGCTGCGGCTTCATCAGGGGTATAGACCGTCATTTTGGATTCTGTGCCCCCCCGGTCAGGAGAAGGGATGATTTTAATAACGGTCTTTCCGCCTTCACTGGTTATTACTACGATATCGCCGGGGTAAATAAGGTGCGGATTCGTGATGTCCTGGTTATTAGCCCAGACAAGGGGCCATTTCCATGGTGTCTTCAAATATTTCATGGAGATGTCCCATATGGTGTCCCCTTTGACTACGGTGTGCTTTATCTCATCTGCTGCGCAGGGACTGATCAAGACAAGAAACAGAAAAAGGCCCATCATAATGAGAGCGTGTTTTTTCAAAGCGGGTCCTCCTTTAAGTTCTGAAATCCAGGCAACTTATCTTTGTTTTCTTGTATCGGAGAAGTCAAGGATATTCTTGAATCTTAATTGCATTACGTAAACCTTTGGATTACAGTAACCATTATGTCATCGGGTGATATCTATAGTCAGGCACACCTCTTCGTGGCTGCCGCCAGGGTATTCGAACACCTCAACCATCAGCCCGCCTCCTTGAAGGGCCTTAAGGATCTTTTGCAGGTCTCAGAAGAGGAACTCTCCCGCATATCAAGGAAGCTTGAGGAGGCCGGTGCCATAAATGTCATCTTGAGTGGGGGGGAGGCCAGATTCACCATACGTGATCATACGAAGATCGAGGAGTTCCCGAGGTCAATAGAAGCGCCCAAAATGGAAGAAGAGATCTCCCAGTTCAAGACAAAGCAAGAGTTGC
>CAYMDG010000100.1:0-3319 GCA_964388905.1 uncultured Bacteriovoracaceae bacterium
GAATAAAAATAATCAATTGAAAAGGAATTAGGTTAATTAATTATATTGTGCTTGACAGGGTGACCTCCGAAGGCCTAGTGTGCATGCATATCTGAAAAAAGAATATATTAATTTGAATCTTGCCTTAAGAACGGTACCTGCAATTACACCTCAATAAGACAACATTCCACTGAAGATACATTCCCTTTTCAGAAATTCACAAGCAGAGCCCAAAAGGGGATCTGAAAAAAAGAGGTATTTCATGGCACAAGGATCAGTAAAATGGTTTAACGATGCAAAAGGTTTCGGTTTTGTCACAGCAGACAGTGGAGAAGATGTATTCGTACACCACACAGCGATCAAGCAGGAAGGCTTCAGGTCACTCGAAGAGGGCCAGCGTGTAACCTTCGACATAGTTGCAGGTCCGAAGGGGCCCCAGGCTTCCAATCTTTACAAAGCCTAAACAACTCAAAGGGGCAGGCAATCCTGCCCCTTTTCTTTATCTGCACTCCAGCAAATCTAACATGTTTTTTGGGAGATCTAATCAGACAAGCGCATCTCAATGAAGCGGCGCTAAAACGGGCAGGCCTACTGCTCAGACCGATAGGGGTAAACAACTCATGAGAGAAAAAACGATAACTATAAAGACGGAATTAGCAGATAAGAAAGTGAGCATTTTGCAGGACAGGCCAAAGCGGCTTCAGAGCATTAAAGAAGCGGCAGAGCGGAACAAGATGAAGAATCACTCGGCATAACCATTTATTTGGCCTGGCACCAGGTTGATAAGAAATTTACCGGGCCAGGATATAGTTGTAATCTCTTAAGTCGTTTAGAAAATATATACTACTCTAATCACCGCGAAGACGGGAATTCTGATTCCTATTGACTGATCTTTGTTTCGGATTATGAATTAAGCATGAATCCGAGGCATCGGTTTGAAAGACAAATCCCGGCAAAGGCCGCCTTCTGGTCAGCGCGGATGTCGAACAGAGGCAGGGCCGGTTTCAATCAAGATACTGAAACCACCAAGGTTACAGCGGGCCATGATCTCTTCCGGGGTATTATCCTTTTCTCCGTTATCATGGCCTTTATTGCCGTGATGATGACGCCCCCGGCAACATGGTTTCCCTCTACGTTTTGCGATGCCTTACATGGGCACTGGGGTCTCTCTCTCAATGGTGCCGCGCTGTGGCTCTTCATGCTGTGCGGCATGGACATTCACAGGCCACCGGACGAACTTTTCTACCAATGTTTTTCCATGAACCCTATCCCGGCAACCATCACCACCATCGAAGACGGTATCATCGTGGATGTGAACGATGCCTTTCTCAAGCTCAGCGGTTACAGCAGGGAAGATGTCATCAACCAGACTGCCGCACAGAGCAATCTCTGGCCGGACCTGGGCCGGCGGGCAGATATACTCCGGAAGATACGGAAGAAGGGGTCGCTCAAGGATGTTGAGGTGCAATTTCTCGATGCATCGGGCCAGGCTCATGATTGCCTCTTGTTTCTTGAGGTCATTGACTTTTCCGGGTCCCCTCATTTTCTTTCCATGATTATTGATATAACCGACAGGAAGCGCAAGGAAGAAGCATTTCATGCCGCTGAGTCGCGTTACCGTGCCATGGTGGAGAATACGCTGAGCGGTGTTGCAATATTCCAGGCGCTGCAAGATGGAAAGGATTTCGAATATCTCGAATTCAACAGGGCGGCGGAGCAGATCGACAGCATCAGCAGGGACGAGATTATCGGCCGGACCTTGCTTCAGACCTTCCCCGGCTCCAGTGCATCGGGGCTCTATGAAGCTTTGCTGCGGGTCTGGAGAACAGGCGAGGGGGAATATCTGCCGGTTTACTTCTACCTGGATGAGAGGATTTCCGGGTGGCGTGAGAGTTTCGTC
The DNA here is from genome assembly GCA_964388905.1 of uncultured Bacteriovoracaceae bacterium. Classification (GTDB taxonomy): domain Bacteria; phylum Desulfobacterota; class Desulfomonilia; order UBA1062; family UBA1062; genus MWEI01. The sequence continues at coordinate 1,880 of CAYMDG010000100.1, forward strand.
TATAAGCTGCCGTCCGGAGAGCTCGTAGAGGTCTATTCGGACCAGACGGCACGCGTTAAGGCTGAGGAAGAGCTGCTGGAACACAGAAGGGAGCTCTTTACCCTTATGAGCAACCTGCCCGGCATGGTCTATCGTTCGAAAAACGATAAGGACCGGACCATGGAATCCGTCAGCCAGGGATGCTTTAAGCTGACGGGTTACACCACGAGTGAGCTTACCGGGAACAAAAGGGTCTCTTATGGTCAGATAATCCACCCCGAAGACCGTGATATGGTATGGACCGAGGTCCAGAAGGCCCTGGAAAAAAGGGGCCACTTCCAGATCGTATACCGGATCATCACGGAAAATTATGAGGTGAAGTGGGTGTGGGAGCAGGGCATCGGTGTTTTCTCGCCTGGAGATGAGCTGCTTTACCTTGAAGGCTTTGTTGCTGATATCTCCATCCATAAGAGGATCCAGGAGGAACTAAGGGTAAGCGAGGAGAAGTTCACCAAGGTGTTCCACGCCAGCCCGGACTGGGTGTCCATAACCACCATGGACGACGGAACCTACCTCGATGTGAACGAGGGGTACCTTTATTGGTCCGGCTATAGGCACGAAGAGGTGGTCAATCACACTTCACTGGAGATCGAGATCTGGGAGAAACCCGAAGACCGTGTGAGGATAATCGGGAAACTGAAAGAGCATGGCTGGGTAAGAAACGAGGAGGTCAAGTTCAGAACAAAGGCCGGAAAACTGCGCACAGTGCTGTGGTCCGCAGTAACAATCACTCTGGACGGCCAGGAATGCATCCTGGGGCTGGGCCGTGATATCACCGAGTACAAGTACCTTGAGAGTGAACTCCTTCGTGCCCAGAAGATGGAGGCAGTTGGCAGGCTTGCAGGGAGTATCGCACATGACTTCAATAATTATCTGGCAGCCATCGAAGGGTTTTCCGAACTCGTGATGATCAAGATCAACAATGCCGAGGCGGTCACAAAGAATATCGGGAAAATCAGGGATGTGAAGCAGTCGGCATCGGCACTCATCAGACAGCTCCTCTCCTTCAGCAAAAAGCAGCCGACCAGACCGACGGATGTTGATATCAATGAGGTGATCGAGGGTATGCAGGGTCTCCTGGTAACGGTGATGGGGTCCAAGATCAGTCTTAAGCTCATGCTCGACAAGAAGAGATGCCTTGTACTTGGAGACCGAAGCCAGCTCGAGCAGGTGGTTATGAACCTGTCGCTTAATGCAAGGGACGCCATGCCCAAGGGCGGAACATTCACTATTGCAACGGCCCATGTAAACATTGATGAGCAGTCAACCCAAAGGTATGTGGAGCTCAAATCCGGGGAATATGTGCAATTGATCATGAACGATACAGGCCTCGGCATGGATGATGATACAGCCTCCCATGTCTTCGAGCCCTATTTTACCACCAAGGCCGACAGCAAGGGG
>CAYMDG010000100.1:3419-11060 GCA_964388905.1 uncultured Bacteriovoracaceae bacterium
TCACTTGCCATTATACAACTCACCATGCCTGCAGAAAAGATCTTCTGGGAAGACCCATACCGAACCGAGCTGATCACCGGAATCACAAGCATGGAAAATGACACCATCACGCTGGAGCAGACCATCTTTTATGCATCAGCGGGAGGCCAGGAATCCGACACCGGAACCATGAACCACCTGAAGGTCCTTGGCGCCCGAAAGAGAGACACGGAGATCTATTACACCCTTGAACACCCGCATGATCTCAAGCCGGACAGCGAGATACTCATAAAGATCGACTGGGCACGGCGCTACCGGCTCATGCGGCTCCATTTCGCTGCTGAGATCGTGCTCGAACTCGTCTATCAGCTCTTTGGAAGGCCTGTAAAAGTCGGGGCGAACATCTCCGAGGACAAGGCAAGGCTTGATTTTCTCTGGGAGGGACGGATTTCCGATATCTTTCCGGTTCTCATGGAACGTGCCGGTGCAATCATCGAGGCAGACCTTCCCATAAGGAGCGAATACAGCGACCGTGAACAGGAGCAGCGCTACTGGGAGATCGAAGGATTTGCCCGGGTCTCCTGCGGCGGCACGCATCCCAGGCGTACCGGTGAGGTTGGGCGGATCAGCCTCAAGCGCAATAATATCGGCAAGGGGAAAGAACGCATAGAGATATATCTCGTAGATTGACTTTTCACATCCCTGGCAATTCATGCTATGAATAGGTGAATTGACAACCTACCAGAGGAGGCAATCATGGCTGTTGTGGAATGGAAAAAGGATGGGACTGTTGCCATCCTGACAATGAACACCACAGAAAACAGGCACAACCCCACATTCGCTGCCGGCATGCTCAAGGCGTTGGACGAGATAGAGGCCGACCAGGAGATCAAGTCAATCGTGCTGTCTTCTGTCGACAAGAAGAACTGGTCCTTAGGCATCGACCTCGAGTGGATGATGGGCAATGTTTCACGTAATGAGACGCAGGCCATCAAAGACTTCATGTATGAGCTCAACAGGCTTTTCAAGCGTATGCTGACCATTCCCCTGCCGGTCATAGCGGCCATTAACGGGCATGCCTTCGGTGACGGGGCCATACTGGTCTGCACATGTGACTTCCGGTTCATGAGGGGTGACCGCGGGTATTTCTGCTTCCCCGAGGTGGACATCAACATCCCCTTCCTGCCGGGAATGCTGGCCATGATGAAAAAGGCCATGCCCTATTACAAACTCGAAGAACTCGTGTACTCGGGGAAGAGGGCGTCAGGCAAGGAGCTTGAAGAGTGCCGAATGGTGATCAAGGCCTGCGAGGGTGAAGAGGAACTCATGAAGGAGGCCATTGCCTTTGCACGCACCTTCACAAAGGGCCGCACCATCTTCAAGGAACACAAGTGGCGCCTCCATAAGCACATCGTGGAGATCATCGATAAAGAGGACCCTGCCTACATAGAGCCCCTTAACCTGATGGTCTCGTAAGGGCTTGCAGCAAGGCCCCATTATCCGTTCGGATGGAGGTCCCGGCATTCAGGCTTTTGTACCCTTGCCTCAGGGAGGCCAAAGGCATGTCGAATGACAGCAGGTTCATCCCCCCGCGCTTCCTGCAGGGGGCCTACACGCAGACCGTGCTCGCATCCGCACGGATACGTGCAGTCGGCCCAAACCCCATGCGCGAGGGTGCTTGCGAAATGATCATCGATGCGGGGGGGGGAATCCGGCTCCAGGGATTTTTCTCATCCCAAAGAACAAGGCCGGCCTTTGGCCTGGTGATCCTGCTTCATGGCTGGGAGGGCAGTGCGGAGTCCACCTATGTCCTGCATTCGGGCAGGTACCTCTATGATCAGGGGTATAACATATTCCGCCTGAATTTCCGGGACCACGGGAACACCCACCACCTCAATGAGGGGGTGTTCTACGCGATCCTGCTCGATGAGGTGTTCAATGCAGTCAAAACCGCAGCCGGCCTTAAGAGCCCTTCACGGGTGTTTCTTATGGGCTTCTCCCTTGGCGGCAACTTTGCACTGAGGATCGCACGAAGATGCTCTGAAGACGCCATAGAGAACCTTTGCCACGTCGTTGCCGTCAGTCCGGCCATAGACCCGAGCAGGGCCACCGACGCCCTGGACCGGAGCCTTCTCCTGAGGTGGTACTTCCTGAAAAAATGGAGGAGATCACTGGCCATCAAGCAGAGGATTTATCCGCAGCTTTATGATTTTCATGACATCATGAAACTGGAAACGCTGCGTGCCCTGACAGATGCCCTCCTGAAAAAATACAGCAGCTATCAAGACACACGGGAATACTTCAGGGGTTATACCCTTACCGGTGATTCCATAAAAGAATTGAGCATACCTACCACCATCATAGCCTCCCGCGACGATCCGGCTATCCCTTCGGATGATTTTTCAGGCCTTGTGCTGGGGGCTTCCACCAGGCTTTTCATGCACGACTTCGGCGGCCACAACGGATTTCTTGAAGGGGTCTTCAAACCTACATGGTATGAGTCATATGCAGGCAGGATCTTTGCGGCGGCCCCCTGAGTGGCTTAAGCACAAGACTCGAACGTGATCTAAATTGTTTTAAAAAAGTCCTTTAAAAACAGTTGCTTTGCAGCCTTTAAAGACCGGGAGAGTTAGCGTTCCCTTAAGGCTGCAAGATGACTGTTTTAACGGACCCATATTTTTACACGTCCTAAAGCAAAATCCGGCTTTAATATACTTTGCCTTCGGTTATGCCGATAATGAGCCTTGAAACCCCATGATCTGAACGTTATTACGTGCTATGGTGGTAAGATGGAAAACGACAGGAAAAATAATAAAACCGGGCCTTGTGCCGTGAACGGCAACCGTGAAGGCAACTATTGCCGGCCTGATGCCGATGTATTGATCAGGATCGGTGAAAACATGGTGCAGAATTGCGCCGTCGGTTTCTTTGTCATTGACTCCCATCACAAGGTAATACACTGGAACAGGGCCTGCGAGGAACTAACCGGTATCAAGGCCGCTGATGTCATCGGTACCACCAAACACTGGACAGCCTTCTACGACAAAGAAAGGTCGACCTTGTCGGACCTCATCCTCGATAACGACCTTGAAAGGATGGACGATCTCTACGCTGTCCATGGCCCTTCATTGCTCATACCCCATGGTCTGCACGCCGAAGGCTGGTATGCCAACGTGGGCGGCAAGAAACGCTATCTCATCTTCGATGCATCACCCATCTTCAGCCAGGATGGAAGCCTCCTGGGCGTGGTTGAGACGTTGCAGGACATTACCATTCTCAAGCAGATGGAAGAGGAAAAAGAGCGCCTCAACTGCGAACTGAGAGAGGCGCTCAACCAGATCAAGACGCTGAGCGGGCTCATCCCCATCTGCGCCGCCTGCAAGAAGATCAGGGATGACAAGGGGTACTGGAACCAGCTGGAGCAATACCTGGAGGAACACTCGGATGCGGTGTTCAGCCACGGGTTATGCCCCGAGTGTTTTCAGGATTACTTCCCCGAGGCCGCCAAGGCGAAGAAGGTATAGCAAGTATTGCAGCACAAGGCATGGACCGTTGTCTTTTCCCTGGTCATAGTCCTGTTCGTTTGCCCAATCTTCTTATGCGTTCAGGCCCGGGCCAGGGACCTGACAATTGACGAGCTGAGCCAGGCTGCCTCCCTGGATTTCGGTCTCACCGAGTTCAAGGAAGAATTCTCCTCGATTCTCAAGAACCTTGTGGAGCTCTCATGGGATATGAGCGGCGACTGGAAGGGGGATATCCAGGGTGATGCCACCTATTTTGCGCCCATGCTTCTCTATGCGTTGTGGAAAGATACCGGTGCGTATGCACTGCGCTCCATGGCCGACAAGACCGTGGATCATGAAGTGGCCATGGTGTATAGGTTCGTTGTCTTTCCAGTGCCTACTATGGACATGGTCATCGGGTTCCCTTGCCTGGCTGAGACCTATCAAGCAACAAAGAGAAAGCCCTACCTCCACATGTTCACCCTCGGGGTGAGCGCGGGAAGCATGCTCGCCACGTACAGCCCCGACTTTTTCACGCCCTACATGTATGACCGCGCAAGCACCTACGGGTCCATCATCCTCATGTGTTTCACCGCATATGAACTTACGGGCGATGATGCCTACAAGGAGGAAGGGCTTGACCTTATGAGCCTGGCAAACCGTGAGTGCTGGAATGAGGAAAAGGGGCTGTATACCTATTCACGGTATGCCGACTGGCCCCAGGCCACTATGATGATGGCCTGTGCGGCAGCCTACCGCGCCACCGGCTCAAAGGAATATATCGATCGAGCTGCGAGAGTAATTGCTGCTATGGATGAGCGCCTATGGGACAAGGATCGAGGCGGCTTTTCCGGCCACCCGACACTGTCTTCAAAGGGCTTATCGGGCAACTGCGCTGTTGCCTGGGCATTGCTCGACCTCTATGAGGCAACAGGAGAGGTCGTTTATCTTGAAAAGGTCAGGACAATCCTGAAGTGGATTCTGTCCAATGACCTCTACGATTCACAAACCCGCATCATCCATCACCACTATGAAAAGGCAACCGGCAGGTCAGAGACCTATTGCACGGGATGCAACTTTTATACGCTGTGCATCATTCACCGGTTCAACAGGCTCGCCGCACTGCGCCACTGATAATCAGGGATAAAAAGATCATGGGATTATTTTCTAAACAGGTCCGTTAAAATCATCAATCTCGCAGCCTTCGATGGATGTTCATTATCACGGTTCGTCAAGGCTGCGAGATTGATGATTTTAACGGATCAAGGTTTTACTCCCCTTAGACGCATAATCCGGGTTTACCTCCCTATCCCGTCGTACAGAGCCACATCTGGGCTTCACGTGGCGGGATTGCCAAGGTGAAACGATCACCGGTCAGATACATCTCATTGCCATGAATCTGACAGCCATAGACGCCATGGAACAGGCCCCACGGAGCGATAGTCGGATACTGCCAGAGGCCTGTCTTGTTGATTGCGACCATGCCGCGGTCGCCACGGGCAAAGACGATAAAACCGTCGTCCTCGAAGAGCGATCGCTGCGGCAGGCCGTGTACGGCATTGTGGAAGCGGATCATCCCTGTTATGTCCTCGCGCATCCATGAATCAGCCCAGCGATTGCGGTCTTCAGGGTACTTCCACGCACTCTGGTTGTTGTCGGAGTACACCAGCACAACGCCGCCGTCACGGCCCATCAGGTAGGCGTTGGCGAGGTACTCGTCCTGCGTCTGCAGCATTACACCGCGGAAACCATCGTTGTTGGGCATGTCATGGGTGACGCTGAACGTAACGGCCCGGGACCAGGGCAATGCCTGGCCATAGGCTGCCGGATCAACGAGTTCGCGCATGCTGCCGCCGGGTGAAAAGGCCCGGCGCAGGGTTTCATGAAGGGGGAAATCGTAGAACGAAATGCCGGTGTCATGGAATAACGGCCAGAGAAATACCCGTTCCTCCTGGTCGTTACTTGTCAGTGCCTCACCGAACAGATATTTGCCGGCCATATCGGGAGTCTCGAAAACGCTTTGTATATGGTATTCCGGCAGGTGCTTTATGGCGTCTATGCGATAACCGTCGATCCCCATGGTGCCCAGTGCATGCAGGCATGCCCTTTGCTGGTCAATCACCCATTGATTCAAATCGAGATCAGGCAAATTAGAAAGAGAGTGTTCGGTAGTCTCATGGAGGTCCATCCAGTTCTGGATGTTGCCATTCATGTTGAAGTCCCAAGGAGAGAACAGCCCGTCGTCGAGGTTTCCGTACAGCCGGTCTTTTTCAAACTCGTCACTTTCATGTTTATACCGCTGCAATTCGGCATTACCGGGGAAGTAGTAACGGTCAGGACGGTTTTCATTGGCCATGTGGTTGAATACAATGTCGGCATAAACCCGCACGCCATTGCCGTGCAAGGCTGCAATGACGTTCGCAAGGTCGGCCTTGTTGCCGAGGAATGAGCGCAGGATACGATAGTCCTTGGGTTGGTAGCGCTGCCACCATTCTTTCCCCGATTCATCGTCCCGGCTGTATAGCGGCGGGGGGATCAGCACTGCGCCATAGCCGAGCCCGGCGATCTTTTGCGCGTTATCGGCTATTTCCAAATAGCGCCAATCAAAGGCATGGAGTATTACGTCGTTTATAATCGCTCCTTGATATAAGGCAAAAAAGTTATGGATAATCCTGGCGTGTGGGACGAATGATGATGTCGCTGATATGTACATGGGGTGGCTGGGTGACAATGTAGTATATTGCGTTTGCCACGTCACCTCCTGCCAACAACGGACCGAATTTTTCATGAAAACCCTCTACCAACTCGTCGCTGTAACCTGCTCCTGCCTGAAACCCGCTGAGCACGATCCCCGGCTCGACCAACGAGACGCGAACCCCCTTCGGTCCCACTTCGCGCCGCAGACCTTCGGCCAGCGCATGCACGGCAAATTTCGTAGCCCCATATACCGCGCTGAATGGTGATATGTGCCGTCCTACCACCGACCCTACGATGACAATATCGGCTGCAGGCTTCGGATAAACGTTGTGTCGCCCATCCAGCATTTTCTGTGCGGCTTTCTGCAATAGGGCCAGGGTGCCGGTCACGTTGATTTTGAGCACGTCTTCAAATTGCGACAGATCGGCGTCTTTAACCGATCCGCCCAGACCCCTTCCTGCATTGGCAACAACGATATCCGCCGATTTGCCATAACGCTCAACAGCCGAGGTAAAGAGCCGCTCCAAAACGGTGTTGTCCGCAGCGTCGCCTGCAACACCGAAGAATGCGGAACCGAGCTCCTTTTCAAGCGCAGCCAGTTTTGCAGCGTTGCGGCCATTACCGATCACGTCAAAACCGGCGGCAACGAACTTTCTCGTCGTGGCTTCACCGATACCGGATGTGGCGCCGGTTACAATTGCAATACGCGTATGATTGTCAGACATAGGTTGTTCTCCTGTTTGAGTAATTTTGTGGTGACTGCAATAGGCCCAATATCAGGCTTCAGGTGTGCGCCTCTTGGGCGTGTCGACCTGCAAGCAGTTTTTCGGTACATGCAGGCCTATTTTGCCGTGCCGCCGTGAGGCTTGTAGAAGACATGCTCACCGATCTCGACGGTCTTGATGTATTCCGCGGACCAACCGGGGGTTACTTTGTGCTGGTGAAAATACAATGCACCACCGGTACGGTCCGTTAATTGCCGGTTGAGAGCCTTTCGAGCTATTTCCTTGGCGATAGCATAGGATTTTTCCTCCTCAGCGTCATCCGAACGGCCATCGCACCACCACGAAAACTGGCAGGCACCCTTCTCGTGGCCTTGCCTGACAACTTCACAAATCGTGTTCGGAAAGCCCTTATGGCCTAGCCGGTTCATGACAACACTGGCGATTGCTTCCATGCCGGCAGCCCCCTCGCCCTTGGCCTCCCAGTAGATGGTGCGTGAAAGACAGGTGATCGCATGGTCCAAGGGCTCTTCGCCGACCGGATCGACTGCCTGCGCTTCAGTTTTCGTGATGATCTCGGATGGAGCAGGGGTCGCCTTGCTGCCCTTGGCCGCGGCGTTCTGCTCCAATACCCCCGCCTTGCTCTGCGCTGTTTGTGCCTTCTGGGCTTGGTCGGCCGCGGTCGCCTGTCCCGCGAGAAGGATTGTCGCTAGGCAGGTCGCAACCCATATCTGGCGCAT
>CAYMDG010000101.1:0-10618 GCA_964388905.1 uncultured Bacteriovoracaceae bacterium
GACTTTTTCTTGATGTAATCCCGGCGTGCCTTGTCGGTAGAAGTATAGAGTTCTTCGGGCAAGAGCTCTACATAGTGGTTGCAGTTGGGGTTAGGACACGTGCCTTTATACCGGAACATTTTGTCATCGTTCAAGTACGTAAAGAACTTGGATCCGCACTGCCCATGTCCGAAGAGCGCCAGTTTTGTCGATTTTGTCATGCCTGATCTCCTCTCTTGGTGAGTTCGTTAAAGTTATATTAGGAAGTTAGTTTCAGAAGGCAAGGGACATAGCCACCACGGTGGGGGGGCCTGTGAAGACCTTTCAATCTACAGGCCGGAACCTCTTGACAGAGAATTATTTGAAAAGATTCAGGTTTGGTTTGAGAGAGACCAAACCTGAATACTCAACCTAGTGCATAGCTTTCCTGCGGAGGCCTATTAATCCCAGTAGGCCCGAACCCAAGATCCAGACTGAGGCAGGAATGGGGACTGGTGCAACATGGTCCCCCTCGCTGGGTGTTACTAAAACAAGACCAGCCAAGGTGTCGCTTAGGTCAAAATCAACAACCAGGCTGTTCCAGAAGGGGCCATCAGGACCTTCGAACATCATTATTGCAGGGATGTTGTTGATGTTGGTTTTCAAAAAGACGACCTCGCTGAAGTCATTTCCCGTGGGAACAGAAAATTCGCCGGAGTAAAAACCTGGAGATCCTGATAAGGCAACCTCTGTCCACACTTCAGTCCCATATCTATAATAAAGCCCTTGGAAAGAAGAGAATAAAGAGAGCACCACCGTTTCATTGCCGACACCTGCGCCGAAGTCGTATATTGCCCTGAATGCTGCCTGCCCGGTGTCTTCAACGGGCATTGCAACTGAAGGGCTAAAGGCGCCACCAGCGAAGAGGAGCCCTGCAACCAGTCCTATAACAAGTGACGTCTTTACACTTAGGGTATTCATCCTTCAGTCCTCCTTTCATTTTATTGTCTCGAGAAATCCCTTAGAGTGCATATCATGATGAATATCTATTATGTAATAATCAGAGAAAATATCAATGCAAGGGGCACAAGGTATTTTTTTCCAAATTTTTGATAATGTACTTTTTTTGCTCGATAATTTTGGGGAGTAGGGGTCTAGTCCTGCTTTTTATTTTTAATAATATGTGCATGTCCCACTATGCAGAAAACAAGACCTGCCCCCATTGCCCTTTTCTTTCATGCTGTTCCTGTATCGACCGAACCTGCGTAACTTTCACATTTCTTTGTATTTAATAGCGTTGATAACAGCACCTTGCGGGTCCTGAATCACGCAAAACCGACCGACGGTCGGAATGTCCGTGGGCGGCACCAATATCTTCGCGCCAAGCTGTTCCGCGGTTCGCGCAGTCAGGTCAACGTCATCGACGGTAACATAGGCGCACCACATGGGTGGAGTCCCCTGGGCCTCTTTCGGGATCGTCATGATTCCTCCGATCTCCTTGCCTCCCGCTTTGACTACGGTGTAGGTCATCCCGGGCATTGACATGTCTTCACTGTCCCATCCGAACAGCTTTGTGTAGAACACTTTCGCTGCATCCACATCCGTTGTCATCAGCTCGCACCAGCTGAATGCCCCGTGTTGCTTGAATTGCTCGTCCATTCTCTTTTCCTCCTTATCCCTGTAATAGATGAACAACCGCTGCTTCCTGAGGGTATATTAATGAGCAATTGCAGATTTGCCATACGTTATAATCCGGTTTCTCTTTCGTGAATCGAATGAGTATCCCGGCCAATAAGAGTTATGAAAAATAAGGACAGAGCCTCATTACGTTCTCAGTTCAAATTATCTTTGAAAGAAATATTTGTAGATTTCATATCAAACTATATGGACACAATGATAGTGGAGCTTGTTGAGATTTATCGCAGTAATCTATACCAGAATAAATGGGATCTTAAACGTTACGAACAGCACATTATCATCAGCTTTTTCCTATGACTTATGAACCCAATGATTTTATTACAATCGCAGATATATGGAAAAATCAACTTGCGCTCTTCAAGTGCTCAATCTTGATAATGACCTTCATCAAAGACTGCTTAGAGACAACTCTATTCATATTATCCAGGATCTTTTGAAATTGATCAACTATTGCATTAGCTTCATCCGTCAGGTGTGCCCCTATCCTACCATGCCTACCTTTCTCTAGAAGTTTTATGCCAAGTCGGGTTTCGGATTCCCTCACGTTACCCCACGCCCACCGGTAAGACATTTTGAGGTTCTCGGCAGCCTTTTTGATGGACCCTGTCTGGCGGACCTGCATAAGGATTTGGTAAGTCCCAACTCCGAAAACTTTCTTGCCCTCGTCTTCGTCTTCGATCCATATTTTATGAGCGAAGTTCATATAAGGATCGATATCATAGGGCTTACAGTCTTACAAGGGAGTCTGCCTTTGTATTCACAATCTAAGAGATTATTCTAGATATTTGAAACTATGTTGCTTTCGTCATGTGTCACGTCTGATATAGAGAGGCTTGCTGCGTGTGTTTTAAAACAAGATCACTGGTTTTTAGGCCTTTGAAAAGTGCCAAGTTATCGCAGGAATCAACACTTTCAATATGCAGAATCCATGAACATTTTTATAATAAAAAGGCAGTGTGCTAACCACCCTGCCTTTAGTACTACCAAGAACACTCTGTCATTGGTTATGCGGAGCCATAACTATTGCGCTGCATGTAAAACTACTCACTGCAGTATCTGTAGCTGAGTAAGTGACCGTGCATATAAGCCCTTTGTCAGTGCCCGAACATTCAGTCCTGAGATATATGAGCTAAAGATCTAATGCCAATCATTAAGGGCATTTATTAAGATTATCATAAAATCACGATTTGATTTTTTGATAAGTAGCTTTCTTTCCACCTGGAAGTTCTAGGATCAGCTTTTTGGATTCTAGGTTACCCATCCATGTTTGAGAAATTCCCATAATTGATAATTCAATTTTTATCCTGCCATCATCCAGATCAACCCACTTGCCAGAGAAGTTCATAACCCCACTTTTTAAAGAAAAGGTGTTATCCTTAAAAAACTCAATCGAATCTTCCGATTCCAAATCAGACCAATTACCTATGATCTTAGATGTCGGAGAACTACAGCCCAACATGATAATTGCAACAGAAATCATTAGAATTGGACTAAACAAACGTTTATTAAAAACACCCATCATATTTATAGCCTCCTCTAGCGTATTTTAGCAGGGTATTCATAGATCTATTTTATTTTAATAATGGGTTTCCCCCAGGGTATTCTGTAGAATATTTAGAAACTCGACCTTTTTTATCAAAATAAAAAGTAAAGTCTTGGCTACCGGCGGTAATAGGATTTATTGATAAATAATAGTAGTATGTTGCACCGCTATCAGTCAAACCCTTATTATAAGGTGCGCCATACGCTTTTTCTATCTCTCCCATAGTTGTTTTTCCCTTTACAACATTTGATTGTACATGCCCAATATCGATTGGCGTAAAACGATAAGCACATCCAAAAGCAAAGCTCAGTATCAATATAAATGCCACCACCAAATTTCTCATAAATATTTCTCCTTTCCCTTCTGGCATTATGATCGTTCCGCCCACGTTAGAAACTATAGGTTCACTTAGTGATGTAATTGTGAACGAAAGACTTTCATATCCTTGTGAAACCCAAGTTCCATTAGCAGAAGCTTCAGGGTTATTATCATTTGAAGAATTATTGGAATCGTTGCTACTTCCATTATCACTGCCCCCCCCACCACCTCCTCCACAGCCAACGATAAACATCACTATTGTCAAAACAATGATTGACCGGAAGATGCCCAGGAAGCGAGATGCTCCCACAGATAGTCCCTCCTCAATAACATGGTAGATTCAGGCAGCTCAGATTTATTGAATCATGGGTGCTAATAGGCTTCACCCACCAGAGAAAATGCATTTCGTGATAGAGCAACCTTAAATATATGTAGCAATAAAATAGATGAAGGTAAACAGTTTTCTAATTTTATGTTGCATGTAATGATAATGCCAAAATGTGGAAAATGAAATAAATAAGATGCCCTTTGTGTAGCTTACGTGCCATTGGCAACGATCTGATATGAAGAGCCTTGCTAATAGGTTTCAACCCGAGATCATTGGTTTTAGGATCTTTGAAAAGCACCAGCTTATCGCAGTTATCAACAGTATTAGATTATCAAATATAATTTAACATAATAATATATTATAATAGATAATAATAATCAATAAAATGTGAATGATGCATAAAATCAATGGCTTTTCAGTTGTAGTAATAATTTATTATGATAATCATCAATACCTTTACGATCACTGAACATAATTGCAAGGGCATAGTCCTTTATTTTATTCAAATGATTTACCTCATCATTACCAAGTGGCCTAGAAAACAGATTGTAAATGGCCTTGATAAAGTAATCCAATTCTTCAGGATTGAGTTTTGTGCCAGGACCAAAATCATCTAATGGATTGTCAAGTATTTGAACATATCCCCTCACTTTTGTCTCTCCAGGTATTACTTTAACATAATGACCAACAACTTCTTCGGTTTGACAAATAACAGATTTTTTTAGAATGCCTTTTGTAAAGGTTACTTTATATCTTCCAGCTTCAAAAGGTCTTGGTTTATCAGGAATAATCCGTATACCTGCGGGTATGCTCTCTTTAGTCGTATGCTTAATGTCAATGATTTTATACGAGTATAACTCGTCAATCCATTTTTTTATTTCAGGCTTAATGTTTGTTTTCAAGCCGTTTAATGCCTCTATATGACTGGATCGTATATCTCCGTCAGTTTTATAGCCGAATAAAATAGATACTACTATACTCATAATGAGTAAATTAGTAACTAGGATAATTATGTTCTTTTTCATAAAAAATGTTTAAGGGCTGCCTAGGAAAGGCAGCCCTAATTAGACAGTTCACATAAATATATGTTGAGTCTTTTTATTAAATTTTAATACATCGCCCAAATGCGGTACAAAGAGGCCTAGAATCATCTTTATTATCACTCAAGAGTTACATCATCGATGTAGACTCTTTGCTGATCACCAAAGCCATCAAGACGCTGGTCGAAATATATACGAATTGTCTGACCGCGATACTGAGAAATGTTAACTGATGCTTTTCGCCAGCCACTGCCACCATCGGCTGTTTGAGTTGACCAATAAGGACCATAATTAGTTCCTGGTTTTCCCGCCTGATTCAAGATTGTAATTAGTGTATTACCACTTGTATTTTTAATAGAAGCATCAAACCAATCCCATACTGCAGTATCATATGTTTCCATCCACCACCAGAATGATAGAGTAGAAACATTATTGGGAACAACGAAATCTTGATACATCCATTCATAACCAAATGGTTCAGCTGTTGAATCTGCTCCATGATATGATGTATCCCAACGCCCAAGCGCTGCCGCTTTAGAACCACCATGTATATGCTGACCTACAATTGTTCTCCAATTATAATCTCCACCAGTAACCCATCCGAAAAAGGGAACATCAGCTTCAAAATTTCCATTAACTAAACCACCTTGGACAAAGTAAAAATTATCCCATCCAGTTGCATTTCTCATTCGAAACTCGGCACCTGGTGGATTACTATTTGGATTTTCAACTTTATTCTGGATGTTATCAAAAGCAGCTTTTGCTGAAATAGGCACACTGTTACCGTTTGTAGGTAACATTGGATCAATAAGATCAGCAAATGTATCTGCATCAAAATCAACCCCAACTGACTTACTCCATCCAAACATTACTTTAGCTCCTTTTGCTGATAATGCATTCCACATTGAATTATCATGTAAACTCTCACATGTCCCAGCATATATAAATGTGTTTTTCATTGCTCCGACATATCGAGTGATAAATGAAGGAAATACAGCAATGTTTCCATCTGTACCAAATCCAATTCTACCAGCTACTGCATCAGGATCTTGATCTGGGTTTTGACCGAGGGAAGATTCCAAAGACCCTGTCATAATAATTACTTCGCTATTATTAGTATTAGGATTTGTCCAATATCCTCCATGTCCATCAATAATTACTGTTCCATAATTTCCCCAATTTTTAACAACATTAAGTGATGCAAAGTTATCATTATTAATGACTGGTGGATGTGGCAGAAAGCCCATATATACAGAGTCATTAAATCGAGATTGTGCATGATTTGCATCTAAATTAAACCCATCAGCAGTAACATACGGCGCAAATATTAATATTCTATCGCTATTTGGAGTATTCGCGTTAGCTGGTGGTATGAATGATAATGAACCAGGTCCTTTTGTTGGATCCAATCTTCGAGGATCTTTGAGAAAAGCAATTCCTCGTGCACCACCCCTATAAACAATACTAAGGTTCTCTTCGTTGAGAACTGCTCCTTCAATATTTGGGTTATTCAAAGCATACTCAAGAGTTTCTTGTCGTGCAGTTTCTATGTTGTTAGTTAATGTATTCCAAAGAAAAATATCATTTAAGTCTTTAAGTGTTGAAACAGTTGCGTTAACAGTTCCTGGTGGAAATGGTTGACGAACATCTAATTTTATTATTGAGCTCAAATACCTATTCCTGTCTCCCTGATACGCCGCTGTCACTCTTCCATAAAATGCTGTTGATGTAGGTTGATTTAGAGTAAATTGTATTGTAAAAATAGTATCAGCTTGTCTTTCATCTCCATGAGTTCCATCATCGTACATCCTTCCAATAGTGGCTATTGGTTGGCCAGTAGAGGTTGTTTGGTAAAGTGTCACTGATGAAAGGTAGAGATTTCCAGAACCTATTTCTGCAGTGACAGTTATGGTTGTTGGGGTATTTACAAAAGTTTCATTTGGAGATACTTGTGTAAGGAATACACCAGGTGCTGCAAAGACATAGGTTGAAATCAAGCAGATAGAAATAATTAATATTGAACCGATCTTGAATTTCAAATAACTCATAGATTCCCCCCTCAATATTTTTAGGCTGAAAAAAAGTAGAGCTAAATTTATTATACTAACTATTAAAATAATTAAGATCTTGTCTTAAGCCTTTTCCGATAAACCCCTAAAAGACCCAGGCCAGTTCCTAACAGAATCATAGTTGCAGGTTCGGGTACAGGAGCAGGTTCAAAGTTAAAATCATCCATTATAAAGGCTCCATTTACTTGCCCTGCAATAGTCAATGACTGAACACCATTGAAAGCAATCTGTACGAGTTCACTACTTCCCAAATTAGAAAAATCTGAGGTAACGAAACTACCTAAAAGGTTACTTGATGCATCATAGGCAGAAAAGGTTAATTGAGAACCATAAGTAAAATTGGCAAATATGTTTTGCATTGCTTGATCAAAAGTGATCTCAATTGGTCCTTGGTCATCTCCAATAGCCATTAGTCCACTGCTTGGTGGATAATCGTATTCATTTAGAGAAAAACCAGCGGTTAGAGAAATGGCATTATTGAAGTGTACACCTTGGCTAGTATAAAAATCACCTACTGAAGTTAAATCCTGCATGTCGTCAAAATTAAGGAGTACAGCTTGTACAGGAGAGATCCCCCAAAATAGAACACACAAGATGATTAACACAGATG
Source organism: uncultured Bacteriovoracaceae bacterium (assembly GCA_964388905.1). GTDB lineage: Bacteria > Desulfobacterota > Desulfomonilia > UBA1062 > UBA1062 > MWEI01. The sequence continues at coordinate 7,565 of CAYMDG010000101.1, forward strand.
CCCTTGAGAAGAGTTTCATAGTTACCCCCATTCTAAGATATTCATACTATGAGCTAAAAACACCCATTGATGATCAATGCTTATATAGACTTCAAAGGTGAAGTTTATCGTGGATGCTATAAGGCTTTCCTAACTTAATAAATGCATATGTTGAAAATAGGATAACCAGATTAGATCTTTAGCATAATCAATGCCAAAGCACAGGTAATGAAATAACAAACACTTAGATGAAAGAAACACATAATGAATTATTGGAAAGGGTAATATATTTCCATTAAGATGGTAATATATTACTATGTTAAAGGTTGGGGAAGGTTAGATTTTGTTCCAGAGCAACGAACTGAGTTGGGATTTTGAAAACCGTTGATCACGTGCCAAAAGGTACGTTTTGATGTTGCCCGCCTTACTGCATAAGTTTCAAACTAAGATCATCAGTTAACAAACATTTATCAACTGAGGATATACCGGTTATCGCATATCATGTTTACAAGAACTGACCCCATGCGTTCACAAAAAAACACGGAGATTGTTTTAATCTCCGAGTTTTTTTTATTATTCTCAGTTGTCTCGGATGTATTCTTATCCCCCTTTTAAGTTTAACATCCGCTCAGGCTCACAAGTTGATTACGGTAGCTCTCCTTTATTAACCAGTCCAAATGGGACTCTTATTGAACAGCTCCAAAAGGCTTGAAGTCGGATGATCCCTTCAGGACCAGGTGCGATTTCAGGTCATCCAACAAAGGACGGGTAATTCCCTTCACCTTCTTCAGCTCTTCGATTGTACTGAATGGGCCATGTGAATCCCTGAAACTGACTATGTTCCTGGCAGTCTCCATGTCAACGTATGGCAACATGCTCAACTCTTGGACTGACGCAGTGTTGATATTTAATGCACCGCTGCTGATATCGCTGATGCCGTCATCGCTCGCATATAAGTTGAACCCTACGCCGATGAGGAAAACTGTCATTGCCAATATGGTTTTCAGGTTCTTCATGATTTTATCTCCTTTCATCGTGTCTTTCAATTCCATCACCTTTGTAGATGCCATGGGATGCCATTGGGTTCAAAAATATTTTATGGGATGAATATGAGATGAATTTGTTTATGCAATCGGAAAAGGTATCAATGGATATATGAAAGCTTTTCTGCCATCGACCAGGCTGTAAGCCTGTCCGATGGGTTTGCCGGTTGGGATTTTCCTCAATTTCATATGATAAAAGAGCCGACCATAATTATAAAGAAAGTGGCGATCAATGTTTCTAGCAATATGATACGGCTCTCAATATGCTTTTTTTCCTTTGTGTTTGCCTGGATTATCCGGTCGCGGAGCTCAAGGCATTCGATTACATTGATGGCATACCTGCTTCTTTCTTCAAAGATGTCAACTATGCGGCAATATCTGTCTCCGAGCTGTTTCTGTATGATGTCGAAATTAATTTCACAAACATTAAGCTTCTTCATCATTTCGTCTTTATAGAAAAATGGATTGAAGTTGTCGGACTGGTCGGCGTAACGGATAATCGCTTCAAGCAACACGAGTCGTTTATCTCTGGTCTTCTTCATCTCCTTCATTTATCACCTCCTGAACTGTTCGATTACGCCGCGTCCGCCTGTTATGAAAGATACCGTATGTCGAGCATGATGCATGCCAAGAGATACTAGGCATTAATCATTGAATATTCATGAAAGAAGAATTTCAGGATCGTGCCTGGGATTACAGGAAAAATATAGCCGGTGCCGTAGACGTACCGTAAGCTTACAATAAAATATAATACGGATTGATTCCCTCCTCTATCCAGGGCCCGACTCACTCCATTATCTAAAATTTAATAAAAACAATAAGATAACTGGTGCTTGATATCATCCCTCCGGTTCCCTAAATGAGAAAACACAAAGTCAAACCATGATCTGCCCTCCCAACCCCATTTTTAAGACGCAGATGGTCGGAAGGTGGCGAACCTGGTCATTAACCGTGCAGATCCTGGAAAGGAGGAAACATGAGACATATATTGAAAGCGATCGTGCTTGCCGGCCTGAGCATACTGATTGTTTCAGGCTATGCCGCTGCAGCCGGGAATATGAATATATACAAGGGAGAGCTGACATCCGGCGGTGCGAAGGTCGGCAGCCTCGGTTCGAATGAACTATGGCTGCTCTATGGAGAGAAGGGGACCCGGATAGTCATCTCCACCGTGGTTGATAAAGGAAAGGCACCTCCGGAGATCTACCTCTATCCTCAAGGCGGCAGTACCTATGAAATGCATTCGGATCTGGTTTCCGACCGTTCCCAGGTTCTTGATTACAAGCTGGATTCCTCCGGCAAGTATGTGGTTCTCATCCATCCCTGTGATACGCAGGAAGAGGCAGGTTATCAGGTAGCCTACACGACACTCGCTCCGGACGACTCCTATACGATCCGACCTGATGATCCCAATGGGGACCTCATAAGGGAGAAAAACCTCGATACGTCCGGATCAGGCAAGTTCTTCATGGACAGGTCCGGCGGATTCGTACCGGCTTCCATCCTGTTTGATCTGGCTACATTCGGATACGGGCCTGTCCTGTTTACCTTGTACACGGGTTTAAACGGGGTTTTCGGTGGAGCCGTGGATCTCAATAACAGGATCGAGGTGGCATCAAGAACAATTGAGGAACCGGCAGCTCAATGTAACATCGTAATTGCTGGTATCGGAACTCCATGATGAAAAGGTTCTGTCAGGGGGGGCGGAGCTCAATCATCAGGAACGGATGCCAAATTTTTTGAGGCGAACCCCCCCCCTTTTAACCCGGCTTTTGCCGTTGGATGTCCCCACGAATACTCGAGGGCTTCATCCGGCCTTAAGTCCGCAGGCAAAAAAACAACTGAAGTCATAGGGGTAAGAAAGTCTGCAGGGAGATCCACTGCGTTGACTTGGGTCTGTCTTTCCTTATATATTCCCTATGAAGAATCGAGGAGGTCTTTGAAGGGCACAAATGGTGATACTCTCGTGATTGCCATGGCACGCTCGGAAATTGCCATTATCCCCAAGATGGCCAACCGCCATGGCCTTATA
>CAYMDG010000102.1:0-1990 GCA_964388905.1 uncultured Bacteriovoracaceae bacterium
GGACCCGAGTCTTTCACGGCATGGGAAAAACGGGTTTGAAATCCTTCCTGGCCAGATCGGTTGGCCACACCGTTACCCGTTCCGTGGAACCACTGATGTCACGGAACTGCACTACAACAAAACGGGCGTTCTTGTTCTGACCGGTCTTGTCGAACTCTACGCAGTCATAGCTGGCGACATCGATCCCCTGATTCCCTTTACCCCTGCACAGGTTAGTGTCTGCAAGGGCATCTCTGATCTCTTTCGGGTCAGTGGATTGTGCACGTTCCAGGGCATCGGCGATTACATAGACCGAGGTAAAGGCATCCACGGTCTCGGCTGAAAGATCAAAGGTGTATCTTTTTTTAAACTCGTCATTCAGCATAGCGATGCCCGGCCTGTTCATGTCAGGTTCCCATGCCGAGATATCGAAGATATTCTCGCAGTTCTTTCCGGCGCCCTTGATGAACGCTTGAGACGCATGGCCACCGCCGGTAGCCATGATGGCCTTCGCGCCCACCTTCATCTGTGCCATGGCGTTTGTAAGGAGGACTGCATCCGGGGTAAAGGATGCCATCAGGATTACATCAGGCTTTGCATTCTTGATCTTCATGGCCGTTAAGGTGAGATCGCTTGAGGTGCTTGCATAGGGTTCGGCGAGGACAACCTTGTAACCGTATTTCTCTGCAGGTTTCACCCACAGGTCTTTCATGGCCTTTCCCCAGCCTCCGTCCTCGTAGACAAAGGCAAGGGTCTTAACCTGCATGTCTGTGGCATGGTTCATTTCATCAAGAAATTTAAACTGGTCGCGGACCCTCCAGCTGTCTTTTGCTGCAATGCGGAAGGTAAATTTGAGGCCGCGTTCCGTTATCGTGTCTCTTACAGAAACCGGGACCACATATGGTATGCCGGCCTTTTCGGCTTTTAAGGTAGTGGGGTAGGTAACCGCAGAGTTCCAGGCGCCTGATATGATGTTTACCTTGTCGGTATTGATGAGTGTTTCTGCGGCAGAAACCCCAAAAGAGGCTTCACCCCTGCTGTTTGCCCACACATTGACAAGCTTGGCCTTGCCCAATGATTTAATGCCGCCTGCTGCATTTATGTATTCCGTGGCAAGCTCGCAGGCTTTCTGGTTCTGTATGCCTGCCCGGGCAGTGGGGCCGGTCAGCGGAAGTATGTACCCGATCTTGACCTCTGAAATCTTCTTGGCCTGGGCCGGGGACCATAATAAGAAAAACAGCGGGAGGATGATCAGAAAAGCCATGATAGGAAAGATATGGATCCGAAAGAACACCTTCTTGATCATTCAATTACCTCTGTATGCACTATGTGTTGCAGGAAAGGGTTCAACAACTTGAACCATACATTCGAAATCAGAAATGCGCAATCGAAGCGTGAAAAGTCTCTTTTTTTTATCTTACAACATCCCGGGGGAATGGAAGAGGTAGCGATCCCAGGTCCCAAAGGGTCCAGAGGAAAGGAGCAGGTGAGGCATGGTGATGGTGAATCCCAATGAGAAAGCAACTTCAAGCGCGGTTTTGTTGGATCCCGGAACCATCATGGAGAGCTCGGGGCTTGCCTTTCGTGCCAGGGCGATAAAGGCCTTGAGGACATCTTTATATGGCGCATCCGGCATGACCGCCACCGGCCCGATGCGGCCATCGGCCCAGATGTAGGCATAGGCTACTGCACGGCCTTTATAGCGCAGCAGATAACCTGAAGCCTGCCGGTTCTCCTGGAAAAACCGGTGGTGCAACGGTCTGGACATGCCCAGTACTTCCTCATCAATGAGGCTTAGCTCGCTGCTCTGACTGGAAGACCTGCCCAGCCCTTCGCTGGATGTGCCCGGCGTGGATTCAGGTATGTGCCCGGCCTTATCCGGATCGAGACGTAAGAGATAGATGTCCTCCAGAGGGTACATGCCATTTTTCATATACAGGGCAATGGATACAGGGTTGAAGGCCATGGTGACAACGCTGCGAAGGCCGGCATTGAGGCTGGCGCAGTATTC
>CAYMDG010000102.1:2090-10528 GCA_964388905.1 uncultured Bacteriovoracaceae bacterium
TGAAGGCCATGGTGACAACGCTGCGAAGGCCGGCATTGAGGCTGGCGCAGTATTCGAGAGCCCTGTCCATCAGGGCCTTTCCGGCGCCATGGCCCTGGTAATGGGGCACGATGAAAAGGTGTGAAAGAAACCAGAGGTGCCCGCGCACCCAGCTGATGGTGGCCCCTACAACCTTACCTTCATCCTCGGCCACGAAGAAACCGCCCGGCTCTTCTTGGAGGGCAAAGGCATAGTAGGGATTCAACGGATAGACTTGCCTCTTGTATCCAAATCCATGCGCGTCATAGACATCAAGTATGGATTGCCAATAGACATGGGAAACGCTCTGGATGTCATCAATCCGTGCAGGTCTGTAGAGTATGGCCATGAACCGGTCCTCGTTCGAGGAATTATGAAACGCAAAATCCGGGGTTAATCATTCCAACGGTTCATGTGCCTTGCGGCCATAAACCTTTTCATATGCCATGCAGAATGGACAGAAGCCCCCCTCTATGTTTTTCACAAAGGAGTAGGCCAGCCCCTCCTGTTTCCTCCGGGCTGTCCTGCACACCGGGCATGTTGTACACACAGAGGCCAAGGCCCTCATGAACATACCTGCCTGTTTATTCTTCATGACCACCCCCCCATGTAATGGAATTGTTGTCTGCTATTATATTCATCCTGGTGGATGCGGCAAGCCCATTCAGGATTATTACTATGAATGCCCCCTATTTCAGGGCCAGAAGATTCCGATCCAGGAGCCATGCATAGGCGGAAAGGGCGGCTTTTGCTCCGGCTCCGGCAGCAATGACAATCTGCTTTTCCGTCTCGTCCGTGACGTCTCCGGCTGCATAGAAACCCGGCATCGAGGTGGACTGATCGCGATTGACCTCGATCTCGCCTTGGTCATTGAGCTTCACCAGGTCCTTGACCGGCGACGAGTTGGGCACCAGCCCGATCTCAAGGAAGACGCCTTCCACGTTCAGGTCAAGCCGATCCGTCCCTTCAACCCCCTCCAGGCGGACACCCGCGAGCCTCTCCTTGCCGAGGAACTCCACAACCCGCAGGCCGCCATGCAGGGTGACATTCCGGGCCTTGCTCACCGCTTCAAAGAGCACTGCATCCGCCTGGAAATCTTTCAAGACATTGACGATATGGATCTCCTTGGCATAACCGAGCAGGTCCCTGGCTGCAGTGAATGCCGAGTTTCCCCCGCCGATGACGGCCACGCTCCTGTCACGGAACAGCGGTGCATCGCAGGTTGCGCAGAACGCGATGCCGCGGCCCAGGAAACGGCTCTCGCCGGGCACCCCCAGGGTGCGGTATTCCTTGCCTGCACAGTAGATAACCGCCTTTGACCGGTAAGCAAGGCCTGAAGCCGTATTCATCTGGAACAACGAATTATTCCCGGTAATGGAGGTCACCTTTTCGCCCATCTGCTCGGCAATGGCATAGCGTTCCGCGTGGGCTCGGAATATGGCCGTGAGGTCCATGCCGCTCATGCTCGGGATGCCGAGCCAGTTCTCGATGCCGGCGGTGTTGGTGATCTGCCCCCCGAAGGCCTCGCCTACCAGCGCAACTTCCAGGTTCTTCCTGATGGCATAGATGGCCGCCGACAGGGCGGCCGGACCTGCGCCCACGATGATGACATCATAGGTGCGTTCGGTCGATGCAGCCACAGCAAGGCGCTCGCCTGCGGCCTCACGCATCTGGGCGTCGATCTGCTCGTATTCCTTGGGCTTCACCACCTTCAGGATCTGAAGGATCGCCTGGAGGGGGGGCAGCGCCCCTTCGAAGGATGCCCCTTCATTGATAACAGTCCTGGGCACACCGCTCACCTCATAGCGCTGCACCAGCTGGGGGAACTGGGAGGATTCGACCATGTCGGCGCGGATGTTTTCGTTTGCAACGGCCATCTGGTGTGCGACATGCACCATCTTGGGGCAGTAGGGGCAGGTGAGCGTCACCATGACCTCCAGGTGCACCGGGACATCGATGATAGTAAGGAGGTGCTCCATCTCATGAGGCAGTCCTGACTGACCGGCAGACACCATAAGCACGGCCTCCAGGAGCGAGCCGAACTCATAGCCCATGGTCATGCCGTAGAACCGTATGCCGTAGTCCTTCTCGCCCATAAGGACCGTTGCAGGTACCTTGCTGACCCCATAGGTGCGGGCAAGATCGGCATCAGCCAGAAGGTCCTTGATTTCCAGCGTGATCTTGTCCGAAAGTGCGGCAAATTCTGTCAGCAGGTTCTCCTGCTCCCGGCACGCCACGCAGGGGTGCTCCTGGGTGAAGAAAACAAGCTTCACAGGCGCCTTGAGGTGTTTCAAGACCGGCAGGAGTTCTTTTTTTGTCTTGGCATCGATGAGATCGTGCATAACATTCTCCTAAAATAAATATGGGTGCATGGAGAGACAGAATCTTTTCAATATTCTAATACCTGATGTGCATGATTTCAACAGGACGAGGAACAATGGTATTGAGTTAACTTCAAACAGTGCCATTATTTCTGCAGCATTCATTTTATATATGCCCTGATGGATGTTCAGCACCTTGATTTTCAGAAGTTTATTGATAGTATATCTCTACAGGATAGACTGGAAGTGTGGGCCTGGTGAATAGTGGAGTCTCGCAAAAATATCAAACAGACAAAATGAAAATTTCAGACTGGCTGGATAAGAAGGAAGCAGAAGGCCTTGATGTATCTCAAATCGTATTGCCTGATGCCCTTTCCTATGATGAAGTCCCTGGCGAGACAATTTTTTTCAAGGAGATCAGGCCTTGCGGAATCCTCTGCACGGGCAATCATCCGTTTTCAACTGTCGAGCGATTCGGCCACTGGTATTATTGCAAAGGTCAAGACAAGCAAGCCGGTATCCACTCATCAGAAATGAAGTGGTGGTTGTTCACAAGGGATAAAGATCTCGCTGTCAGGACAGCAAAATCACACATAGAATAAGATCTCAAGATACCCTCTTCTGGAGAGGAAAAGAAGAACGTTTAGAAACCTGGATATGAACAACATAGCCCTGGGAGTACAATGGGTGACCTTGTGAACGATAACGATGAGGAGAAAACAAGAGAGCAACTCGAAAATGAACTTTCGGAATTGCGCTCACAAAATGCCGCTCTGAAAAAAGTTCAAAAAACCCTGGCAGTAACCGAGGCTAAATATCAAGAGCTTGTCCAGAATGCGAACAGCATTATCTTAAGAATGGACCCGGATGGAAAGGTTCTTTTTTTCAACGAGTTTGCGCAGAAGTTCTTCGGTTATACCGAAAAAGAAATACTTGGGTGCAGCGTTATAGGCACTATCGTGCCGGAGACAAATTTTTCGGATCATGATCTTGATTCCATGATCAGAAATATCGGAAAAAATCCGGAAAAATATATCAACAATGAGAATGAAAACATGCGCCGGAATGGTGAACGGACATGGGTAGCATGGACGAACCGTGCTATTTGCGATGAGCTCGGTAATGTTACAGAGATCCTTTGTATCGGGAACGACATTACCGAGCACAAGAGACTGGAGAGCCTATTGTCGGAATCTGAAGAGCGCTACAGGCGTCTCTTTGAGACCGCCAAGGACGGCATAGTGCTTCTCGAAAAAAGCAATGGGCATATAACCCACGTGAATCCTGCCGCCGAGATGATGTTCGGCTATTCCTCAAAGGAGTGCTCCGGAAAAAGGCTTCAGGATATCGGTGTTATGTTCGACATGGGGGATTTCCAGACGATCATTCAAGAACTGAACAAGAACGGCATTATTAATTACACTGATGTTCCGGTAAAAACCAAGTCCGGGCAACATATCGAAACGGATATCTATCTCGTGGACAGGGCAAGGTTGGCTCAATGCAACATTAGGGACGTCACGGAACGGAACCGGGCTGAAATGTTACTTAAGGAAGAGAAAACATTCGTTGAAAATGCACTGAACGTCATGAAGGAAATAATCTTTATTTTTGATGTGGAGAACAGGTTTATCAGATGGAATAAGATGTTCTGTCTGGTATCCGGCTACAGCGACGAGGAAATAGTGTCCATGAAGCTTACGGATTTCTGCCGGAACAAAGACATTGATTCCCTGACAGAGACTATTCGCAAAGTACTGGAAAAGGGCATCGCCAGCACAGAGATCCTCTTCGTCACAAAAGACGGACGAGAAATTCCGCATGAAATCACCGCCTCTTTATTCAGGGACCATCAAGGGGATACCATAGGTATTATCGGTGTAGGGTTGGATATCACGGAACGAAACATACTTGAGGGACAACTCCGCCATTCCCAGAAAATGGAAGGGATCGGGCAGCTCGCTGGAGGCATTGCCCACGATTTCAACAATATTCTCTCGGCGATCGTCGGCTACGGTGACATGATGCACATGAAAATGAAGAAAGACGACCCGTTGCGGGTGAATGTGGAGCAGATCCTTGCAGCGGCAGACAGGGCGACTAACTTGACCCACAGCCTCCTTACGTTCAGCAGAAAACAGGTCATCAACCCTAAGCCGGTGGATATGAATGAGGTTGTACAGCGTGTGGAAAAGCTCCTGGAAAGGATCATCGGCGAGGACATTGAACTGAAGATGTCGCTGGCCGAGAACGCACTGATCGTCAATGCGGACGCCGGTCAGATAGAGCAGGTCATGATGAACCTTGCGGCCAATGCCAGAGACGCAATGCCGTCCGGCGGTCATTTTACGATTGAGACAAACCTTATTACCTTAGACGACTTGTTTATCCGTTTACACGGATACGGTGTGCCCGGGACATATGCCGTAGTTACGGTGACGGATACGGGCACCGGCATAAATGAAGCAGTGCAAAATAACATATTTGATCCCTTTTTCACGACGAAAGAAGTGGGAAAGGGAACCGGTCTCGGTCTCTCCATTGTATATGGGATTATCAAGCAGCATAACGGTTATATCAATGTTTACAGCGAACCGGGCAAAGGTTCGACATTCAGGATCTATGTGCCGTTAATAAAAAGCCGACCTGAAAAGACGGATTTTCACGCAGCAAAGTCTCTTGAGCAACTGCCGCGTGGGACCGAAACCATACTGGTGGCAGAGGATAATGAAGCCATACGGTGGCTCTTCAAGTCAATATTCGAGGAATATGGCTACACGATCATTCTTGCAGCCGATGGGGAGGATGCCATCAAAAAGTTTGGTGAGCATAAGGACAAGATCCGGATGGCCATTCTCGATATGATCATGCCCAGGAAGAGCGGTAAGGAGGTCTACAAAGAGATAAAGAAGATGCGGCCTGATATAAAGGTGATTTTTGTGAGTGGTTATACCGCTGACAAGATACATCTCGATGGAATCCTTGAAGAAGGTCTGGAACTAATCCAGAAACCAGTTACTCCCAGCGACCTTCTGAAAAAAGTGAGGGTAAATCTGGACTCCTGAAGATCGGCCTAAGAATCCAGATTGTTTACGGGTGGCTTCATGTGCACCCATGGGAGGCATGATGGAATAAACGGAAGGCACAGGTAATAGATTCCTGGAATAGGTATTCCGGAAGTATGGTTTTTTAAAACTCATAAGGGAGACAATATGTTTGAAAAAATATTATACCCGACTGATTTTTCAGAAGTCGCAAAAAAGGCATTGCCCTACATCATCGGATTAAAGGGTTCAGGTGCTAAGGAAGTGATCATCTTATACATCATTGACGAGAGAGGTATTGATTCTTTCCGCAACTCAACGGCGATAGATGCCCTTGCTGTTGAGAAGGAATGGGAGGAGCTGGCGCTCAATGAGATCTCCAGCCTGGAAGATGAGTTGAAGGAACACGGTTTTATTGTAACGGCCCAGATTGATAAAGGTATTCCATTCAGGGAGATCCTCAGGGTGGCTGAAGAAGAAAATGTATCGGCTATTATCATGGGCTCTCATGGAAAGAGCGATATCGTAGAGATGCTGCTTGGATCTGTTACGGAGACTGTGATCCGGAAGTCACAGAAGCCCGTTCTCATTGTAAGGAGATAATGAGGGGTTCATCATCTCCATGACGACAGCATTTATACCCGGCTATTTCTTCGGCGGCAGCAGCATGTCCTGGATGCGGAACATGAATGAGCCCATGACCCCTGCGTATTCGGGCGAGCCTTCGAGCCTGATGTCGCCGTCCGCCGTGGCGCTCACGGTATCCTTGCTCTCTGCAAGGACCTTATAGGCGCCTTCCATTCCGTTGAACCGCATGTGTACGAAGGGGGCCTTGCGGGTATAATGGCCGTGGCCTGCCTTGGTTCTGCCTCCCTTGACCCTGAGGTAGGCTGCAGGTCCTGCCGGGTCTATGGACATCTGGTAGATGCGGTCGGGCTGCTTGGCCGTCCAGGCCTCCATATCCTCGTCGCCGCCCTTGTTGAGCTGGCTCAGGGCATTGGTGACCATGTACATGATGAGCTTCAGCTTGAGCTCGCGCTTGGCCGGATCCTTGGGGTTGACGTTGGGCATGAGGAGCAACAGGCCCAAAAGGAGCACCACGAGCCTGATAAGCAGCGGGAGTTTCCAGATGCCCGTGGGAAGGCCGCCGAAGACAGGGATGCCCCCGGTGAACATGGCATTCATGCCCGCGGCATGCTTGAAGGGCAGCGCAATATCGGGATTCGGATGAATACCCTGGATGACATCGAGCTTCCCGTCTTTGAATTCAAGGTAGGCACCGGTATCGGTGCCCTTGATGAATAACTGGATCACCCCGTCGAAGCGTATGAGCAGTTTTTTGAGGGGGGTATTGTCCGCCTCGTAAAGCACCTTGAAGAGCGGCATGATCGATCGAAGGACAATCCTGTTTGTGAGCATCACCTTGTCTGCCATGGCCGTCCTCCTTTATGCCTCGTCTTCCCAGTCTTCGTCTTCTTCTATCTCCAGACGCATGAGCTCGCTCACGGTCTCCACGATGCCGTCCGCATCGAACTTGTAGAAGTGGTAGAGGTCTTCGGGGTAGCCGACGATTGCATAGCAGTCCGGGACGCCGAGCTTTCTGAAGGCGCAGGCCTTGCCGCTCTCCACGATGACTTCGGCCACGGCCGAACCGAGTCCGCCCATGATGTTGTGATCCTCCACCGTGATGATGCGCCTCGTATCCTTGACCGCCTGGATGATTGCGTCACGGTCAATGGGCTTGATGGTGTGCATGTTGATGACGCGTGCGGAGAGGCCCTGCCGGTCGAGCAGCTCTGCAGCGCGCACCGCCTGGAGGACACCTACGCCGCAGGCGATGATGGCGACATCCTTGCCCTCGTGCATGGTAATGGCCTTGCCGATCTCATAGCCATAGTCCGGTGTCTTGTTTACCGGGGGCTCGAAGCCTCTGCCGATGCGGATGTAAACGGGCCCGGGCCATTCCATGGCCGCAGCAACGGCATTGCCTGTCTCCATGCCGTCGGAAGGGACGATGACGGTCATGTTCGCAAACGAGCGCATGACCGCAATGTCCTCGGTGCAGTGATGGGTGGAACCCGCCTGTCCGAAGGAGATCCCTGCATGGGTGGCGATGATCTTTACACCCAGGTTCTGGTAGCAGATGTCCGTCCGAACCTGCTCGGCGCACCTCAGCGACGCGAAGGCCGCAAAGGTCGAGACCACGGGCTTAAATCCCGCAAGGGCAAGACCGGCGGCCATGCCGAACATGGTGTTTTCGGCAATGCCGACATTGATGAACCGCTCCGGATACTTCTTTCCGAAACGCCCGATTTTTGTAGAGCTGGCCAGATCCGCGGTGAGAGCCACGATATCGGGATACCTGTCCCCGAGCTGGGAGAGCACCTCGCCGTAAACTTCCGCCTGGGTGAGCTTGTCACCATCCGTTACCGACCATGTCATACCTTCAGCCATATGCGCCTCCTTAACCGAGCAGTCCGGAGTAATGTTTATCAATGCATGCCAGTGCCTGATCCCTCAAGTCGGAATTCAACCCGCCATAATGCCACTGCGCCTGGCCTTCCATGAGGTCCACACATTTGCCTTTCACAGTTTTGCAGATGATGACCGTGGGCTTTCCCTTTATGGCCTGGGCCTTTTCTATTGCCTCGCCGATGGCGGCAAAGTCGTGTCCTTCGATGACAAGGGTTTCCCAGCCGAAGGCCTTGAATTTTCCATCAATGGGTTCCAGGGTGGTGATCTTTTCGGTAAGGCCGTCGATCATGAGATTGTTCCTGTCGATGAAGGCCGTGAGGTTGTCGAGCTTGTGGTGACCGGCCAGGATTGCCGCCTCCCACACCGTGCCTTCGCAGAGCTCGCCGTCGCCCATCATACAAAAGGTGCGGAAATCCTTCTTTTTCAAGCGGGCTCCCAGCGCGAGACCTACGGCAATGGCAAGGCCGTGGCCCAGAGAGTCGGTCGATGCACCGCACCCCTTGAACTTGAGGATGTCAACGTGAATGCCTGAAGGGCTCGCGGTGCTGGTGAAGTTCTTCAGGATGGCCTTGTCAAAGTA